>NZ_JAHKRK010000081.1 GCF_019396355.1 Pseudonocardia nigra
CATGCTCGCCGCACTGGATCTGACCACCGGCACGCTGTTCTACCGGATCCGGGATCGCAAACGCTGGATCGAGTTCCTCGACCTGCTCAAGGTCCTGCGGGCCCGCTGGCCCGGCGAGAAGCTCTACGTGGTCTGCGACAACTTCTCCCCGCACCGCCACGCCCGCGTCCGCGAGTGGTGCGCCGCGAACGCGGTCGAGCTGGTGTTCTTGCCGACCTACGGATCGTGGTTGAACTGGATCGAGGCCGAGTTCGCCGCGCTGCGCTACTTCGCCCTCAACGGCACCGACCACCGCAGCCACGCCGAGCAGAACGCCGCGATCGCGAGCTACGTCCGCTGGCGCAACACCCGAGCCCGACCCAAGACCAACTTCGCCGTCAACTCACCGATCCGCACCTGGACCAGTTACCCGGTCAAAGCTGCGTGACAAGCCACTAGGGCGTGTCTGGCGGATCATGATCGCGGTCTTCGCGCCCAGATCGCCCCTGGCGGCGTTGTCGGCCCGACCGGGTACGCCAGGTACGACGGCTCGGGCCTCCGCCTTGCCAGGAGCAATCTGGATCACGAATCCCATCGACCCTGATCCACCAGACACGCCCTAATGCGATCGGCTGTGACACTGGGACCGTGGGCACCGCGAAGGGGGAACGGCGGCGGCAGGAGCTGGTGACGGCCGCGGCGGCCCTGCTGCGCTCGGGCGGTTTCGACGCCGTCCGCCACCGGGCGGTGGCCGAGCGCGCCGGGCTGCCGCTCGCGTCCACCACCTACTACTTCGACTCCCTCGACGAGCTGGTCACGGCCGCGGTCGAGCGCACCAGCCGCGACGAGCTCGCCGAGGGCAGGGCCCAGCTCGCCGAGCTCCCGGGCGGGCCGGTCGGCACCCCGGCGCTCGCCGAGCTGGTGCTCGACCAGCTGCTGGGGCCGGAGTCGCGTGACGGAGGCCTCGATGCCGTCCTGCTTCGCTACGAACGGCTGGTCGGCGCGGGTCGGCGGCCGTACCTGGCGCCGCTGATGCGCGAGCTGCGCGCCGAGCTGGACGCCCTGCTCGCGGAGATCCTCGCCCGGTCCGGCAGGCCGCTGGCCGACACCGTGCTGCGCGACCTCGTCTCGCTCGTGGACGGCGCGGTGATCAGCGCGCTCATCGAGGCCGATCCGGACCCGCGGGCGGTGGGTCGCGAGGTCCTGCTGCGCAGCCTCTGACGACCAGGAACCATCTGGATCACGAATCCCGTCGCCCCTGATCCACGGGACACGGCCCAACACCGAAGACAGGCGCCCGTTCCCGGACACCGCCGAACGGCTCGCCGCGGTGGCCGACCCGCGGTAGGACTGCGGGCGTGCAGTGCTCCCATCAGGGGCAACGTAAACTGCCTGCACGTGATCCCCAACGTGTTGGCCGCCCGCTACGCGAGCCCGGAGCTCGTGCGGATCTGGTCGCCCGAGTACAAGATCGTGCTGGAGCGGCGGCTCTGGATCGCGGTGCTGCGCGCCCAGCTCGAGCTCGGCGTCGAGGTCCCCGATTCCGCGATCGCCGACTACGAGCGGGTGGTGGAGGAGGTCGACCTCGCCTCGATCGCCGCCCGCGAGCGCGTCACCCGGCACGACGTGAAGGCGCGCATCGAGGAGTTCAACGCGCTCGCCGGCCACGAGCACGTGCACAAGGGGCTCACCAGCCGCGACCTCACCGAGAACGTCGAGCAGCTGCAGATCCGGCTCTCCCTGGAGCTGGTCCGCGACCGCACGGTGGCCGTGCTCGCCCGGCTCGGGCGCCGCGCCGCGGAGTACGCGGAGCTGGTGATGGCCGGGCGCAGCCACAACGTCGCCGCGCAGGCCACCACTCTGGGCAAGCGGTTCGCGTCCGCCGCCGACGAGCTGCTGGTCGCCTACAGCCGGCTCGAGGAGTTGCAGCTGCGGTACCCGCTGCGGGGCATCAAGGGCCCGGTCGGAACCGCGCAGGACATGCTCGGCCTGCTCGACGGCGACGCGGCGAAGCTCGCCGACCTGGAGCAGCGCGTCGCCGACCACCTCGGCTTCGCGCGGGTCCTCACCAGCGTCGGCCAGGTCTACCCGCGCTCCCTCGACCACGACGTGCTGTCGGCGCTGGTGCAGCTCGCCGCCGCGCCGTCGTCGCTGGCCACCACGATCCGGCTGATGGCGGGCGCGGAGCTCGCCACCGAGGGCTTCCAGCCCGGCCAGGTGGGCTCGTCGGCGATGCCGCACAAGATGAACACCCGCTCCGCCGAGCGCGTCAACGGGATGATGGTGCTGCTGCGGGGCTACGCCGGGATGGCCTCGGAGCTCGCGGGCGCCCAATGGAACGAGGGCGACGTGTTCTGCTCGGTCGTCCGCCGGGTCGCGCTGCCCGATGCGTTCTTCGCCCTCGACGGGCTGTACGAGACGGCGCTGACCGTGCTCGACGAGTTCGGCGCCTACCCCGCGGTGGTCGCCCGCGAGCTCGACCGCTACCTGCCGTTCCTCGCCACCACGGCCGTGCTGATGGCCGCGGTGCGCGCGGGCGTCGGCCGGGAGACCGCCCACGAGGTGATCAAGGAGCACGCGGTCGGCGTCGCACTCGCGATGCGCGAGAAGGGCCAGTCCGAGAACGACCTGATCGCGCGGCTGGCGGGCGACGAGCGGCTCGGGCTGCCCGCCGGGGCCCTCGACGGGCTGCTCGCCGACCCGCTGCGCTTCACCGGCGCCGCCACCGCGCAGGTCGCCGCCGTGGTCGCCCGCGTCCAGGACATCGTGGACGCGCACCCCGACGCCGCCGCCTACACCCCCGGAGCGATCCTGTGAAGCTGCTGTACTCGGGCAAGGTCCGCGACCTCTATGCCGACGGCCCGGAAGACGACGCAGACCTGATTCTCGTCGCCTCCGACCGCATCTCGATCTACGACGTCGTGCTGCCGACGGCCGTGCCGGACAAGGGTGCGGTGCTCACGCAGCTGTCGGTGTGGTGGTTCGAGGAGCTCGGCGCCCTCGTGCCGAACCACGTGATCTCCACGGACGTGCCGGAGGCGTTCGCCGGCCGGGCGATCCGCTGCCGGCGCCTGGAGATGCTGCCCGTCGAGTGCATCGCCCGCGGCTACCTCGCCGGCCTGGGGCTCAAGGAGTACGAGAAGCAGGGCACGGTGTCCGGGGTGGCGCTGCCGCCCGGGCTCGTCGAGGGCTCGAAGCTGCCGGAGCCGATCTTCACGCCCACCACCAAGGCGCCGGTGGGGCAGCACGACGAGTTCATGACCTTCGACGACGTCGTCGCGGCCGTCGGTGCCGACACCGCGGCGCGGCTGCGGGACCTCACACTCGACGTCTACCGGCGCGGCGCCGAGACGGCGGCGGCGAACGGGATCCTGGTCGCCGACACCAAGCTCGAGTTCGGCCGCGATGCGAGTGGCGAGATCGTGCTGGCCGACGAGGTGCTGACGCCCGACTCGTCGCGGTTCTGGCCGGCCGACTCGTGGGAGCCGGGTCGTCCGCAGTTCGCGTTCGACAAGCAGTTCGTGCGCGAGTGGTCGGCCGGGCTGGACTGGGACCGCACGCCCCCCGGCCCGGAGATCCCGGCCGACGTCGTCGCGGCCACCCGGGCCCGTTACGTCGAGGCCTACGAGCGCATCACCGGTCGTGAGTGGTAACTGACGCCCAAGCACCGTTTCGCACTCACGAGGGCGTCAGCCTCCGTTCACGTCGGCGTGCGTCCATGAGCGCATGGCCGCCCGCCTGCTCGTCTCGCTGTCCCGTCTGACCACCGCCGACGGGCTGGCGCCCGCCGTCGCCCTCGCCGCCGCCCTCGACGCGCGCGGCGTGCCGGTCTCGCAGCTGTTCCGGCCGCGGACGACGGCCGGGACCGCGCCGCCCGCGCTCGTCGAGTGGCTGCACGAGCGGCGCGCCGCGGGCGACGCCGTCGTCCTGCACGGCTACGACCACACGCCCGACCCGCTCGGTACCTGGCGGCCCGGCGGGATGCTCGCGCGCAAGGCCGAGTTCGCCGCGCTCCCGCGGCACGAGGCCGGGCTGCGGCTGATCGCGGCGCGGCGGGCCCTGACGGCGGCGGGCCTGCGGACGGACGTGTTCGTCCCGCCGCGCTGGCTGGCCTCCGCGGGCACCGCGGAGGCGCTGTGCGAGCAGGGTTTCGGCGTGCTGGCCGACGACGGGTGCGTGCGGTTCCTGCGCGGCCCGTTCGCCGGAACCGTGGTGCGCGCCCGCGTGCTGGGTTTCCGGGTGGCGCCGGAGCGGCGGGCGGTCGCCGAGGACCGGCGGGCCGCGGAGGCCTGGCGGGCGCGCGTGCTGCTCGCCGAGGTGAGCCGGACGGCCCGGCGGGGCGGCGTGGTCCGCATCGCCGTCCGGGCGAAGGACCTCGCGCAGCCGGTGCGCCGAGACGCCGTGCTGGCCGCGGTGGACGCCGCGCTCGCGCTCGGCGCCGAGCCGGTGACCTACCGCCCGCCCGCCGTGCCGCAGGCCGCCTGAACCGGCTATCGTTCGCGCTGTGCGCAACGATGTTGCAAGACAGGCAACTGACGGCGATCGCTCTCCCGAGGTCCTCTGCATCGGGGAGAGCATGATCCTCGTGACGCCCACCGACCCGTCGCCGCTGGAGAGCGCCGAGCACTTCGCGCTGCACGTCGGCGGCGCCGAGTCGACGGTCGCGCTGTACCTCGCAGAACGCGGCCACCGGTCGGCGTGGCTGAGTCAGGTGGGTGACGACCCGCTGGGCAGGCGCATGGTCGCGGCCGTCGCGAAGTACGGCGTGGACACCTCATGGGTACGGGTCGACGCCGAGGCACCCACCGGGGTCTACTTCAAAGACCCCGGTCTCGGCTCGACGCGCGTGTATTACTACCGCGCGGGTTCGGCGGCGTCCCGCATGACCGGCGCGAACCTCGACGACGTCGACTGGAGCGCCACCCGCATCGTCCACGTCTCGGGCATCACCGCCGGGCTGTCGGCCACCTGCCGCGACCTGCTGTCGGCGGTCTACGCGGCCGCTCGCCGTCACGAGGTGCTGATCTCCTTCGACGTCAACCACCGGCCGGGGGTGTGGCCTGCCGACGAGGCGGCGCCGGTGCTGCTCGACCTGGCCCGCCGCGCCGACATCGTGTTCGTCGGGCGCGACGAGGCCGAGCGGCTCTGGCAGGTGGGAGACCCCACCGCGGTGGCGGCGCTGCTCGACGCGCCGGTGCGCCTGGTCGTCAAGGACGGGGAGGTCGGGGCCAGCGAGGTGGCGCCCGGCGCCGCACCGGTGTTCGTCCCCTCCCGCCGCGTCGAGGTGGTGGAGGTCGTCGGAGCGGGCGACGCGTTCGCCGCCGGATACCTGTCGGAGCTGTTGCGCGAGTCCGAGCCCGCAGCCCGACTCTCCGCGGGTCACGACCTGGCCGCGCGCTCGTTGAGCAGCACCCACGACTTCCTACCGAGCCTGTAGATGTCGCAGAGCGTCCAGCGCGCCGCCGAGGTGCTGGAGTTCGTCAGCATGCGGCCGCGCACGCAGGTCGAGGTGGCCGAACACCTCGATGTGCACCGGTCCACCGCGCTGCGGATCCTCGCCACGCTCACCGAGTGTGGACTGGCCCGGCGCCGCGAAGACGGCCGCTACGGCGTCGGCTACCGGCTCGCCGGGCTGGCGCAGCTCGCGATCGAGCAGTTCGATCTGGTCGCGGTGGCCCGCCCGCACCTGCGTGCGCTGGGCGCGGCGTGCGCCCACACGATCCACCTCGCCGCGCTCGACGGCCGCAGCATCGTCTACGCCGAGAAGATCGACCAGCCCGGGATGGTGCGGCTGTACTCGCAGGTCGGGCAGAAGGTCAGCCTGCACACCGCGGGCGTCGCGAAGGCGATCCTCGCGTTCCAGCCCGGCGAGGCCGTGGAGGCGATGCTCGACACGGCCGACTTCGTGCGGCACACCGACACCACCATCACTTCCCGGGAGCGCTACCGGGCGGAGCTCAGGGCGGTCGCCGAACGCGGCTGGGCGGTGGACGACGGCGAGCACGAGGATTTCGTGCACTGCGTCGCGATGCCGGTGCGCGACGCGTCCGGTGGGGTCACGGCCGCCGTGTCGATCACGGCTCTCAAGGCCAGGGCCTCGCGCGAGGACCTCGAGCGGTTGCTCCCGCGGCTGGCCGAGACCACCACGACGATTTCCGAGGAGCTGGGATGGCGTCCGTAGCACGCTTCTTCGACGAGACCTTCGCGCAGCAGCGCGTGATGGCGATCCTGCGCGGCTTCTCCGTCGAGCGCACGGTCGAACTCGCGCAGCGGGCCTGGGACAACGGCATCCACGCCGTCGAGGTGCCGATCCAGAGCGCCGAGGCGATCGATGCGCTGGCTGCCGCGGTGCGGGCCGGCGCGGCCCGGGGACTCCCGGTCGGCGCCGGCACCGTGGTCACCCTGGAGCACGTCGCACAGGCCGCCGACGCGGGCGCGGCGTTCACCGTCGCCCCCGGCTTCGACGAGCGGGTCGCCGCGGCCAGCGCCGCCGCCGGGCTCGCGCACCTGCCCGGCGTCGCCTCCGCGTCCGAGGTGCAGCGCGCGCTCGGCCTCGGTCTCACCTGGATGAAGGCCTTCCCCGCCGCCGTGCTCGGGGCCGGTTGGTTCTCGGCGATGCGCGGCCCGTTCCCGCAGGTGCGCTTCGTCGCCACGGGCGGCATGGGCGCCGCCAACGCGCGCGAGTTCCTGGACGCGGGCGCGTCGGTCGTCGCGGTCGGCTCCGCCCTGGAGGACCCGGAGCAGCTGGATCGCCTCGCGGCGGCCGTGTAGAGCCCGTCGCTCAGATCTCGGTCGCTTCGCCGCGGTCGAGGACGCGCACGGTGGTCTCCCGCGGGCCGAGCTCCGCGAAGCGGCCGTAGTGCATCCGCGGCATCGCCAGCACGGCCTCGTGGATCGGCACCGCCGTGCGCGGCGCGACCGCGCGCAGGTAGTCGACGGCCTCGGAGAGCTTGAGCCACGGTGCCCCGGTCGGCAGGAACAGCACGTCGACCGGGGCGGGTGGTGGCGTGAACGCGTCGCCGGGGTGCAGATGCGTGCCGTCCACGAGGTAGGCGTTGTTGCTGATCACCGGGATGTCCGGGTGGATCACCGCGTGCTCGCCACCGAGCACGTCGATGCGCGAGCCGCCGACCTGGATCGACGCGCCGGGCGCCACCGTCTCGTGCGTCACGTCACCGAGCTGCGCCGACGTCCCGTCGTCGACGATCAGCCGGGCGTCCGGGTTGGCGGCCAGGAGCGGGCCGAGCCGCTCGGCGTCGAGGTGATCGGGGTGCTGGTGGGTGACGAGGACGGCGTCCAGGCCCTGCACCGACTCGAAGCCCGCCGAGAACGTACCGGGGTCGATCAGCAGCCGGGCGGCGCCGGTGTCGAGCAGGATGCAGGAGTGGCCGAAGTGGGTGATCTGCACGTGGTCACTGTGCTCCCGGCCCGTGCGGTCCGCCAGTCGCGCGCCGACTCGCCCGGCGGCGTGCTGCGGAAGTCGGTCGCTGGGTCGGCTCGCCGCCGAGGTTCACCTGGACCGGTCGTGCTTGAACCGAGTCGTGACAGCGCACAAATCGCCCGACTCGCGCGCACAAGTCGCCCGACTCGCGCGCACGATTCGCTCGACTCGCGGGGGTGGGGCTGGGAACGTCCGCGAGTCGGCGGCTGGGTGTGTGCGAGTCGGGTATGAGTGCGCCTGAGTTGGGGTGTGGGTGCGCACGGATCGCCCGACTCGGGCGCACGGATCGCCCGACTCGCGGGCACGGATCGCCCGACGCGCGTCAGAGGGTGGCCAGGATCTCCGCCTCGTCCTGAGGGGTGAGGCCGGCGCGGCGGTCGCGGTCGACGCCGAGGGACCGCTCGTGATCCAGGGACGCGCGTGCGGTGTCGGCCACCGGCCGGCAGCGCAGTCCGGCAGCTGCTGCAGGAGCGGTGTCGCGGTCCACCATGCCCCAGTGCGATTCCGGCAGCCACAGTGGCAACGATCGAGGGGCTGCCCACGGGTTCACTCCAGCCGCGGTCAGCTTCTCGGGCGCGACCGGGATGCGCTCCAGCTCGTGCGCTCCCACGGCGTCTGCGATCTCGTCGAGGACCGCGCCGAGCGTGGAGCGCTGCCCGCTGCCGTCGAACGTGCCGGTCGTCCGTTCCTCCCCGCAGCGCACGATCCAGTCGGCGAGGTCACGTACGTCGACGACCTGCACGGGTTGCCCTGGGCTGTCAGGAACCACGGCACGCCCACCGCGGGCCAAGCGCTGGGGCCAGTAGCCGAAACGGTCGTGCTCGTCGCCGGGTCCGCAGATCAGCCCGGCGCGCACGACCAGCGCGCTATCGCCCGCCGCCGCGCGCACCGCGTTCTCGGAGGCCACCTTGATCGCGCCGTAGGCGTCGGGGTCGCTGTTGGGCACGTCGGTGTCGGCCGCCTCACGCGGCGGGAGCAGTGGCGCGTCCACTCCCTGGCCCCGCGCGGCGCTGTCGGCGTAGATGTTGATCGTCGACACGAACGTCCAGTGCCCGGCGCCGGCGGCGAGCGCGTCGACCGCGGCGCGGACCCACGGCAGCGACATCGTCGCGACGTCGACCACGGCGTCGAACCGCTCGCCGCGCAGCGCGTCGAGGCCGTCGGGCGCGTCGCGGTCCACCGCCACGAGCTTCGCCCCGTCGGGCACCCGCCCGGAGACGCCGCGGGCGGCGCACACCACCTCGTGGCCGCGCTCGACGGCCGTGGCCGCCACCGTCCAGGACAGGAACCGGGTGCCGCCGAGCACCAGCCATCGACCCATGCGAGCAGCCTCACGGACTCCCGAGCCGGTCGGCAACGGTGTTCACCGTAGGCTTGTCCTGTGGCCAAGGTGGTTGTGGACGTGATGCCCAAGCCCGAGATCCTCGATCCGCAGGGGCAGGCCGTCGTGGGTGCGCTCGCCCGGATCGGCGTCGCCGGTGTCGCCGACGTGCGACAGGGCAAGCACTTCGAGCTCGAGGTGGACGACTCGGTCGACGACGAGACGCTGCACCGCGTGGCGGGCCAGCTGCTGGCCAACCCCGTGATCGAGGACTGGGTGGTGACCAGGGCATGAGGATCGGCGTCATCACCTTCCCCGGCACCCTCGACGACGTCGACGCGGCCCGCGCCGTGCGCTACGCCGGTGCCGAGCCGGTCGCGCTCTGGCACGGCGACCACGACCTGCAGGGCGTCGACGCGATCGTCGTCCCCGGCGGGTTCTCCTACGGCGACTACCTGCGTGCGGGCGCGATCGCCAGCCTGGCGCCGATCATGACCGAGGTCGTCGACGCGGCCCGTCGCGGCGTGCCGGTCCTCGGCATCTGCAACGGCTTCCAGATCCTCTGCGAGGCGGGGCTGCTGCCCGGGGCGCTCGTCCGCAACGCCGGCCTGCACTTCATCTGCCGCGACCAGCGGCTGCTGGTGGAGTCGAACGCCACCGCGTGGACGGGCAGCCTCACCGCGGGCCAGGAGATCGTCGTCCCAATGAAGAACGCCGAGGGCCGCTACGTCGCCGACGCGGCCACCATCGAGCAGCTCGAGGGCGACGGCCGGGTCGTGTTCCGCTACGTCGGGGCCAACCCCAACGGCGCGCTGTCCGGGATCGCCGGGATCAGCTCGGCCGACGGCCGGGTGGTGGGACTGATGCCGCACCCCGAGCATGCCATCGACACGCTCACCGGGCCGTCCACCGACGGGCTCGGCCTGTTCACCTCCGTTCTGCAGCTGGCCGCCCCCGCCGCGTAGGCCCCGGCCCGGGTGCGAGCGGGGGCCGCGGCGATCTAGGCTTCCGCGACCCGCAGCCATGCGGTACCCGCGAGGAGAAGCGCCACGTATGACCCCCATCGTTCCGGCTGCGCCCAGCCACGTGCTGCTCGTCGAGGACGATCCGGGCGACGTGTTCCTCGTGCGGGAGCTGCTCGCCGAGGTCGACCCCGACCTGCACGTGAGCGTGGCCGAGTCGGTGTCCGAGGTGGTCGAGGGCGAGCTGCTGGCACGCTGCGACTGCGTGTTGCTCGACCTCAACCTCCCCGGCAGCAACGGGCTCGACGGGCTGCGCCGGATCCTGCAGGCGCAGAGCGCCGCGGCGGTCTGCGTGCTCACCGGCCTCGACGACGAGCACCTCGGGACGGCGGCCGTCGCCGCCGGTGCCCAGGACTACCTGGTCAAGGGCAAGGTCGACGGCCAGGTGCTGATCCGGGCCGTCCGCTACGCGGTGGAGCGCCGCCGCGCCGAGGTCAGCCTGCTCCGCCTGCGGGAGGAGGAGCTGGCGGCCGCCGAGTCGGCGCGCCTGGAACGCGGGCTGCTGCCGTCGCCGCTGCTCGCCAGCAGCCCGGTGCGGGCCCGGTCGTTCTACCGGGCCGGTCGCACCGGGTCGCTGATCGGCGGGGACTTCTTCGACGCCGTGCTCGGGCCGACCGGCACGGTCCACGCGATCGTCGGCGACGTGTGCGGCCACGGGCCGGACGAGGCGGCACTCGGTGCCCTGTTGCGCGTGTCGTGGCGGGCGCTCGTGCTGGCCGGCGTCGACGAGCCGCAGCTGCTTCCGAAACTGCAACAGGTGCTGGTGAGCGAGCGGCACAACCCGTCGCTGTTCACCACCGTGTGCACGGTCGCGATCCGGCCGGACGCCGGCGGGCCGGGGAGCGAGGCGCTGGTGCGGCTGGCCGGTCACCCGCCTGCGGTGGCGCTGCGCCCCGGGCCGCGGCCCGCCGCCTCCCCGGTGGGCCTCCCGCTCGGGGTCGCGGTCGACGCGTCGTGGGAGCCGATGACCGTCCCGCTCGGCCCCGAATGGGCGCTGCTGCTGTACACCGATGGGCTGATCGAGGGCAAGGGGCCCGTGCCCGGCGAACCACTGTGGGAAGAGGGACTGCTGGAAGTGCTCGAGCAGGAGCGCGACACCGATCTGGAACGGTTGCCGGCCCGGCTGGTCGAGCGTGCGCAGGAGTTCAACGGCGGGCCGCTGTCCGACGACGTCGCGATCCTGTTGCTCTCGTCCGACGCCGCGCCCGGCGACCCGACCCCGGCCGACGCGGTTCCCGGGGGAGCGCGGTGACGGTCGACCTCAACCGGCCCGTACGGCGCAGGCCGCTGCGCAACCGCCTCTCCAGCGACGCCGGCGGGCGTTGGCCACTCGCGCGTGTGTTCGCCGTCGGGGCGTCGATCGGGGCGCTGCTCGCCGTGGTGGCGGTGACCCTCGGCGGCATCGCGATGTGGCGGGTGGGACAGAGCCGTGCCGCGTTGGTGGACGTCGCGAGCCCGGCGCTGCTCTCGGCGCAGCAGCTGTCGGTCTCGCTCCTCGACCAGGAGACGGGGGTTCGCGGGTACAACCTGACCGGCCGGACGGAGTTCCAGGATCCGTACCGGGACGGCCTCGCGGCGCAGCGCTCGACGACCGCCACCCTGCGGACGCTGGCCGAGCGCCGCGGTCTGGAGGAGATCGGGCCCGAGCTCGACGAGGTGGAGCGGGCGGCGCAGGCGTGGCGGACGGTGTATGCGGAACCGGTGCTCGCCGGGGCACCGGGCGCCCCTGAGCCGGCGCGCGGCCGGGCGCTGTTCGACGAGGTGCGTGCTGCCACCCGTGCACTCGTGGCCGACCTCGAGGCGCAGCGCGCGGCCGCGAGGGACCGCGTCGAGCGCGCGTCGGCGTTCCTCATCGGGATCGGCATCGCGATCGCCGCGGTGCTGGCCGCGTTCCTGGTCGCCGCTGCGCTCGGGTTGCGGCGGTACGTGCTCCGTCCGGTGTCGGCGCTGGCCGGGCAGGTGCGCCACGTGGTGTCCGGTGACGTCCAGCAGCCGGTGCAGGCGGGCGGGCCGCGCGAGATCGTCGAGCTCGGCGAGGACGTCGAGGCGATGCGCAGACACATCCTGCGCGACCTGGACGACGCGCAGGCCGTCAACCGGCGCCTGGACGAGCAGGCGCGCGAGCTGGAGCGGTCCAACCGCGACCTGGAGCAGTTCGCGTACGTGGCGAGCCACGACCTGCAGGAGCCGCTGCGCAAGGTGTCGAGCTTCTGCCAGCTGCTGCAGCGCCGCTACTCCGGCAAGCTCGACGACCGCGCCGACCAGTACATCGAGTTCGCGGTCGACGGCGCCCAGCGGATGCAGCGGCTGATCAACGATCTGCTCGCGTTCTCGCGCGTGGGACGCACGACCGAGGGCTTCGACCCGGTCGATCTGGGTGCCGTCGCCGCCGCGGCCGTGAAACAGCTGGAGACGGTGCGGGACGAGACCGGTGGCAAGATCGTGGTCGACGAGCTGCCGGTGGTCGTCGGGGACCGCTCGCTGCTGCACCAGCTCGTGCTCAACCTGGTCGGCAACGGGCTGAAGTTCCACCGCGACGGCGTGCCACCCGTGGTGCACGTGGCCGCCGAGCGGCTCGGCGACACATGGGAGATCACGGTCACCGACAACGGCATCGGGATCGAGCCCGAGTACGCCGACAAGGTGTTCGTGATCTTCCAGCGGCTGCACGGGCGTGACGTCTACCCCGGCACCGGCATCGGGCTCGCTCTCGCGAAGAAGATCGTCGAGTTCCACGGGGGCCGGATCGTCATCGCGGCGAGCGACGGCCCCGGCACCACCATCCGATTCACCCTGCCCGTTCCCGCCGAGGAGAGCTGACATGAACGACCCGGAGGCCCGGACCGTCAACGTCCTGCTGGTCGAGGACGACCCCGGCGACGTGCTGATGACCCACGAGGCGTTCGACGAGTACCTGCACAACCGCCTCGACGTGGTCAGCGACGGCGAGGCAGCCCTCGCCTACCTGCGCCGGGAGGAGCCCTACGCGGACGTGCCCCGGCCGGACCTGATCCTGCTCGACCTGAACCTGCCCCGCCGCGACGGCCGGGAGGTGCTCCAGGAGGTCAAGGACGATGCGGACCTGCGGCACATCCCGGTGATCGTGCTGACCACCTCCCAGGCCGAGGAGGACGTGCTGCGCAGCTACCAGCTGCACGCCAACGCCTACGTGACCAAGCCGGTGGACTTCGAGGGGTTCATCGAGGCGATCAAGCAGATCGACCACTTCTTCGTCAGCGTCGTGAAGCTGCCGACAGGGCGTGCGCAGGGCTGAGGTCCGTCCTCGCGTAGCCCCTGCGAGGACGCGCGCTCCGGTCAGCTTCCCGCGGGCCCGCCGTCGTGCCGGTAGTCCTCAGCGACCTCCGTCAGCACTCGGCGGGCCTCCGCGCCGAACGCTGCGAGTTCCTCGAGTTTCCTCAGCATCTTCATGTGAGCAGCGACGTCGGGCGGTTCGGTCAACAGCGCCGTTGCCGCGATGGTGCCGACGATGACGGCGCGTTCGTCGTAGACGTCGAACCCGTGCAACGGGAACACCGTGGCCGGGGTGCGTGGTGGAACGATGCCCAGTCGCACTCCGTCAAGGCGAGTCACCTCGATCAGCCGTTCGATCTGGCCGATCATGATCTCGGGTCCGCCTGCACACCACAGCAAGGCACCCGCTGTGATGATCTGGGTGAACTCGTGTCCAGGCTCGCCGAGCAGTGTCTGCCGCTGCAGTCGGTTCGCGACCGCTCGGTCCAGCTCGTCACCCGTCAGGCCGGAGCCGAACAGGGCCCTCATGTACTCCTCGGTCTGCAGGAGTCCGGGTACGACAGTGGGCTGAAAGGTTCCGACGTGCTTCGACGAGGCCTCGATCCGGCCGACGCGCTCTTGGAAGTTGGCCGCGCCTCGGTGCATGACCACGCGGCGGTGTTCGGCCCGCAGGTCGGTTGCCATTGCGATCAGCCGCCGGCGCATGGCGGCGGGTGCCTCGTACACAGTGGCCAGTGCCGCGACGGTCTGCGGGGTCGGCACGAACTTCCCGGTCTCGTACCGGGAGAGCGTCGCCTGCCCGATCTCGGCGCGACGTGCTGCCTCGGCGCTGGGCAGCTCGGCGTCCTTGCGCAACTTCCGCAACGTCCGGGACAGCTCGTCGCCGCCCGAGGATCGGCTGTTCACCCCTGGTGTGCTCGCTCTCTGTCGAGGGTCGCCCGGTGGAACTCAGGGTGCGTATTCCACCAGCCCTCGAACGGCTCGGCCAATCGCCAGGCGGTCTCGGCGAGCTCGACGTAAGCGGCAACGAGTGGTTGCTCGACCACCGCGGCGGCGAGGAACTGGCCGTTCGGGTCGTAGTCCACCGTCGCGACGTGCAGGTCGTCGGCCAAATAGAAGTCGCCGACGCGCAGGAGCAGATCCGCGCCGTCAGGTGCGCGCGACAGGTCGAGGATCCGAATCTCCTCGCCGGCAGCGGAGTTGTCGGCGTAGCCCCACTCGCACTCGTAGCGCAGGTAGTCCGACAACGGGGGCGTCACCACATGCACGCGTCGTCGGCGGCGGCCGGCAACTGCGTCGGTCCGGAGTTTGTCGAGCCATGCCTGCTTGCCGGCGCGATCGGGTTCCGGCTCGCCATGCAGGAATCGATCGAGGTCGTCACCGTCGCTCGCGGATCGGTACCGGTCGAGCGTCTCCAGCCGGAACAGGTCATGGTGGTGGTGGCCGTCGAGGAACCGGGCGAGTGCGGGGAGGTCGAGCACTTCAGGTCCGCGGCGACAGCTCGGGAGCGATCCGACGCTCGATCAGGACGACCCCTTCGTGATCGGGCAGACCGGCGATACCGAGTGCGGCCAGCTCCGACGGGTCATCGACGATCCGGCCCCGAACGGCCAGGTCGGGTCCGTCCGTGTCGTAGATGCGGTCACAGTCGATGCCGTTCGGGCACGAGTACCGCAACACGCGAGTGATCTTCACTCATCTCCCCCTTCTGAGCTGCGCCGATCGGCGTCGGACGAGTGTCGCGCTCGACCGCAAGTCAATCTCATAGTGGATGAGGGTTGGTCTATCCACTCTGAGAGTGGATAGTTGCCGCATGGCTGAGCCGATGGGGTTCGACGGTGTGGAGGGCGATCCGGAGCCCCGCGTCCCGAAGAGTTGGTGTCCTGTGCGACGCAGAGGTGATGCCTCGTTCAGCCGGCGCCTGCGATGACCGAAGATCCGATAGAGGCGGCGATCGAGTTCGTGGCATCGCAGCCCGGGGCGTCGGACCGGATTCTCACCAGCCACCGGCAGCGCTCGGATGGATGGTGTGCCGGCTGCTGCTTCACGCCGGTGCGATGGCCGTGCTCCGTCGCGCTGATAGCGACTCGAGCCAAGGCACGCGGAACGGGCGGCGCGGTGGAGAGGGATGCCGGCGGACGACCCACGGGCCGCCGGACCCGGTGAGATGGGCGTGAGCGTTCCTGTAGCAAGATCGAAGGGCCTTTGTGGCCATCTCACCCGTACCCAGCCCAGCCCGGGCCCGTACGGTGACCGGGGCAACTCCCGCCTCGCCGAGGTGCCGCTGCCCCGGCACGTAGGCTGAACAGCCGTGACACCAGCCGTGCAGGCCGCCGACAGCGTCGAGACCGCCGCCGCCACCCCGGACCACCCGCAGCCCTACCGCGAGCTCGGGCTGAAGGACGACGAGTACGCGCGGATCCGGGAGATCCTCGGCCGCCGCCCCACCGACGCCGAGCTGGCGATGTACTCGGTGATGTGGAGCGAGCACTGCTCCTACAAGTCCTCGAAGGTGCATCTCGCTTACTTCAGCGAGACCACCACCGACGAGATGCGCAAGCGGATGCTCGCGGGGATCGGGGAGAACGCGGGCGTCGTGGAGATCGGCGACGGCTGGGCGGTCACGTTCAAGGTCGAGTCGCACAACCACCCGTCCTACGTCGAGCCGTACCAGGGCGCGGCGACGGGCGTGGGCGGGATCGTGCGCGACATCATGGCGATGGGGGCCCGCCCGGTCGCGGTGGCCGACCCGCTGCGTTTCGGTTCGGCCGACGCCCCGGACACCGCACGCGTGCTGCCCGGTGTGGTGGCGGGCGTCGGTGGCTACGGCAACTCGCTCGGCCTGCCCAACATCGGTGGCGAGGTCGTGTTCGACCCCAGCTACCTCGGCAACCCGCTGGTCAACGCGTTGTGCGTGGGGGCGATGCGCACCGAGGACCTGCACCTGGCGTTCGCCTCCGGTGTCGGCAACAAGATCATCCTGTTCGGCGCCCGCACGGGCCTCGACGGCATCGGCGGCGTGTCCGTGCTCGCGAGCGAGACGTTCACCGCCGATGAGTCCGGCGCGGACGAGACGGGCGGCGGCCGCAAGAAGCTCCCCTCGGTGCAGGTGGGCGACCCGTTCACCGAGAAGGTGCTCATCGAGTGCTGTCTCGAGCTGTTCCACGCCGGGCTCGTGGTCGGCATCCAGGACCTCGGCGGCGCCGGGCTGGCCTGTGCCACCAGCGAGCTGGCCTCGGCGGGTGACGGCGGCATGCACGTCGACCTGGACGCGGTACCGCTGCGCGCGTCCGGCATGACTCCGGCCGAGATCCTGTCCAGCGAGTCGCAGGAGCGCATGTGCGCCGTGGTGCGACCGGAGGACGTGGACGCCTTCATGGCCGTCTGCCGCAAGTGGGACACCCTCGCCACGGTGATCGGTGAGGTCACCGACGGCGACCGGCTGGTCATCGACTGGCACGGCGAGACCGTCGTGGACGTCCCGCCGCGCACCGTGGCGCACGAGGGCCCGGTGTACCGGCGCCCGGTCGCCCGCTCCGACAGCCAGGACGCGCTGATCGCCGACACGCCGGACAGGCTGCCGCGCCCGGCGGCGCCGAACGAGCTGCGCGCGGAGATCCTGCGGATGGCCGCGAGCCCCAACCTGTGCAGCCGGGCGTGGGTCACCGACCAGTACGACCGCTACGTGCGCGGCAACACCGCCTCCGCCCAGCCCGCCGACTCCGGCGTGATCCGCATCGACGAGCGGACCGGGCGCGGAGTCGCCGTCGCCACCGACTGCAACGCGCGCTTCGTGGCGCTCGACCCGTACACGGGTGCCCAGTTCGCGCTCGCGGAGGCCTACCGCAACGTCGCGACGAGCGGGGCCGCCCCGCTCGCCGTCACGAACTGCCTGAACTTCGGCTCGCCGGAGGACCCGCACGTGATGTGGCAGTTCCAGCAGGCCGTGCGCGGCCTCGCCGACGGCTGCGCGCAGCTGGCGATCCCCGTCACCGGCGGCAACGTGAGCTTCTACAACCAGACGGGCGACCGCCCGATCCTGCCCACGCCGGTGGTCGGCGTGCTCGGGGTGCTCGACGACGTCGCGCGCCGCGTCCCGGCCGGCTTCACCCGCGACGGCGACACGGTCCTGCTGCTCGGCGACACCCGCGACGAGCTCGGCGGCAGCGAGTGGGCCCACGTCGTGCACGGACACCTCGGCGGCCGCCCGCCGGCCGTCGACCTGGCCGCCGAGCAGCGCCTCGCCGGGCTGCTCGCCGCCGCGGCCACGGACGGCCTGCTGACCGGGGCCCACGACCTGTCCGACGGCGGGCTCGCGCAGGCACTCGTGGAGGCCTGCCTCATCGGGGGCGGCCGCGGGGCGACCGTTGAGCTGCCGGACCGGCTGGACCCGTTCGTCGCGCTGTTCGCGGAGTCGGCGGGCCGCGTGCTCGTCACAACGGCGCCGGAACGGGCCGACGAGGTGCTGTCGCGGGCCGCGGCCGCGGGCGTGCCCGCCAGGGCGCTCGGCACCACGGGTGGTGCCGCGCTGGCCATCGCCGGGATCCCGGACCTCCTTCTGGCCGAGCTCCGCTCGGCCTGGGAGGGCACTCTCCCCGCCCTGTTCGGGTGAATCCCCGGCGGCCGAACCTGTCCGATCGGAGAGGTGACATGACATCCGATGGCAGCGGACGCGGCCGGCAGGAGGTCGCGGGAGGCGCTTTCCTCCCGTCCGCCGTGCTCGACTGGCTGGCCGGCGGCCCCGCGCCGGAACGATCCGTGCTGCGTGCGGCGGTGAAGGGCAGCCTCGCGGCGCTCGCCGCCGCAGCGCCGGGGCGGAGCGTGGAGGTGCGCGTGCCGCCGCTCGGCGCCGTCCAGTGTGTCGAGGGTCCGCGGCACGGCCGGGGGACGCCGCCGAACGTCGTCGAGGCCGATCCGCGGACGTGGCTCGCGCTGGTCACGGGGCGAACGACCTGGTCGCAGGCCGTCGGCGCGGGTGCGTTGAGCGCGTCGGGCAGCCGGGCCCGAGAGATCGAGCGGCTGCTGCCGCTCGTGTGAGAAGCCGGGCTGTGGCGCACGACCTGGTGAACAGCGACACCTCGTGGTGGCGGAAACACAGGACGGCACGGAAAATTGGGCCCGATCAGGGTCCGGCCGGACCGAACGGGCGACAGGAGGTGGCCGCGTGGTAGCACCGCGCAGCCTGTCCGGACCCCTGGACGGTCACTCGGGGCTGCGTGCGGCCGCGGAGGCGTGCCCGCCCGGACCGGGTGGTATCGAACGTCTCGCGGGGCGCTGGGCCCAGCTGGCGCCCACCGACGACCCGGGCATCGCGGCGCACCTGGCCACCGTCCTGCGCAAGCTCGCCACGACGCTGCGCGCCGAGCCGTTCTGGCCGCTCGCCGCCCGGGAGCTCGGCGCCGAGCTGCTCACCACGGGCCTGTGCGGCGATCCGGAGGACCCCGTCGAGGGCGGCCCCGAGGACGTCCTCGCCCCCAGCCTCCGGCTGCTGCGCCGGGAGGCCGCCGCCGTGCTCGGGCCGTCCGGACCGGACGCCGACCGCCGCCTCGCCGCCGCCCTGGACGAGCTGGTCGCCGGTGTCGTGGGTGCCCTGCACGAGCGGCGCAGGCGCAATGGTGTGCGAGCCCCCGGCGCTGCTGCCGTGGCGGGGGAGCGCTCGGTGGTGCTGGGGGAGCGGCAGCTGCGCGCCCTCTACGAGCAGGCCCCGGTCGGGATCGGGATCGCCCGGCTGGACGGCTGGGTCATCGACATCAACCCGGCGCTGTCGCGCCTCTTCGGCCTCGAGGGCCCGGTGGACCAGCCCCGCCCCGTCTCCGACTTCGTCCACCCCGAGGACATGGTCGACGTCGTCGAGCACCTGCAGCGACTCGCCCGAGGCGAGCCCGAGGTCGTGCGGATGGAGGTCCGGCTCGTCCGGGTCGACTCGCAGGTCGTGTGGGCCCATGTCGTCGCCTCCCGGATGCACGGCCCGGACGGTGAGCCCACCCACCTCATGGCGGTGGTGGAGGAGATCTCCGACCACCAGCGGCTCCGGTCCCGGCTGCAGGAGTCGTCCTACCAGGACCAGCTCACGCGGCTACCGAACCAGGCGGTCACCGAGCAGTGGCTGCACCGGGCCTTCGCCGCGGACGGGCCGGGGCGGGTCGGCATGTGCGCGATCGACCTCGACAGTTTCCACCCGATCAACGACGCGCTGGGCACGCGCATCGGCGACCGGCTGCTGCTCGCCGTGGCGAGCAGGCTGCAGCTGACCGCGGGCGACCATCTCGTCAGCCGGACGGGAACCGACGAGTTCGCCGTGCTCGTCGCGGAGCCGGACGGCATCGCCGAGGTCAGCAGGCTGGCCGACCGGCTGCAGGCCGCCATGGCCACCCCGTTCCACATCGACGGCCACACGCTCGTGGTCTCGGCCAGCATCGGGGTGGCGGAGGCCTACACGGCGGAGGGGTCGGCCGGCGAGCTGAGGCGGGCCGCCGACGTCGCACGGTCCTGGGCGAAGGCGCTCGGCGGCGGGCGGCGCGTGGTCTTCGACCCCGAGCGCGACGCCGCGGAGTCGGCACGGTTCGCGCTGCTGTCCGGGTTGCGCGGGGCCATCGGGCGCGGTGAGTTCCGGCTCGTGTTCCAGCCGCTCGTGCAGCTGACCGACGGCCGGGTGGCCGGCGCGGAGGCGCTGGTGCGCTGGCAGCACCCGGAGCAGGGGCTGATCGGCCCCGGCCAGTTCATCGAGCTGGCCGAGCAGAGTGGGGCGATCGTGCCGCTCGGTCGCTGGGTGCTCGAGGCGGCCTGCGCGCAGGCGGCGAGCTGGTGGCGGGAGCTCGGGCCGGACGCCCCGTTCGTCAGCGTCAACGTCTCGCCCGTCCAGCTCGCGGAGCCGGGGTGGGTGAGCGAGGTCACGGGTGTGCTCGCGAGCACCGGGCTGCCCGCCGACCGGCTCCAGCTGGAGATCACCGAGCAGGCGGTCCTCGGCGACGAGCTGGTCGTGCTCGACGCGCTCAGCGCCCTGCGCGCGGTGGGCGTCCGGCTCGCACTGGACGACTTCGGCACCGGCTACTCGAGCCTGGCCTGGCTGCGCAGGCTGCCGGTGCACGCCCTCAAGATCGACGGCTCGTTCATCGACGGGCTCCGCAACGCCTCGGCCGACCCGACGGACTCCTCGATCGTGCGCGCGCTGGTGGAGATGGCCCACGCGCTCGGCCTCGAGGTGACGGCCGAGTGGGTGGAGACCGCGGTCCAGGCCGAACGGCTGGAGCGGCTCGGCTGTGACATCGGACAGGGCCGATGGTTCGGTGATGCCGGTCCCGGAGAGTGGGTCCCGGAGCTCTCGCGGCGTAGCATCTCCGAGGGAGGGCACCGCCTGCCGTCCGCCCCCCGGTAGCAGTTCGCGATCGTCGCCCGCTAGGAGCGTGTTGTGCCCCCGAGCTCCCCTCGGAACGAGCACCCGAACCACCGCCGCATCGACGTCGACGATGTACCCGGCGACGACGTCCCCAAGGAGGAGTGCGGCGTCTTCGGCGTCTGGGCTCCCGGCGAGGACGTCGCCAACCTGACCTACTACGGGCTCTACGCCCTGCAGCACCGCGGCCAGGAAGCAGCGGGCATCGCCGTCTCCGACGGCAGCCGGATGGTCGTCTTCAAGGACCTCGGGCTCGTCAGCCAGGTGTTCGACGAGCAGGTGCTGTCGTCGCTGAGGGGCCACCTCGCGGTGGGGCACTGCCGGTACTCCACCACCGGGTCCACCACATGGGAGAACGCGCAGCCGACGTTCCGTACCACCGCCACGGGCAGCGGCATCGCGCTCGGGCACAACGGCAACCTGGTCAACACCGCCGAGCTGCGCGACGAGGTCACCGCCACGCGGGAGGGCTCCGGGGCCGGCCGGTCGGCGATCACCTCCACCACCGACTCCGACCTGATCACCGCGCTGCTGGCCGCCACCGCCGCCGACACCGGCGTCGAGGAGGCCGCGATGCGGCTGCTGCCGCGCGTGCACGGGGCGTTCTCCCTCGTCTTCGCCGACGAGCAGACGCTCTACGCCGCCCGGGACCCGCACGGCGTCCGTCCGCTCGTGCTCGGCAGGCTCGAACGCGGCTGGGTCGTCGCGAGCGAGACGGCGGCGCTCGACATCGTCGGGGCCTCGATCGTGCGCGAGGTGGAGCCCGGCGAGCTGCTGGCCATCGACGCCGACGGCCTGCGCAGCTCGCGCTTCGCCGCCCCCGAGCCCAAGGGCTGCGTCTTCGAGTACGTCTACCTGGCCCGGCCGGACACCACGATCGCCGGCCGCTCGGTGCACGCCGCGCGCGTCGAGATCGGGCGCCGCCTCGCCGAAGAGCACCCCGTCGAGGCCGACCTCGTGATCCCCGTGCCCGAGTCGGGCACCCCGGCCGCCATCGGCTACGCCCAGGGCTCCGGCATCCCTTACGGGCAGGGCCTGGTGAAGAACCAGTACGTGGGTCGCACCTTCATCCAGCCCAGCCAGACCATCCGGCAGCTCGGCATCCGGCTCAAGCTCAACCCGCTGCGCGACGTCATCCGCGGCAAGCGGCTCGTGGTCGTCGACGACTCGATCGTCCGCGGCAACACCCAGCGTGCACTGGTGCGGATGCTGCGCGAGGCCGGCGCGCTCGAGGTGCACGTCCGCATTGCGTCGCCGCCGGTGCGCTGGCCGTGCTTCTACGGCATCGATTTCGCCACCCGCGCCGAGCTCGTCGCCAGCGGGCTCGACACCGAGGGTGTGCGGCGCTCGGTCGGCGCCGACTCGCTCGGCTACGTCTCGGTCGACGGGATGATCGCCGCCAGCGAGCAGCCCCGCAGCAGGCTCTGCGCGGCCTGCTTCACGGGGGAGTACCCGATCCCGCTGCCGGAGGAGGCGCGGCTCGGCAAGCACCTGCTGGAGCTGTCGCCGCGCGACGCCGTCTCCGACACCGCGTCGGGCGCCGCTTCCGGCGATGCCGGTCCGCTCTCCGTCGGTTACGGTGCGGCGGACGCACTGCGTCGACCCTGATCGGCGTCGCCCCTGATCGGGCGACCCCGATACGGTAGCCACCGCGACCCATCTGACCCGGCGGCAGCCGAGCCGCCGCACACTGCCAGGAGCGTTACCACGATGCCCCCGACCACGACCGGATCCGACGGGCCGGACGTCAGCTACGCGTCCGCAGGCGTCGACATCGAGGCCGGCGAGCGCGCGGTCGACGCCCTGCGCCCGTTCGCGGAGAAGGCGAGTCGCCCCGAGGTGATGGGCGGCATCGGCGGCTTCGCCGGCCTGTTCGCGCTGAAGATGGGCCGCTACACCGAGCCGGTGCTCGCGGCGTCCACCGACGGCGTCGGCACCAAGATCGCGATCGCGCAGGCCCTCGACAAGCACGACGCGGTCGGGCTCGACCTGGTGGCCATGGTCGTCGACGACCTCGTCGTGTGCGGGGCCGAGCCGCTGTTCCTGCAGGACTACATCGCCGTCGGCAAGCTGGTGCCGGAGCAGATCGCCGCGATCGTGGCGGGCGTGGCCGACGGCTGCCAGCAGGCCGGCTGCGCGCTGCTGGGCGGCGAGACCGCCGAGCACCCCGGCCTGATGGAGGACGGCGCCTACGACCTGTCCGCCACGGGCGTCGGGATCGTCGAGGCCGACGCGATGTTGCGGCCGGACCGGGTGCGCCCCGGCGACGTGCTGCTCGCGATGGGCTCGTCCGGGCTGCACTCCAACGGCTACTCGCTCGCCCGGCACGTGCTGCTGGACATCGCGCGGATGCCGCTGGCAGGTCACGTGGAGGAGTTCGGGCAGACACTCGGCGAGGAGCTGCTCGTCCCCACCCGGATCTACGCCCGCGACTGCCTCGCGCTGGCCGCCGAGACCGGGGTGCGGACGTTCTCGCACATCACCGGCGGTGGCCTGGCCCGCAACCTGGAGCGCGTGCTGCCCACCGGGCTGGAGGCCGTCGTCGAGCGCGGCACCTGGACCCCGGCGCCGGTGTTCAAGCTGATCGCCTCCCGCGGCCGGGTGGAGCGCGCGGAGATGGAGAAGACGTTCAACATGGGCGTCGGGATGGTGGCCGTGCTCCCGGCCGACGACGTTGACCGCGCGCTGGCGATGCTCACGGCCCGGCACGTTCCGGCGTGGGTGCTGGGCGAGGTGCAGCGGGCGAGCGGCGAGGTCCCGGCGGGCGCCCCGGCCGGGGCGCGGGTCCACATGCGCGGGGAGCACCCGCGGTTCTGACGCCTGCGGATCTCACCGCTGCTCGCGCTCCCCGATTCGGCGCATGCACCCCGTCGACGGAGTGCCTCGGCTCCCAAGGGGTGCGTCGGCCGAGACGGGGTGCGTGGGGCACGACGGGGTTGGGGCGCGACGGGTGCGGCTCAGGCGGTGTCGCGCAGCATCGGCGGGTGCAGGCGGGTGGCCGGACCGCGGCGGAACAGCTGCGCGGGCCGCCCGCGCCCGCTGCTCACCTTCGCCTCGGTGGGCAGCAGGAAGCCGGGCGTCGAGGTGACCTTGCGCTGGAAGTTGCGCGGGTCGAGCGCCGTGCCCCAGACGGCGTCGTAGACCCGCCGCAGCTGCGACACGGTGAACTCCGGCGGGCAGAACGCCGCGGCGAGCGTGCTGTACTCGAGCTTCGCCCGCGCCCGCTCCACGCCGTCGGCCAGGATCTTCGCGTGGTCGAAGGCCAGCGCGCCCAGGCCGGCCACGGGGTGCCAGCGGCCCGTCCGTGCCGGTTCGGGCAGGTCGGGAACCAGCGCGAGGTGGCCGACGCTCAGCACCCGCCCGCGCGGGTCACGGTCGGGCGCGGCGTAGCCCGCAAGCTGCTCGAGGTGGTGGCCCGGCACGGCCAGCCCGGTCTTCTCGGCCAGTTCGCGGCCCGCGGTGTCCAGCAGGTCCTCGTGCGGGAGCACGAACCCGCCGGGCAGTGCGCACGCGCCGGCGAACGGCGGCGCCGTGCGTTCCACGAGCAGCACGGACAGCGCGTCGTCCCGGACGGTGAGGATCACCAGGTCCACCGCCACGGCGAACAGGTTGCCGCGCATCGTCGTCACCCCGACGGGAAGAAGTTATCGTCGGCGTGACGGTACTACCGTCCACAGTGGCTCGATCGATGCGGGTGGGCCGCCTGCTCGACGCGCACCGCGAGGCCGGCTGCGACGAGGTAGAGGACGCCCTGCACCTGCAGGGCGGCGGTGAGCCCGGCACCGGTGCCGACCAGCCCCGCCAGGAGCATCCCGATGGCCTGCACGCCGCCGAAGACGGCGAAGAACGTGCTGATGACGCGGCCCCGGCCGGCGTCCGGCGCATGCTCCTGCAGGAGCGTGAGCAGCCCGGTCATGGTCGCCAGGCCGGGGGCGCCCGCCGCGATGAAGAGCCCGACGTACACGCCGAACGCCGTGGTCACCGCGGGACCGTTCCAGATCACGAGGGACAGGGCGCCGAACGCGGCCAGCGAGACCACCACGAGCCGGCCCGCCGACAGCCTGCGTACCGCCAGGCCGAGCAGGGCGCCCCCGGCGAGTGCGCCGATCGCCTGCACGCCCCGCAGGACGCCCACGTCGGTCTCGCTGCCCCCGAGGTCGCGCACCACGAACAGCACGAAGAGGACCACGAAGGCACCCTGGGCGACGGCCATCAGCGCGACGACGCCCATGATCCGGCGCAGTACCGGTGCGCGGGCCACGACGCGGAGGCCGTCGCCCCAGTCGTGGAGCAGCCGGACCCGCGGTGAGGGAGCGGCCCGCGTGGCCGTCCGGCCCCGGGAGCCGGCCATCAACAGTGCGGCGGCGACCGCGAACGTGGCCGCGTCGGCCACCAGGACCGCGTCGATGCCTGCGGTGCCGAGCAGCAGCCCACCCAGCGGGCCGCCGACCAGCCGGGCTGCGCTGGAGAGGACGCCCATCAGTTGGTTGACCGCCATCAGGTCCCCGGCGGGCACCAGTGTGGCCGCCGTCGCGGTGCGGCACGGTTCGATGACGGTGCCGAGGGCGGACTCGACCACCACCACGACGTAGACGAGCCAGAGGTCGGCGGCGGAGTCGACGGCGAGCAGCGGCAGCAGGCCCAACGCCTGCACGGCCGCGACCCCGATCATGAGCCGCCACCGGTCCATTCGGTCGATCAGCACCCCGGCGAGCGGGGCGGCCACCACCGTGGGGACCAGTTCGAGGGCGAACACCGTGGCCGTGACGAGCGGCGAGCCGGTGAGCTGCAGGACGAAGAGCGGGAGCGCGACGAACAGCATCCAGTCGCCGACCTCGGAGAGCAGTCCGGCGGCGGCCAGCCCGGGTACGCCCGGCCGGTGCAGCAGGGACCACATGGTCAGCTGAGGACGTCGGGGTCGAGGAACGCCCGCAGCGTGACGTGGACGACCGCACTGCCTTCGGGCGCGGCGGTGCGGATCGGTCGGACGTACGGCCGGATCAAAGCGTCGACGGCACCGAGCAGGTCGCGGAGCTCGTCCGGGGTCAGTTCGAGTGCGTAGTCGGACATGTCGGGCGCGGCGGTCCACTCCGCAGGAAGCAGCTCCCGGCGGGCGAGGTAGCGGTGGAACAGTGCGTCGGCGTGCTGGGCGGCCGTTCCGGCGAGCGCGGTGCGCGCGATCCGGGCCGCCGGGCCGTCGTCGCCGGAGAAGTCGAAGCCCACCGCGGTGGCCTGCCACGGCCGGGTGCGCGCGTCGTCGCCGGCTGCCGGAGCCGGCTCGACCAGGCCTGCTTTGGCCAGCGCCCGCAGGTGCCACGAGCAGTTCGAGGCGCTCTCGCCGACCACGTCCGCGCACTGGCTCGCGGTGCGCGGACCGGCGGAGAGCAGGTGGTTGAGGATCGCGAACCGGGCCGGGACGGCCAGCGCGGCCAAAGCTTCCGCCCCGACCAGCGCCCTGGGCGATACCCGGTGCTCGGATCCATCGTCGGTCATCTCGCCCCCATCAGTTATGAAGTGTCGACTTCAGAGTGTGGGGCGGCGAGGTTAGATGTCAAGTGGGCGCTTCACATCGGGTGAGATCGACGTGAGCGGGGTACTTTCCGAGATCGCAGCCCACTGGTGTCGACGTCGCACGACGCCCGGTCCGGTCTGTCGGTTCTCCGCAGGTGCCGGACGGTCCGCCGACTACGCGCGAGGGGGAGGCGCGCATCTACGCCAAGGACCGGTCGACGGACTGGCAGGTGCTGGCCACATCCGTCACGCGGTTCGTGGTCGGCGAGCTGGGCACGCGGCACCCGGTGGCCTGGTTCGTGAACGGGGCCGAGCAGCCGCACCGAAAGGCGCGGCCCGGGCGGCTCTACCCCACGGACGGATGCCAGTAGGGCGTGAGATGACCGTGGTGGCGATTCCCGGCGACCGGATTCGCCCTGGTGTTCATCTCACCCGCGACGGGCCGGTCAGCGTCGCACCTCGTCGATCCGGACCGGCCGGTGCTCGCGCAGCGACAGTGCGGCCGCCTCGGCGATCCACGCCACCTCGAGCGCGTCGTCGACCGTGCACGGGGACGCCGCGCGTCCCGCCACCACGTCGGTGAACGCCGCGAGCTCGGCCCGGAAGGCGGCCGCGAGCCGGTCCATGAAGAACCCGTGCGGCGGACCGGCCGGGAACGTGACGCCGGGCTCGGTCGAACGCAGCGGGAGCCCGTCGTTCAGCCCGGCGGCGACGCTGTCGGCCGAGCCGTGCAGCTCCAGCCGCACGTCGTAACCGCGGGCGTTGTAGCGGCTGTTCGAGACCAGCGCGAGCGTGCCGTCGTCCAGGGTGAGCGCGGTGGCGGCGGTGTCCACGTCGCCGACCTCGGCGAAGAACGCCTCGCCCCGGTTCGACCCGGTGGCGTAGACCTCCACGACCTCGCGACCGGTCACCCAGCGCACGCGTCGAAGTCGTGCACCGCGCAGTCGCGGAAGATCCCGCCCGAGCCCGCGATGTAGGCCGGGGGCGGCGGTGCCGGGTCGAGGGTGGTCGAGCGGACGGTGTGCAGCCACCCCAGCTCGCCGCTCGCGACCGCGTCCCGGGCCGCCCGGAAGGCCGTGTCGAAGCGGCGCGGGTAGCCGATCTGCACCGGCACCCCGGCCGCGCGGACCCGCTCGGCCACCGTCACGGCGTCCGCGACGTCACGCGCCACGGGCTTCTCGCAGAACACCGGGAGCCCGGCCTCGACGGCGGCGAGCAGCAGCTCGGGGTGGGTGTCGGTGGCGGCGGCGATCAGCACTCCGTCGACCCCGGACGCGAGCAGCTTCTCCGCGGAGTCCACCGGCTCGGCCCCGACCCGGGCCGCCACCTCGGCCGTGACGGCCGGGACGGCGTCGGTGACCACGAGCGAGTCGACGACGGCCAGGTCGGTGAGCGTCTGCGCGTGGAACGCCCCGATCCGGCCGAGGCCGATCAATCCGAGTCGCATCAGTCCAGCCCTCCGAACACGTTCTGGTCCCAGTCGATGACGGACCCGGTGACGATCCCGCTGCGGTCGGACAGCAGGAACACGACGAAGTCGGCGATCTCGTCGACCTGTCCGAGCTTGCCCATCGGCAGCTTCTGCGCCGCCTCCGCGCGCCAGCCGTCGTCCGCCGCGTGGAACGTGCGCTGGGTGACGTCCTCGCCCTCGGTGTCGGTCCAGCCGATGTCCAGGCCGTTGATCCGGATCCGGTCGAAGCGGTGCGCGTGGGCGGCGTTGCGGGTGAGGCCGGCGAGCCCGGCCTTCGCGGCGACGTACGGGGCGAGGTAGGGCTGTCCGCCGAGCTCCGACGAGGAGATGATGTTGACGATCGCGCCGGGCGCGGAGCGGGCGAGCATGTCGCGCACGGCGGCCTGCATGAGGAAGAACGGCGCGCGCAGGTTGATCGCGATGTGCGCGTCGAACAGCTCGGGGGTGGTGTCGACCAGGGTGCCGCGTGCCGTCAGCCCGGCCGAGTTGACCAGCGCGTCCACCCGGCCGAACTCGGCCACGACCGCCGCGACGGACGCCTGCGCCTGCTGGACGTCGGCCGCGTCGGCGGTGACGAACAGCGCGTCGGCTCTGGCCTCCCGCAGCGACGCCACGAGCTTCTCGCCGGGCTCGCGGCGCCTGCCGGTGACCGCGACCGCGGCTCCCTCGCGTGCCGCCGCCCGCGCCACGCCGGCCCCCACGCCCTGCGTGCCGCCGCTGACGAGCACGACCCGGCCGTCCAGGATGTTGCGTTCCATCGGTCGTCCCTTCCGCGCAGGTTCCTGCGCGAGGCATGCTTTAAAGCGCTTTAACCTGCGCGTACTATTCGGGACACGTCGCCTATATGTCAAGACAAAGGAGTGGCGGAGCTGAGCGCTCGCAGGACCCGGCTCGAGGACGTGGCCGCCGCCGTCGGGGTGTCCACGGCGTCGGTGTCGCTGGTGCTGCGCGGCGTGCCCGGCCCGAGCGCCGAGACGCGCGAGCGGGTGCTCGCGGCAGCCACGCGGCTCGGGTACCGGCCCGACCGCACCGCCAGCCTGCTCGCCCGCCGCCGCAGCCGGCTCATCGGGGTGATGATGGACGTGCGCAGCTCCTACCACGCGGAACTGGTGGAGGACATCCACGAGGCGGCCGAGCGGAACGGCTACGACGTCGTGCTGAGCACGATCACCCGCAGCCGCGACGAGGGGCGCGCGATGGAGTCGCTCGTGGACTCCCGCTGCGAGGCGCTCGTCCTCCTCGGCCCCGACGCGCCGGCCACGCAGCTCACGGCGCTGGCCCGGCAGCTCCCGGTGGTGGTCGTCGGGCGCCGGGTGCGGTCGGCCGACGTGGTGTGGGTTGCCGACGAGGTGGGCGTCGCGCAAGCCGTCGGGCACCTCGCCGACCTGGGCCACCGGGAGATCGCGTTCGTCGACGCCGGCGGCGGGACGATCTCGGCCATCCGCAGGCGCGGGTACGAGCAGGCGATGCGCCGGCGGGGCCTCGCGGCGCACGCGCGGCTCGTGCCCGGCGACCGCACCGAGGAGGCGGGTTCCGAGGCGGCGCGCACACTGCTCGACGCCGGGGAGCTGCCCACGGCGGTCGTCACATTCAACGACCGCTGCGCGCTCGGGCTGCTCGACGTCCTGAGCCGGGCGGGCGTCGACGTCCCCGGTGCCGTGTCCGTGGTGGGGTACGACGACAGCCCGCTGTCCCGGCTCGCGCACGTCGACCTCACGACCGTCGGCCAGGACACCCGCGGGCAGGCCGAGGCCGCCGTGAGAGCCGTCGTCGAGCGCCTCGACGAC
>NZ_JAHKRK010000082.1 GCF_019396355.1 Pseudonocardia nigra
GTGCGCGCGGGCCCGGCCGCCGAGCTGCGCGAGGCGATGCGGGGGGCGGCGAAGGGGGCCGACGCGGTGGTGATGGCCGCCGCCGTGGCCGACTTCCGGCCGGTGGCGGCGGCCGAACACAAGATCAAGAAGAGGTCGGCCGAACCGAAGCCGCTGCGGTTGGCCACGAACCCCGACATCCTCGCGGAGCTGGTGGCGGCCCGCGAACCCGGCCAGATCGTGGTCGGGTTCGCCGCCGAGACCGGCGACGACACCGGTGACGTGCTGCACCACGGGCGGGCGAAGCTGGCCCGCAAGGGGTGCGACCTGCTGGTCGTCAACGCGGTCGGCGACGGCCGGGCGTTCGAGGTGCCGGACAACTCGGGCTGGCTGCTGGCCGCCGACGGCGGCGAGGTGGAGCTCACGTCCGGGTCCAAGGCGCTGCTCGCCTCGCACGTGTGGGACGCGGTGGCGACCCGCCTGTAGTCCTCCGGCAACTCCTCCGGCAACACAGAAGAGCCGCTCGCCCGCAGGTCCGCACGCGGGGGAGTGGCTCTTCTGCTGTGCCGTCGCCGACGCGGCCGGCGCGACGGCGGGGATGTCCCGCGGGGCGCCCGCGGCCTCGGGGAGCCGCGGGCGCCCCGCGGGGAGTCCGTCAGCCGAGCAGGCCGCCGAGCGGACTGGGCTCGGGCTCGGGCGCGGGCTGGGGCTGCCCGTAGTCACTGAAATCGCCGTCGCCGAAGTCGCCGCTGCTCGACTCCGGTCCCGGGGTGGGCTGCAGGTTGTCGCCCGCGAACCCGCTGCCCTCGGATCCGCCCTGCTCGCCGTCGTCCGGCGCCGGCGCGTCCTGCGCGGGCGCGACGGGGCCGTCGATGGCGATGTAGTCACGGTGGGCCCAGCCGCCGAGGTCGGTCAGCTGGATGAACCCGTCGCGGATCTCGCCGGTCTGCACCTCCGTGCCCGCCTCGCAGAGCGCGACGATCTGCGAGGTGATGTCCGGCTCGGCCCGGACGTTGACGTTGTCGGTGCACCGGCCGGGCTCGTCGGCCGCGGCGGTGCCGGCGACGAGCGCCATGGCGCCTGCTGCGCTGACCGCGACCACTGCGCCGAGCGTGGCGGCAGCGCGGCCGGGGCGGCCCAGAATCGTGGTGGGAGCCTTCATCGTGAGCGATCCTCCGTGGGAGTGGGACTTCATCGGAACCAACGAGCGTCTCCGTTACCGATTCGCTACCAGCCGTGACATCACCGGAAGGGTTGACGAACCGGCCGCAGGTCACCGGGGAGGTGACGCACGGTCACGGACGCACCTCGGGCTGCTTCCACCGGTGGTGGAACCCGCCCCGGCCGTGGAGCACTGCCTGGTGGTGGAGCGGATCCGGGGGCGCGTTAGGCTCGCCGGTCGGAGATCTGTAGAGCGCGGTCGCGTCGGCGATCGGGCGAGAACGGACGGAGTACCGCGTGGCGAACGCAGGCCGACGGTTGTTCACCAGCGAGTCGGTGACCGAGGGTCATCCCGACAAGATGTGTGACGCGATCAGCGACACCGTGCTGGACGCACTGCTCGCGCAGGACGCGCGTAGCCGGGTCGCGGTGGAGACCCTGGTGACCACCGGCCAGGTCCACGTGGCGGGCGAGGTCACGACCACCGCCTACGCCGACATCCCCACGCTCGTGCGCGACACGGTGCTCGAGATCGGCTACGACTCGTCGGCCAAGGGCTTCGACGGCGCGTCCTGCGGCGTGAACGTGGCGATCGGGTCGCAGTCGCCCGACATCGCCCAGGGCGTCGACACGGCCTACGAGAGCCGCGTCGAGAGCATCGAGGACGAGATCGCCCGGCAGGGCGCGGGCGACCAGGGCCTGATGTTCGGCTACGCCAACACCGACACCCCGGAGCTGCTCCCGCTGCCGATCGCGCTGGCGCACCGGCTGGCGCGGCGGCTGACGGCGGTGCGCAAGTCGGGCGTGCTGCCCTACCTGCGCCCGGACGGCAAGACGCAGGTCACCATCGAGTACGACGGCGACAAGGCCGTCCGCCTCGACACCGTGGTCGTCTCGAGCCAGCATGCCGCCGACATCGACCTCGACGGCATGCTCGCCCCCGACATCCGCCAGCAGGTGGTGGGCCCGGAGATCGAGAACCTCGGGCTCGACGTGTCGGACGTGCGGCTGCTGGTGAACCCGACCGGGCGGTTCGTCGTGGGCGGCCCGATGGGCGACGCGGGGCTCACCGGCCGCAAGATCATCGTCGACACCTACGGCGGCTTCGCCCGCCATGGCGGCGGCGCGTTCTCCGGGAAGGACCCGTCGAAGGTCGACCGGTCCGCGGCCTATGCGATGCGCTGGGTGGCCAAGAACGTCGTCGCGGCGGGACTGGCCGAGCGCATCGAGGTGCAGGTGGCCTACGCGATCGGCAAGGCGGCCCCGGTGGGCCTGTTCATCGAGACCTTCGGCACCGAGCACGTCGACCCGGTGAAGATCCAGAACGCGATCACCGAGGTGTTCGACCTGCGGCCGGCCGCGATCATCCGCGACCTGGACCTGCTCCGGCCGATCTACGCGCAGACCGCGGCCTACGGGCACTTCGGCCGCACCGACGTCGACCTGCCGTGGGAGAGCACCTCGCGCGCCGACGTGCTGAAGTCGCTCGTCGGCGGCTGAGGCACGCCCGCGTCACGCACCCCGATCCGGCGCACGCCCCCCGATCCGGCGCACGCCCCCCGATTCGGCGGATGCACCCCGTCGACGGGGTGCGTGAGCCGACACGGGGTGCGTGAGCGGCGCCCGACCCGTGGCGGCCGCCGCGTGCGGGGATGATCGGCTCGGCCGGGGCGGCGGGCGGCGACGAGGAGTGGATGTGGCGGGAGCGGGGCGAAACCGGGGGGAGTGGCGTTCCGCCCCGGACCTGCCCGTCGCGCGTGTCGCGGTCGACGTGCCGCTCGCGCACCTGGACCGCCCGTTCGACTACCGCGTGCCCGAGCACCTCGACGCCGCCGCCGTGCCCGGGGTGCGGCTGCGGGTGCGGTTCGCCGGGCGGCTGGTCGACGGGTTCCTCCTGGAGCGGGTGGCGGAGTCCGGGCACACCGGAAGGCTCGCCTGGGTCGAGAAGGTGATCTCCCCGGAGCCGGTGCTCACGGCGGAGGTCGCGGCGCTGTGCCGGGCCGTGGCCGACCGCTACGCCGGCGTGCTCGCCGACGTGCTCCGCCTCACCGTGCCACCTCGGCACGCCCGCGTCGAGGCCGAGGCGCCACCCGAACGCCCCGCCCCCACCCCGGTGGAACCGTCCGGCACCGACGGCGCGGGCTGGGCCCGGTACGGCCGTGGGCAGGCCTTCCTCGACGCGCTCACCGCCGGGCGCGCCGCGCATGCGGTCTGGCAGGCGCTGCCGGGGGAGGCCTGGCCCGAGCGCCTCGCGGAGGCGGCCGCGGCCACCGTCGCCGCCGACCGCGGCGCCGTGCTCGTGGTGCCCGACCAGCGCGACGTCGACGCCCTCCACGCCGCGTGCGCGGACCGGCTCGGCGCGTCCGCCGTCGTCGCCCTCACCGCCGAGCTGGGCCCGGCCGAGCGCTACCGGCGATGGCTCGCGGTGCGGCGCGGGCAGATCCGCGTCGTCGTCGGCACCCGGTCGGCGACGTTCGCACCCGTCGACCGGCTCGGACTGCTCGCCGTGTGGGACGACGGCGACGACCTGCACGCCGAGCCGCGCGCGCCGTACCCGCACGTCCGCGACGTGCTCGTGCTGCGCGCGCACGCCGCAGGCGCCGCCCTGCTCGTCGGCGGGCACGCCCGCACCGCGGAGGCGCACCTGCTGGTGGAGTCGGGCTGGGCCCGCGAGGTCGGCCCGGACCGGGCCACGGTCCGGGCGCAGATGCCCCGGGTCACCGCGGTCGGGGAGACCGACGCCCAACTGGTCCGCGACCCGAGCGCGCGCGCCGCGCGACTGCCCCACGTCGCGTTCGAGGCCGTGCGGGCCGCCCTCGCCGCGGGCCGTCCGGCGCTGGTGCAGGTGCCCCGGTCGGGCTACCTGCCGTGGCTGGCCTGCGGGAGCTGCCGCGAGACCGCCCGCTGCCGGCACTGCGCGGGCCCGCTCGGCCTGTCCGGCCGCCGCGGCGCAGGCCGGTCCGACGAGCAGGCCGCGCTGCCGCACTGCCGGTGGTGCGGCCGGGCCGAGAGCGCGTTCCGCTGCCCCGCGTGCGGCTCGCGGCGGCTGCGCGCGGGCGTCGTCGGGGCGGGGCGCACCGCCGAGGAGCTCGGCCGCGCGTTCCCCGGCGTGACCGTCCGCTCGTCCGGGGGCGGGACGAGCGTGCTCGCCGAGGTCGGGGCGGCGCCGGAGCTGGTGGTGGCCACCCCGGGTGCCGAGCCGCGGGCGTCGGAGGGATACGGCGCCGCGCTGCTGCTGGACGGGTGGGCACTGCTGTCGCGGCCCGACCTGCGCGTGGCCGAGGAGACGCTGCGCCGCTGGCTCGCCGCCGCCGCGCTGGTGGTGCCGCACACCCGGGGCGGGCGCGTGGTCGTCATCGCGGACGCCGCGCTGCCCGTCGTCCAGGCGCTGGTCCGCTGGGACCCGGTGGGCCACGCGGCGGCGGAGTACGCCTCCCGCGCGGAGGTCGGCTTCCCGCCCGCGATGCGCATGGCCACGGTCGAAGGCGCCCCGGGCGCGGTGGCCGACGTGCTCGGCGAGCTCCCGGAGACCGTCGAGGTGCTGGGCCCGGTCGAGCTCGACCCGGTCGACGGGCCCGGCGCGGGCGCGGCGGAGGTGCGGGAGCGGGCCCTGCTGCGGGTACCGCGCACCGACGGCCGGGCGATGGCCGCCGCCCTGCACGCCGCACAGGCCACCCGCACCGCACGCAAGGTCCCCGACCCGGTGCGCGTGCGCCTGGACCCGGTGGAGATCGGCTGAGCCGGCGCCGCCGCACCGTGCACATCTCTCGGGCACCGTGCACATGTCCCGAGGTGTGCACGGTGCCCCCGGGGTGTGCACCGTCGGTCGGCCGCGGGGGCGCGGCGTGGCAGAATCGTCGGCTGGCGTCTGCTCCCCGACCCCGTCCCCGCGCGAAGGAGATCCGTGTCCGTCCAGCCCGTCCGGCTCTTCGGCGACCCGGTGCTGCGCACGCCCGCCGTGGAGGTCACCACCTTCGACGCGGAGCTGCGCAAGCTGGTGGCCGACCTCACCGACACGATGCACGACGAGGGCGGCGCCGGCCTCGCCGCGCCGCAGATCGGGGTCGGCCTGCGCGTCTTCACCTACGACTGCGACGGGTTCGCCGGGCACCTGATCAACCCGACCTTCGAGGCGGTGGGCGAGGAGGAGCAGATCGGCCCGGAGGGCTGCCTGTCGATCCCGGGGCTGCGCTGGGACTGCAAGCGACACCTGCACGTCGTCGCCCGCGGCTGGACGATGCACGGGGAACCGGTGACGATCGAGGGCAGCGAGATGCTCGCCCGGTGCGTCCAGCACGAGACCGACCACCTCGACGGCGTGCTGTTCGTCGACCGCCTCGACCCGGAGACCCGCCGGCAGGCGATGGCCGAGATCCGCGCCGCGGAGTGGTTCGGCACCCCGCCGCCGCAGGTCAAGGTCAGCCCGCATCCGCTGTTCGGGAAGGTCAGGTAGCCGCGTGAAGCTGGTCTTCGCCGGCACCCCCGAGCCGGCGGTGCCCTCCCTGCGGGCGCTGCTGGAGTCGCCGCGCCACGAGGTGGCCGCCGTCGTCACCCGGCCGGATGCGCCGGCCGGGCGGGGCCGCAGACTCGTACGGTCGACCGTGGGCGCGCTCGCCGACGACGCGGGCGTCCCCGTGCTCACCCCGCGCCGGCCGTCGGACCCGGCGTTCCTCGCCGAGCTGGCGGAGATCGGCCCGGACTGCTGCCCGGTGGTGGCCTACGGCGCGCTCGTGCCGCGAGCGGCGCTCGACGTCCCGGCGCACGGTTGGGTCAACCTGCATTTCTCGCTCCTGCCGGCCTGGCGCGGCGCCGCCCCGGTGCAGGCCGCCGTGCGCCACGGCGACGAGATCACCGGCGCCACCACGTTTCGGCTCGAGGAGGGCCTGGACACCGGGCCGACCTACGGCGTGGTCACCGAGGCGATCCGCGCGCACGACACGTCCGGCGACCTGCTCGGCAGGCTCGCCGTGTCCGGCGCCGCACTGCTGGTGGCCACCCTCGACGGCATCGCCGACGGCACCCTCGTGGCCCGGCCGCAGCCCGCCGACGGGATCTCGCACGCGCCCAAGGTGACCCCCGGCGACGCGCGCGTGGACTGGAGTGCGCCGCCGGTGGCCGTGGACCGGCTCGTCCGCTCCGTCACGCCGGAACCCGGCGCCTGGACCACCTTCCGGGGCGAGCGGCTCGGCCTCGGCCCGGTCACGGCCCCGGCCGACCCGCCGGCGCTGAAGCCGGGGGAGCTGCACGTGGAGAAGCGCCGCGTGCTCGTCGGCACGGCGGCGGCGCCGGTGCAGCTGGGCGAGGTGCGCCCGGTCGGCAAGCGGGCCATGCCCGCGCCTGACTGGGCGCGCGGCGTCCGCATCGAGGCAGGGGAGCTGCTGACGTGATCGTCGCTGTGCAGTACGGCTCCGAGATGCTGCCCAGGGGCGCGAGGATCAGCAGTACGGCTCCGATGTGCAGGGGTGCCCGGTGAGCGCGCCGGGGCGGCGGCCTCGGCGGCGCGGGGCCGCCCCCGGCAAGCCCGGGAGCGGGCCGCCGCGGGGGCGCACCGGGCCGGCCCGGCCGCCCGAGGTGGACCCGGCCCGGCAGGCCGCGCTCGACCTGCTCACCTCCGTACGGGTGCGCGACGCCTACGCCAACCTCGCCCTCCCCGCGATCCTGCGCAAGTACCGGCTGCGCGACCGCGACGCCGCGCTCGCCACGGAGCTCGGCTACGGCACCCTCCGGGCCCAGGGCCTGCTCGACGCCGTGATCGGCGAGTGCACCGACCGTCCTCTGGCGAAGGTGGAACTCGCGCTGCTCGACGTGCTCCGGCTCGGCGCCTACCAGCTGCTGCGCACCCGCATCCCGGCGCACGCCGCCGTGGACACCGCGGTGGAGCTGGCGCGCGCCGCGTCGGGCAGCCGGGCGGGCGGGTTCGTCAACGCGATCCTGCGCAAGGTCGGCGAGCGGACCGAGCAGGACTGGGTGGCCAGGCTCGCGCCGCCCGCCGCCGACGACCCGGTGGGCCACGCCGCCTTTGCGCACTCCCACCCGCGCTGGATCGCCCAGGCGTTCGCCGACGCACTGGGTCCGGCGGCCCTCGAGGCCTCCGGCGAGGAGGAGCGCTCCGAGCTGGACGCCGCCCTCGCCGCCGACGACACGCGCCCCACCGTGCATCTGCTGGCCCGCCCCGGGGAGATCACCGCGGCCGAGCTGGCGCTGGCCACCGGCGGCGAGGAGGCCCCGTACTCGCCCTACGGGGTGCACCTGGAGCCCGGCAGCGGCGACGTCGGCGAGCTCGACGCGGTGGCCGAGGGCCTCGCGGTGGTGCAGGACGAGGGCAGCCAGCTCGTGGCGCTCGCCTGCGCCCGCGCGGGGCTGCTCGACGCCGACACGGGCCACTGGCTCGACCTGTGCGCCGGCCCGGGCGGCAAGGCCGCGCTGCTCGGTGGGCTGGTGGCCCTCGACGGCGGCACCCTCGACGCGGTGGAGCAGAGCGAGCACCGCGCCGAACTGGTGCGCCGGGCCACCGAGGAGCTCCCGGTGACCGTGCACACCGCCGACGGGCGGTCCGCCCCGCTGCCCGACGGCGCCTTCGACCGCGTGCTGGTCGACGCACCCTGCACCGGGCTCGGGGCACTGCGGCGGCGGCCGGAGGCCCGCTGGCGGCGGCGCCCGGAGGACGTCTCGGGCCTGGCAAAGCTCCAGCGCGAGCTGCTGACCGCGGCGCTGCGGCACGTGCGCCCGGGCGGCGTCGTGGCCTACGTGACGTGTTCGCCGCACCTGTCGGAGACCGTGGGCGTCGTGGCCGGAGTGGTCCGACGGCACCCGGGCGTGGAGCGGCTCGACGCCCGGGAGTACCTCCCCGGCGTGCCGCACCTCGCCGACGGCACCGCCGTGCAGCTGTGGCCGCACCGGCACGGCACCGACGCGATGTTCCTCGCCCTGCTGCGCCGGGCGACCTGAGCCGCGCGGCGCTCGTGATCAGGGCACACCCGTCGTGCGCCGGTGATCGTAGTGTCGCGCGCGGCTCCGGACGCCGGACCGGGGCCGGTCACCCGGGTTGCCGGCCGGTTGAGCTGGACGTGAGCGGGCTCCGGGAGGTCCGTCACTCCGCTCACGTCGATCTCGCCCGAGGCCCGCGGTGAGCTGCCGCTCAGCCCGTCGCCCGGTCGACGGCCATGTCGACCGCGATGTCCAGGTAGTCGATCATCACCTCCTCGTCCTCGGGGCCGCTGCCGACCTCGATGCGCACGTCGCGGGTGCGCCTGCCCTTCCCGAGCAGCCTGCCGTGCGGGTCGGGCAGGTCGGCCCCGTGCTCGAAGCCGACGTTGACTCCGCCGTCGCGGGGGAACAGGGCGCACACGTACCCGCCGCGCGGATGGTGGAAGGCGAGCCCGTGCCACCCGAGGTTGACCCGCTCGCGCAGATCGGGGTGGGCGGAGCGCACCACCTCCCGCAGCCGCCGGACCAGCTGCGCCACGGCCGGCGGCTCGCCCTCGAGCAGGCGCTGCAGCTGCTGGTCGGCGTCGTCGGGGTGTGCGCGTGCTGTCATGGGGACATTCCACCGCACCCCACCGACAGTTCCGGCCGGCTCACCCCGCCGGCGGTCCGCCGCCGGGAGTGACCGACCCCGCTCCGGTGCCTGCCACGGTCACGGACCGCCGCAGCGTAACCTTCTGCCGTGCATCCGATGATCGCCCCGAGCATCCTGGCGGCCGACTTCGCGCGGCTGGCCGACGAGGCCGCCGCGGTGACCGGCGAGCCCGGCCGGGGAGCGGACTGGCTGCACGTCGACGTGATGGACGCGCACTTCGTGCCCAACCTCACCCTCGGGCTGCCGGTGGTGGAGTCGCTGCGCAAGGCCACCGGTGTGCCGCTGGACTGTCATCTGATGATCGAGGACCCGGACCGGTGGGCGGTCGGCTACGCCGAGGCGGGCGCGCACAACGTCACCGTGCACGTGGAGGCCGCGCGCGACCCGGTGGCGCTGGCGAAGGACCTGCGGGCCGCGGGCGCCCGCGCGGGGCTGTCGATCAAGCCCGGCACGCCGCTCGACCCGCACCTGGAGACGCTGCGGCACTACGACACACTGCTCGTGATGAGCGTCGAGCCCGGCTTCGGCGGGCAGTCGTTCATGCCCGAGGTGCTCGACAAGGTGCGGGCGGTGCGCCGAATGGTGGACACCGGTCACCTGCGGCTGCTCGTGGAGATCGACGGCGGCATCAACGCCGACACGATCGAGGCGGCCGCGGAGGCGGGAGTGGACTGCTTCGTGGCCGGGTCGGCCGTGTACGGGGCCGACGACCCCGCGCGCGCCGTGCAGGCGTTGCGCGAGCAGGTGGTGGCCGCGTCGGCGCACCGCGGCTGGTCGGCGTAGCCAACATTCGGGCCAGGAAGGGATCTGCGATGTTCACCGGAATCGTCGAGGAGATCGGCGAGGTCGTGGCCGTGCGGGAGAGCGCCGAGGTGGTGGTGTTCACCGTGCGCGGGCACACGGTCACCTCCGACGCCCGCCACGGCGACTCGATCTCCGTGAACGGCGTGTGCCTCACCGTGATCGACCCGGACGGCAGCACCGACGGCACCTTCACCGTGGAGCTCGTTCCCGAGACGCTCAAGCGCTCGAGCCTCTCGGCCGCCACGGTGGGCGCCCGGGTGAACCTGGAGCGCGCGCTGCCCGCGGGCGGGCGGCTCGGCGGGCACATCGTGCAGGGCCACGTCGACGGCGTGGCCACGCTGCTGTCGCGCACGCCGGGGGAGCGCAGTGACGAGCTGCGGTTCAGCCTCGCGCCCGACCTGGCCCGCTACGTGGTGGAGAAGGGCTCGATCGCGGTGGACGGCGTGTCGCTGACCGTCGCCGGGGTGGCGACCGACACCTTCACCGTGGCCCTGATCCCCACGACGTTGTCGCACACCACACTCGGTTTCCGGGAACCGGGAGATACCGTGAACGTGGAGGTCGACGTCGTCGCGAAGTACGTGGAGCGGCTCGCTGCCGGTTACGTAGGCGCCGGCCCCGGTGCGAGCGGCGAGGAGGCCCGGTGAACGGTGGCGTGGACGGTGGCGCGGTGAACGGTGGTCCGGTGGACGGACAGGCAGTGCCGCTGAAGGCGGCTGCCCCCCTTCGTCCCGGCGGGTTCGAGGCGATCGAGCGTGCGGTGGCCGACCTGCGGGCCGGCAAGGCCGTGGTCGTGGTCGACGACGAGGACCGCGAGAACGAGGGCGACCTGATCTTCGCCGCCGAGATGGCGACGCCGGAGCTCGTGTCGTTCATGGTGCGCTACACCTCCGGCTACATCTGCGTGGCGCTCACCGAGTCGGAGTGCGACCGGCTGGACCTGCCGCCGATGCACCACACCAACGCCGACAGCTTCCGCACCGCGTTCACGGTCACCGTCGACGCGAAGGCCGGGATCACCACGGGCATCTCGGCCACCGACCGCGCGCACACGATCCGGCTGCTCGCCGACCCCGCGGCCGGTCCGGCCGACCTCGTGCGCCCGGGGCACGTGCTGCCGCTGCGGGCCCGCGACGGCGGCGTGCTGCGCAGGCCGGGGCACACCGAGGCCGCGGTCGACCTGTCCCGCCTCGCCGGGTTGTCGGCGGCCGGGGCGCTCTGCGAGATCGTGTCGCAGAAGACCGACGGCGAGATGGCGCGCGGTGAGGAGCTGCGCGTGTTCGCCGAGGACCACGACCTCACGCTCATCACGATCGCCGACCTCATCGCCTACCGCCGCCGCTTCGAGAAGCACGTGGTGCGGGTGGCGCAGGCGCGCATCCCCACCGCGCACGGCGACTTCATCGCGTACGGCTTCGACTCGCTGCTGGACGGCATCGAGCACATCGCGCTGGTTCGCGGCGACGTGGCCACCCCCGAGGGGAGCGGCGAGGACGTGCTCGTGCGGGTGCACTCCGAGTGCCTCACCGGCGACGTGTTCGGCTCGCTGCGCTGCGACTGCGGCCCCCAGCTCGACGCCGCGCTGGGCGCGGTGGCCGAGGAGGGCCGCGGCGTGGTGCTCTACATGCGCGGGCACGAGGGCCGCGGCATCGGCCTGCTGCACAAGCTGCAGGCCTACCAGCTGCAGGAGGCGGGCGCCGACACCGTCGACGCCAACCTCGCGCTCGGCCTGCCCGCCGACGCCCGCGACTACGGCATCGGTGCCCAGATCCTCGTCGACCTGGGCGTGAAGTCGATGCGGCTGCTCACCAACAACCCCGACAAGCGCGCGGGGCTGGAGGGCTACGGGCTGACCGTGACCGGCCGCGTTCCGCTGCCGGTGCGGGCGAGCCGGGAGAATCTGCGCTACCTGCGCACGAAGCGCGACCGCATGGGCCACGACCTGCCGGACCTCGGTGAGGCGGCGGGCTCGGCGCTGGCCGACGGCACCGGCCTCTAGACGACGAGAGGTACGAGATGAGCGGGGAAGGCCGTCCGGGGCTGGACGAGCTGCCGGACGCCTCCGGCCTGCGGCTGGGGGTGGCCGCCACGCAGTGGCACGCCGACATCGTCGACACGCTGGTGGAGCGCGCGCTCGCCACGGCGGAGAAGGCCGGGGTACCGCGGCCCACCGTGGTGCGGGTGCCGGGCACCGTGGAGCTGCCGGTGGTGTGCCAGGAGCTCGCCGCCCGGCACGACGCGGTGGTGGCCCTCGGGGTCGTGATCCGCGGCGGCACCCCGCACTTCGAGTACGTCTGCGACGCGGTCACGGCCGGCCTCACCCGGGTGGCTCTCGACGAGCGCACCCCGGTGGGCAACGGCGTGCTGACCTGCGACACGCTCGCCCAGGCCGTGGACCGCTCGGGCGCGCCCGGCTCCGCCGAGGACAAGGGAGCGGAGGCCTGCCTGGCGGCGCTGCAGACCGCCCTCGTGCTGCGCGATCTACGGGGCGAGCTGCGGGGTGGGTCGTGACCGGGGCCGACACGGCCGTGGTGGTGCGCCCGCGGAAGGTGCTGATCGCCTCGTGGGTGGGCGCCGTGGTGGTCGTGGTGCTGTTCACGGTGATCGCCCTCCTGCTGCGCAACACCCCGACGGGGGTGTACTTCCGGACGGCCGACCAGGTTGCCCTGGTGCTGATGGGGCTGTTCATCGCGGGCGGCGTGCTGCTGCTCGCCCGCCCGCGGGTGCGGGCCGACGCCGAGGGCGTCGAGGTGCGCAACATCCTCGTCACGCGGCAGCTCGCCTGGGCCGACGTGGAGGGCATCGCGTTCCCGGACGGGGCGTCCTGGGCGCGGCTGGACCTGCCCGACGACGAGTACCTGTCGGTGATGGCGATCCAGGCGGTCGACGGCGCGCACGCCGTGGACGGCATCACGCGGCTGCGCGAGCTGCGCTCCGCGGCCCGCGGGCGCTGACCCGCGGTTCGCCGACGTGGGCCGGCGGCGCGGTACTGCCCACACCCCGCGACCCGCGCGGGCATCCGCACGTAGCATCGACGCCGTGCTGCGCGCCCGCAATCAGGCCGGTCGGGACCACCTCGGTGACGAGGGTGTGCGTCTCGGCGACATCGTGCTCCGCAACCGGCTGGTGACCTCCTCGAGCCTGCTGGGCTACGGGGTGTCGAACTCCGCACTGGTGCCCTACGGGATGAGCCCGATCTCGCTGTTCGTTCCGCTGGCCGAGTTCGGCGCCGTGACCACGCGGACGCTCACGGTGCAGCCGCGGGAGGGCCACTTCACCACCCGCGACGACTGGAGCCTGGCCGAGCTCCCCGGCCTGCTCAAGCGCTACGGCACCGTGCTGCGCGGCACCGACGGCGGCTGGCTCAACGCCTTCGGCTGGTGCAACGTCGGCATCGACGCCTACCTGCGCGACTACTACCCGCGCACCCGCGACCAGCGCGTGATCATCTCGTTGGGCGGCTTCTCGGCCGAGGAGTTCGTGACGCTGGTGGACCGCGTGAACGCCGCAGTGCCGGCGGGGGACATCGCGGCCGTCGAGTTCAACGTGTCGTGCCACAACGTCAACTTCGACTTCTCGACGATCCTGCAGGACGTGCTCGACGAGGCCGTGCCGCGCAGCAACCACCCGGTGATCCTCAAGCTCTCGCCCGACTACGACTACCTCCGCAACGCGCAACAGGCCGCGAAGGCCGGGGTGTCGGCGCTGACGGCGATCAACACGGTGAAGGCGCTGCGGCTGGACCCCCGCACCGGCACGCCGTGGCTCGCCAACCGCTACGGGGGGCTGTCCGGGCGGGCGATCAAGCCGATCGGGCTGCGCGTGGTGAGCGAGCTGCGCGAGGCGGGGGTGACCCTGCCGATCATCGCGACCGGCGGGATCCGCACCGCGGACGACTGCCGGGAGTACTTCTGGGCGGGCGCCGACGCCGTGAGCCTCGGCAGCGCCACGTGGCTCGCCAGCTATCCGGGGTACGCCCTCGCGCCGCTGCGCGCGCTGCGCGTTCGGCGCGTGCTGAAGGCCGTTCGGCGCTACACGCCGCTTTCGGGCCACTCCGCTTCGTCGCGCTGAGCGACGATCTTCACCCATACGTCCCAGCCGATCGCACGGTCGGCATGCGACAGTCGAGGTGATAGCGCCATGGCGGCGAGCGACATCGGCGGCCGGCCGGACCGCATCCGGGCCCCGGACCGCCGTCCTCGGGTGGTGCTCCTCGACGTGTTCGAGACGATGCTGCAGGTGAGCGCCCTGCGCTCGCGCTTCGTGGACGTGGGCAGGCCGGAGCACGAGTGGGAGCTGTTCTTCACCCGGGCCGTGCGCGACGGCATGGCGCTCACGCTCGCCGGCGCCGCGCTGCCGTTCGTCGAGGTGGCGCGGGCCGCCCTGCGAACCACCACCGGGCACACGCTGTCGGAGGACGCGCTCGACCACGTGCTGGCGGGATTCCGCGAGCTGCCGCCCCACCCGGACGTGGAGCCGGCGCTGATGGCGCTGGCGAGGGCGCGGATCCCGACCTACGCCTTCACCCACGGCACCGCCTCGGTGGTCCGCGACGCCCTCGACCGCGCCGGCCTGCGCACCTACCTGCGTGACGTGCTCTCCACCGAGGAGATCCGCTCGTTCAAGCCGCCGGCCCGCGTCTACAACTGGGTGTGCCAGCAGGTGGAGGCCCCCGGCGATCGCGTGGCGCTGGTGGCGGTGCACTCCTGGGACGTGCACGGCGCGGTGCGCGCCGGCCTCGTGGGCGCGCTCGCCACCCGGCTGGAGGGCGCGGTGCCCGACACCATCGCCCGCCCGCACGTGGTGGCCGAGCATCTGGACGAGGTGGTGGACCTCCTCGTCGCGCTCCCGGCGTAGCCCGCCGCCGCACCCGCATCCGATGGCCTCCGCCGGCGGGTGCCGCGAGACGGGGGCGGGCGCCGTCACGCCCCCACCGCGCGCCGGGGCCGGGTGTCGAGCCGGCCGCCGCGCCCGAGGTCGGCTCGTTCCCCCGCCCGTGCGCCCGCGACGAACCCTGTGCCGGACAGCGTGCTGCGGCGCGCCGTGCCGAGCCCCGGGAACGCCGCGGCATAGGCGCGGTCGACGCGGTCGCGCCGGTCGGCCAGCACGACGGCGACCGAGATGCCGGTGTCGGGCGCGCCGGTGTCGGGGGTGGCGCGCTCGTCGGCCGTCGCCTGCGCTGCGGCCCGCTCCTGCGCCGCCGTGAGCCTGCGGTGCACCTCCACGGCGAACCCGTGCAGCCACGAGCGCCGGTACGCGGCCACCGACTCGCCCCGCCCCGGCGGCCGCACCCTGACCAGCTGAGCGGTGGCCTGCAGGAGCAGCGACGTGTAGAGCATCTCCACCCGCTCGCGGTCGGAGGTGTGGCCGAACACCGTGACCGCGGCGACCTTCCCTCCCCACGCCTGATGCAGTACGGAGCGGCAGTTCAGCGCCGCTGCGGGCCACGCCAGCATCCGCGCCTTGCCCGCGCTGTACGGATCCTGCATCGCGATGCGCTGCTGCCCGATCGGGTCGGACCGGGGCTGGGTGGCGGCGAGCAGCGCGGTGTCGATGCCGTGGCGGGCCATCAGCTCCACCGCCTTGCCGGTGTAGCTCTCCGCCTCCGCCGCCGTGGCCGCGCGTTCGGCCTTGGCGAGCAGCTTGCGGACCCTGTCGAGCTTGTCGGCGCCCATCGGGAACCCCCTCGGATCGAACAGTCGTTCGGGCAAGGAGAGTCCTATCAGGCGGGTCCGACAGTTCCGCCGACGCGGCCCGCGCGCCTACACCACCGGGGCGACGCGCCGAGAGGGTGGTGCCGCCCGGCGTGTCGCGGGGCCGCCCTACTCTGGAGAGGCCATGCCCGATCCCAGTACCTACCGCCCGGCCCCCGGGTCCATCCCGGAGGCCCCCGGGGTGTACCGCTTCTCCGACCCGCACGGCCGGGTGATCTACGTCGGCAAGGCCAAGAGCCTGCGGCAGCGCCTCAACTCCTACTTCGCCGACCTGGCGAACCTGCACCCGCGCACCCGGCAGATGGTCACCACCGCCGCGCGGGTGCAGTGGACGGTCGTCACCACCGAGGTCGAGGCGCTCCAGCTCGAGTACAACTGGATCAAGGAGTTCGACCCGCGGTTCAACGTGCGCTACCGCGACGACAAGACCTACCCGGTCCTCGCGGTCACGACGAACGAGGAGTTCCCGCGGCTGCACGTCTACCGCGGCCCGCGCCGCAAGGGCGTGCGCTACTTCGGCCCGTACGCGCACGCCTGGGCGATCCGGGAGACGCTCGACCTGCTGCTGCGCGTCTTCCCGGCCCGGACGTGCAGTGCAGGCGTGTTCAAGCGGCACGGCCAGATCGGCCGGCCGTGCCTGCTCGGCTACATCGACAAGTGCTCGGCGCCGTGCGTCGGCTCCGTCGACGCCGAGCAGCACCGCGCGATCGTCGACGACTTCTGCGACTTCCTGTCCGGCCGCACGGACCGCATGGTGCGCGAGCTGGAGCGCCGGATGGCGGAGGCGTCCGAGCAGCTGGAGTTCGAGCGGGCCGCCCGGCTGCGCGACGACGTCGGCGCACTCAAGCGCGCGATGGAGAAGCAGGCGGTGGTGCTCGGCGACGGCACCGATGCCGACGTGGTCGCGTTCGCCGAGGACGAGCTCGAGGCCGCGGTGCAGGTCTTCCACGTCCGCGGCGGGCGGGTCCGCGGCCAGCGCGGCTGGGTGATCGACAAGGTGGAGCCCACCGACACCGCACAGCTCGTCGAGCGGTTCCTCACCCAGTTCTACGGTGAGCAGGCCGCGCTCGCCGGCGCCGCCGACGACGCCCACCAGCCGGTGCCGAAGGAGATCCTCGTCCCCGAGCTGCCCGCCGAGGCCGGGTCGCTCGCCGACTGGCTGTCGGGCCTGCGCGGCTCCCGCGTGCAGGTGCGCGTGCCGCAGCGCGGCGACAAGCGCGCGCTCGCCGACACCGTCGCCCGCAACGCCGCGGAGGCGTTCACTCAGCACAAGCTGCGCCGGGCGGGCGACCTCACCGCGCGCTCGGCCGCCCTGCAGGAGATCCAGGACGCCCTCGGGCTCGACTCCGCGCCGCTACGCATCGAGTGCGTCGACGTGAGCCACGTGCAGGGCACCAACGTGGTGGCCTCCCTGGTGGTGTTCGAGGACGGGCTGGCGAGGAAGTCGGACTACCGCCGCTTCGAGATCCGCGACGGCGCCGCGGGCGGTGACGTCGCGTCGATCGCCGAGGTCGTCCGCCGCCGGTTCCGCCGCCACGTCGCGCCGGAGAACGGCACCGGGAACGGCACCGACACGGGCGATGCGCCGGAGGCAGGGAACGGCGCGGACACCGCGTCCCGGCCCGGGATCGATCCCGACACCGGACGGCCGCGCCGGTTCGCCTACCCGCCCAATCTGTTGGTCGTCGACGGTGGCCAGCCGCAGGTGGAGGCCGCTGCCGACGTGCTGGCCGACCTCGGCGTCACCGACGTCGCGGTGTGCGGGCTGGCCAAGCGACTGGAGGAGGTGTGGCTGCCCGCCGAACCCGACCCGGTCATCCTGTCGCGCACGAGCGAGGGGCTCTACCTGCTGCAGCGGGTGCGCGACGAGGCCCACCGCTTCGCCATCACCTACCACCGGCAGCGCCGCTCCAAGAGCATGATCTCCTCGGAGCTGGACGCCGTGCCCGGCCTCGGCCCCGCCCGCCGCGCCGCCCTGCTGAAGCACTTCGGCTCGCTGCGCAAGCTGCGGGCCGCCGACGCCGACGAGATCGCCGCCCTGCCCGGGTTCGGGCCGCGCACCGCCGCGGCCGTGTTCACCGCGCTGCGCGGCGACCCGCCCGCCGCGGATCCCACCGACCACACGAACGACGAGGTGCCTGCGACATGACGGGGGACACGAGGGCCGACGCCGGCCGCGAGCGCGCCGGGATCGAGGTCGCTCTGATCAGCGGCCTGTCCGGGGCCGGGCGCAGCACCGCCGCCAAGGTGCTGGAGGACCTCGGCTGGTTCGTCGTCGACAACCTGCCGCCCGAGCTGATCGCCACGATGGTCGACCTGGGTGCCCGCGCCCGCGGGGACGTCACCCGGATCGCGGTCGTGATGGACGTGCGCAGCCGGGCGTTCACCGAGGATCTCGGGTCGGTCATCAAGGACCTCGACGCCCGCGGGTACAAGCCCCGGCTGCTGTTCCTCGAGGCGGCCGACGCCGTGCTGGTGCGCCGGTTCGAGCAGGTGCGGCGCAGCCACCCGCTGCAGGGCGAGGGCAGGCTCGTCGACGGCATCGCGGCCGAGCGCGAGCTGCTGCGGCCGCTGCGGGAGAACGCCGACCTCGTCGTCGACACCTCCACCGTGGCCGTGCCGCAGCTGCGGGCCACGCTGGAGCGGGCGTTCGGCGCCGAGACCGGGCAGGTCACGCGCGTCACCCTGCTGTCGTTCGGCTACAAGTACGGCCTCCCGATGGACTCCGACCTCGTCGTCGACGTGCGGTTCCTGCCCAACCCGTTCTGGATCCCCGAGCTGCGCGACTTCACCGGGCGCGACGAGCCGGTGCGCGACTACGTGCTGAGCCAGGACGGTGCCGAGGAGTTCATCGGCCGCTACCTGGACCTGCTGCGGCTGGTCGGGGCGGGCTACCGCCGGGAGGGCAAGCGGTACCTCACGGTGTCGGTGGGATGCACCGGCGGCAAGCACCGCAGCGTCGCGATCAGCGAGGAGATCGGGCGGCGGCTGGCGGGTTCCGACGGCGTCACCGTCAACGTCATGCACCGCGACCTGGGCCGTGAGTGAGTGCCCGCGAGTGAGGATCCGCCCGTGACCACCCCGATGACGGCTGTCGCGCTCGGGGGCGGCCACGGGCTGCACGCCACGCTGTCGGCGCTGCGCCTGCTCGGCGACCACGTCCACATCACGGCCGTGGTCACCGTCGCCGACGACGGGGGTTCGTCGGGGCGGCTGCGCCGCGAGCTCGGCCTGCTCCCGCCGGGGGACCTGCGGATGGCGCTGGCCGCGCTGGCGGCCGACGGCCCGGCCGGGCAGCGCTGGGCGGCGCTGGTGCAGCACCGGTTCGGCGGCAGCGGCGCGCTCGCCGGGCATGCGGTCGGCAACCTGCTGCTCGCCGGCCTGATGGACGTCCTCGGCGACCCGGTCGCCGCGCTCGACGAGGTGGGCGCGCTGCTCGGGCTGCGCGGGCGGGTGTTGCCGATGGCGTGCGAGCCCCTCGAGATCGAGGCCGAGGTGACCGGCCTCGGCACCGGGCCTGCCGACGAGCCGCACCTGATCCGGGGGCAGGTGGCGGTGGCGTCCACGCCGGGCCGGGTGCAGCGGGTGTGGCTGCGCCCGGAGCGCCCGCAGGCCTGCGCGGAGGCGCTCGAGGCGGTGCGGGAGGCCGACGTCCTGCTGCTCGGCCCCGGTTCGTGGTTCACGAGCGTACTCCCGCACCTGCTCGTGCCGGAGCTGCGCGAGGCCGTGGTGACGAGCCGGGCCCGGCGGGTCGTCGTGCTGAACCTGGCGCCGGAGCCGGGGGAGACCGCCGGGTTCTCGCCCGAACAGCACCTGGCCGTACTCTCCCAGCACGCCCCGGAGTTGCGCGTCGACGCGGTCCTCGCCGACGTCGCCGCCGTTCCGGTGCCGGACCGGCTGCACCGCACGGCTGCCGACATGCTGGTCCCCGGCGGCCGGGTCCACCTCGCCCCGGTCGCCGCCGCCGACCCGGCGGTGCCGCGGCACGATCCCGCAGCGCTGGCGGAGGCACTCGCCGCCGTGCTGTCCCAGCCCGCTCGCGACGCCCAGCTCTCCGGCGACGCAGGCGCCCCCACTGGCAGGAGGTCCAACCGATGGCGATGACCGCAGCGGTCAAGGACGAGCTGAGCAGGCTCGTGGTCACGAAGCCGTGCTGCCGGCGCGCCGAGGTGGCCGCGCTGCTGCGGTTCGCCGGTGGGCTGCACATCGTCGGCGGCCGGGTCGTCGTCGAGGCCGAGGTCGACACCGGCTCGGTCGCACGCAGGCTGCGCCGCGACATCCACGAGCTGTACGCGCACTCCTGCGACGCGCACGTGATCACCGCGGGCGGGCTGCGCCGCGGCGCGCGGTACGTGCTGCGGGTGGTGCGCGACGGCGAGGGGCTGGCCCGCCAGACCGGGCTGCTCGACGCCCGCGGCCGTCCGGTGCGGGGCCTGCCGCCGCCCGTGGTGTCCGGCGGGGTGTGCGACGCCGAGGCGGCGTGGCGCGGGGCGTTCCTCGCGCACGGCTCGCTCACCGAGCCCGGCCGCAGCTCCGCGCTGGAGGTCACCTGCCCCGGGCAGGAGGCGGCGATGGCACTGGTCGGCGCGGCCCGCCGGCTCGGGGTCACGGCGAAGTGGCGCGAGGTGCGCGGTGCCGACCGCGTGGTCGTGCGCGACGGCGACGCGATCAGCGCGCTGCTCACCCGCATGGGCGCGCACGAGAGCGTCATGGCGTGGGAGGAGCGGCGGATGCGCCGCGAGGTGCGCGCCACCGCCAACCGCCTGGCCAACTTCGACGACGCCAACCTGCGGCGCTCGGCCCGCGCCGCCGTGGCGGCCGCCGCGCGCGTACAGCGGGCGCTGGAGATCCTCGGCGACGACGTGCCACAGCACCTGCTCGCCGCGGGCAGGCTGCGCGCCGAGCACACCCAGGCGTCGCTGGAGGAGCTGGGGCAGCTCGCCGAGCCCCCGATGACCAAGGACGCCGTGGCGGGCCGGATCCGCAGGCTGCTTCACATGGCCGACAAGCGGGCCGCCGACCTGGGCATCCCGGACACCGAGTCCGCCGTGACCCCGGAGATGCTCGAGGAGGCCTGAGCCCAGCCGGCATGACAGGGTCGACGTCGATTTCGTGCTGCACGGCGACGGCGGCCCGGCCTCGGCGTGGGCCGCGGCGGCGCGTGGCGGCGACGCGATCGGGATGGTCGGCCCGCAGCGCAGCCCGCCTCCGCGGTGCGGGCGCTGCGCCGCCACCTCGTCGACGACCGCGGCGTCGAGAAGCGCGCCATCGCGTGCACCGGGTACTGGCGCCGCCAGCTCTCGCAGGACGCGGCCCCGACGCCGGAGGACGCCGCCGACCAGGCCGAGCAGCCGGCCGACGTCGCCTTCTGAGCCGGCGGAGCCCGGGGCAGGATCACGTGTGGCCTGCGGAACAATCCGGACCCTCCGGGGACCTCGCGGCCCGGCTGCGCGCGAGGTCGCGCGGTCTGGATAGATGATGTGAATCGATACAGCCCCCGCAACCGCGCCGTCGGTGCCGCGGGATAGGGTTGTCCCCGGTTTGAACCCAGCTATATCCATCGCACGAGCGGTATCCATCGCGGGATATGAGGAGGCGCCACATGACCGTACGGGTGGGCGTGAACGGCTTCGGACGCATCGGCCGCAACTTCTGGCGCGCCGTCGACGCGCAACGCGCGGCGGGCACGACCGACATCGAGATCGTCGCGGTGAACGACATCACCGACAACGCCACGCTGGCGCACCTGCTCAAGTACGACTCGATCCTGGGCCGGTTGCCCTACGAGGTCTCCTCGAGCGACGACGAGATCGTCGTCGACGGCAAGGGCTTCAAGGGCCTCGCCGTGCGCGACCCCGCCGAGCTGCCCTGGAAGGACCTCGGCGTCGACGTCGTCATCGAGTCCACCGGCCTGTTCACCAAGCGCGAGGCGGCCGCCAAGCACCTCGACGCCGGGGCCAAGAAGGTCGTCATCTCCGCGCCGGCCACCGGTGAGGACCTCACCGTCGTCAAGGGCGTGAACGACGACGCCTACGACGGCTCGCAGGACATCGTCTCCAACGCCTCCTGCACCACCAACTGCCTCGCGCCCCTGGCGAAGGTGATCGACGACCTGCTCGGGATCGAGAAGGGTCTGATGACCACGATCCACGCCTACACGCAGGACCAGAACCTGCAGGACGGCCCGCACAAGGACCTCCGCCGCGCCCGCGCCGCCGCCGTCAACCTGGTGCCCACCTCCACCGGTGCCGCCAAGGCCATCGGCCTGGTGCTGCCGCACCTGAAGGGCAAGCTCGACGGCTACGCCGTGCGCGTGCCGATCCCCACCGGCTCGGCCACCGACCTCACGGTCGAGGTCCGCAAGGAGGCGTCGGTCGAGGAGATCAACGCCGCCTACCGGGCCGCTGCCGCCGACGGCCCGCTGTCGAGCGTGCTGCGCTACAGCGAGGACCCGATCGTCTCGTCCGACATCGTCACCGACCCGGCCTCGTGCATCTTCGACGCGCCGCTGACGAAGGTCATCGGCAACCAGGTGAAGATCATCGGCTGGTACGACAACGAGTGGGGCTACTCCAACCGCCTCGTCGACATCACCGCGCTGGTGGCGTCGAAGCTGTGAAGACGCTCGACGACCTGATCGCCGAGGGCGTCGCCGGCCGCACGGTGCTCGTCCGCGCGGACCTGAACGTCCCCCTGGACGCCATCGAGAACGGGCAGAGCCGCATCACCGACGACGGGCGCATCCGCGCCTCCGTGCCCACGCTGTCGGCCCTGCGGTGGGCGGGGGCGCGGGTCGTGGTCACCGCGCACCTCGGCCGTCCCAAGGGCGGCCCGGAGCCGAGGTACTCCCTCGCCCCGGTCGCCGGCCGGCTCGGCGAGCTGCTGGGCACCGACGTCGTACTCGCCGCCCACGGCGACGAGGCGCGCGCCGCGGTGGGGGCGCTGACCGACGGCGGCGTCGTGCTGCTGGAGAACATCCGGTTCGACCCGCGCGAGACCTCGAAGAACGAGGACGAGCGCGCCGCGTTCGCCCGTGAGCTCGCCGGGCTCACGGGGGAGAACGGCGCCTTCGTATCCGACGGCTTCGGTGTCGTGCACCGCAAGCAGGCGTCGGTCTACGACGTGGCGCAGGATCTGCCCGCCTACGCGGGCGGGCTCGTGCTCGCCGAGGTCGAGGTGCTGCGACGGCTCACCGAGACGGCGCAGCGGCCCTACGCGGTGGTGCTCGGGGGCTCCAAGGTCTCCGACAAGCTCGCGGTGATCGAGGCGCTGCTGCCGAAGGTCGACGCGTTGCTGGTCGGCGGGGGGATGTGCTTCACGTTCCTCGCGGCGCAGGGATACGGGGTCGGCGACTCGCTGCTGGAGCGCGACCAGATCGACGTCTGCCGCAAGCTGCTGGAGTCGGGCAAGATCGTGCTCCCCACCGACGTGGTGGTGGCCGACGACTTCTCGGCCGAGGCGAACACGCGCACTGTCGCGGCCGACGCCATCCCGGACGGCTGGAAGGGCCTGGACATCGGCCCCGAGTCGGTCGCGGCGTTCGCCGAGGTCCTCGGTGGCGCGGCCACCGTCTTCTGGAACGGCCCGATGGGCGTGTTCGAGCTCGCGCCGTTCGCCGAGGGCACCCGCGGGGTGGCGCAGGCGATCGTCGACGCCACCGCGAAGAACGGGGCGTTCAGCGTGGTCGGCGGCGGCGACTCGGCGGCCGCGGTGCGGGCGCTCGGCCTGCCCGAGGACGGGTTCTCGCACATCTCCACCGGCGGCGGGGCGTCGCTGGAGTACCTGGAGGGCAAGTCCCTCCCCGGCATAGCCGTTCTGGAGCAGTAGAAGATGACCGGACCTGTACGGAAGCCGTTCATCGCGGGCAACTGGAAGATGAACTGCAACCACCTCGAGGCCCTCGCGCTGGTGCAGAAGCTGGCCTTCGCGTTGCCCGAGAAGTACTACGACAAGGTCGAGGTGGCGGTGCTGCCGCCGTTCACCGACCTCCGCTCGGTGCAGACGCTCATCGACGGCGACAAGCTGAAGATGGTGCACGGCGCGCAGGACCTCTCGCCGCACGACTCCGGTGCCTACACCGGCGACGTGTCCGGCGCGATGCTCGCGAAGCTGGCCTGCCGCTACGTCGTCGTGGGGCACTCGGAGCGCCGGGAGATCCACGGCGAGGACGACGCGCTGGTCAACCGCAAGGTCCACGCGGCGGTCAAGCACGGGATCGTGCCGATCCTCTGCGTCGGCGAGGGCCTCGAGGTCCGGGAGGCGGGCGAGCACGTCGCACACACCACCCGCCAGGTCGTCGCGGGGCTGGAGAAGGTGCAGAGCCAGCACGCGCAGAACCTGGTCATCGCCTACGAGCCGGTCTGGGCGATCGGCACCGGGCGGGTCGCGAGCGCGGCCGACGCCCAGGAGGTCTGCGCCGCGATCCGCGAGGCGGTGGCGGCGAAGTACGGCGAGACCATCGCGGCGGGCGTCCGCGTGCTCTACGGCGGCTCGGTGAAGGCCAGGAACGTCGGGGAGATCGTCGGCCAGGCCGACGTGGACGGTGCGCTCGTCGGCGGTGCGAGCCTGGACGCCGACGAGTTCGCGCAGCTGTGTGCGATCGCCGCGGGCGGGCCGTTACCCTGACAGGCCGCCGTCGCGAACCGTGGTGTGACCCGCGACAATCCGTGATCGGCGCTCCGGTACCCTCGGTGTCCCCGGGCGGTACTGGGCGCGCCGCACCGTGGATCGGCGTGCCGGACCGTGGTGCGGGCCCGAGGAGAATGAGGATGGGATGCAACTCGCCCTGCAGATCGTGTTGATCGTCTCCAGCGTGACGCTGGTGCTGCTGATCCTGCTGCACCGGGGCCGTGGCGGCGGCCTCTCCACGCTGTTCGGCGGCGGCGTGCAGTCCAGCCTCTCGGGATCGAGTGTCGTGGAGAAGAACCTCGACCGGCTCACGCTGTTCGTCGGCGCGATCTGGGTGATCGCGATCATCGGGACCGGGCTGCTCGTGAAGGTCGGGGGCTGAGGGGAGAACATGGCGATGTCCGGCGGGAACGCGATCCGCGGCACCCGGGTGGGTGCCGGTCCGATGGGGGAGTCCGAGCGCGGGGAGACCGCCCCGCGTCTGCGGATCACCTACTTCTGCTCGAACGGGCATGTCACCACCCCGTCGTTCGCCTCCGATGCGGAGATCCCGGATTCGTGGGACTGCCCGCGGTGCGGGCTCCCCGCCGGGCGCGACAACGAGAACCCGCCCGCTCCGCCGCGCACCGAGCCGTACAAGACGCACCTCGCGTACGTGAAGGAGCGGCGCAGCGACGCCGACGGCGCCGCCATCCTCGAGGAGGCGCTGGGCAGGCTCCGGGCGTCGCGCGAGCTGTAGCGGCCGGCCATCATGGGCATCCGCGCAGCGTTGCGCGCCAAGCTGGTCAATGCCGTCGACGAGGTCGTCGCCCGCCATCGCGCGGAGCAGGCCGCGGAGCTGCGCGCCGAGCTCGACGGTTGGCTGCGCGGTGCTGCCGACCGGGTGATCGCGGAGGTCCGCGGCGTGGAGATCCGGGACCGGCGCGACGTCTTCGCCGCCGCCGAGCGCGAGGCGGTGCTGTCGACGTCCCGGTTCGTGCAGCGCGAGATGCGCGGCGCACGGCACTTCGGGCACCCGCACGCCACCCTCGAGCACGCCCTCACGCTCGCCCCGAGCGGCGGGATGGCACTCGAGTTCGGCGTGTTCACCGGCACCACCCTCAAGATCATCGCCGCGCGTCGCGACGGTGCGGTCTACGGCTTCGACTCGTTCGACGGGCTGCCGGAGAACTGGCGCACCGGGTTCGACACCGGCGCGTTCGGGGTGGACGGGCCGCCGGACGTGCCCGGCGCCGAGCTGGTCGTCGGGCTGTTCGACGACACGCTGCCGGGCTTCCTGGCGGCCCACCCCGGCCCGGTCGACCTGCTGCACGTCGACGCCGACCTCTACAGTTCCGCGGTCACCGTGCTCGAGCACGTCGGACCGCGGCTGCGGCCGGGCAGCATCGTGTTGTTCGACGAGTTCTTCAACTACCCGGGCTGGGAGCAGCACGAGGCGCGCGCGTGGCAGGAGTACGTCGCCGCGCACGGCGTGGCGTTCTCCTACGAGGCCTACACCTTCGACCACGAGCAGGTCGTCGTCCGGATCACCGGCTGACCCGTCAGGAGCCGATGGACCCGAGCTGCTCGCTCACCGCGACCACGAGCCGGGCGGCGGTCGTGCCCGGCGGCACCGTCGAGGCTGCCACCGTCACGAGCTCGCCGCCCCGGACCGTTGCGGCGTAGACGCTGCCGCCGGGCAACCGGCACACGAAGCCACCGCCGTCGGTCGCCGTGACCGGCGCCCGCGAACCGTCGGTGCAGACACCGGCCACCGTGTCGAGTCCGGCGGCCGGGTCGTCGCCGGCGAGCGGCGTGACGTCGACGGCGAGGAACGCCGGCCCCTCGGCGTCGTCGCCGCCGTCGGTCTCCTCTGCGCCATCCGGCGCAGGCGCCGCTGCCGGGTCGTAGACGCAGCGGGTGTCGGTGGCGGTCGTCTGGTCCGGGGTCCAGGTGACGCCCGTGGCGGCCGCGAGCGCAGCGGTGTCGAGCAGGCACGCCGCGGGCGGGGCGGGCGGTGGTGCCTGGGCGGCGGGGTCGGGTGCGTCCGCGTCCGCGAAGAGACTGCATCCGGAGAGCGCCGCAGCGCAGACGAGGAGACCGGCCGCGCGGGCGGCCGGATGCCGCGGGTGGAACAACAGCAGACCTCCTCGGACCGCGGCCACTCTACCGCCGGTCTCAGCAGCCGCACGGTGCGGTGAGCGGATCGGCGAGGCGGCACGCCGGTCCGGTGGCCGTCTCCACCGGGAAGCCCTCGCGGATCCAGTACTCGATGCCCCCGATCATCTCGCGCACGGCGAACCCGCGCCGGGCGAGGGCCAGTGCGGCGCGCGTCGCGCCGTTGCACCCGGGGCCCCAGCAGTACGTGACGACGGGGACGGCGGGGTCGAGCGGGCCGGGCAGGTCCGCCGTGGGCAGGTGCACGGCCTGCGGCACGTGGCCCTGGTCCCAGGCCGCTGTGCTGCGCGTGTCGACGAGCACGAAGCCCGGGTCGCCGGTGGCGAGCCCCGCGTGGACGTCGGAGACGTCGGTCTGGAACGCCAGGTGCGCGGCGAAGAAGGCGACGGCGTCGGGGGAGGAGGTCATGATCCGGACGGTAGGGCCCAACTGGGCCGGGCTGAAGGCGCATTCCCCGGTAGATTCGCGGGATGGCCGTTGATTCCCTGGATGATACCGACTGGCGGTTGCTGGAAGCCCTGCAGCACGACGGACGGGCGAGCTACGCCGATCTGGGGCGGACGGTCGGGCTCTCGCCCAGCGCAGTCACCGAGCGGGTGCGCCGGTTGGAGGAGACGGGCGTGATCACGGGGTACACCGCGGAGGTCGACCCCGAGAAGCTCGGCCTCGGGATCATGGCGCTGGTCCGCCTGCGCTACCCGCACGGCAACTACAAGCCGTTCCACGACCTGCTGGCCACCACGCCGGAGGTGACCGAGGCCCACCACGTCACGGGGGAGGACTGCTTCGTGCTGACGGTGCGGGCCCGCTCGATGCGGCACCTGGAGTCGGTGACGGGGCGGATCGGCGGCCTGGGCGCGGTCACCACGAGCGTCGTGTACTCCAGCCCCCTCCCGCGGCGGTCGGTCGTGGGCAGCGCGGTCGGGGCGAGCGGGGCGGCGGCCAGTCGCGCCTCCCGGCGCACCTGATCGGGCCCTCGACCGGGCGTCCGGGGTTTGTCGCCGGCGGGGACCCCGCTGATCAAGGCGCGGACGTCGCTTGTCGATCTGTCAGAGGGACGTCGGCGCCTTGATCACGGCCGTACATCCCCGACCCCAGCGTCAAGCAATCATTGACGCCAGCGGATCGCCGATCATTCGTTGACGACGCCGGCGCAGCCGGCCGGCGCTTCGACGGGATGTGCTCAGCCCTCGTCGGGAGGCAGCGCGCGCAGGAGCGTGGCGGGGCCGGTGGTCTCCGCGCCGGTCGCGCGGACGCGCTCGCGCAGCGCCCGGTCGGCGGTCACCACCACGACGGGCGCGGGGGACAGGTCGGCGCAGACCGCGACGATCGCCGTGTCGCCGTCGGCCGGCGCCCGCACGACGTCGAGGTCGGGGTGACCGGGCAGGCCCTCGACGCGCGCGGCGGCGCCTTCGAGCACGAGGTGCAGGCGCAGCCCGGCGGAGGACGGCGGCGGGTGCGGGGCGAGTGCGGCCAGGACGGCCGGTTCGGTGCTCACTGCGGCAACCAGGCGGCCGGCGAGGCGGCGGGCGGCACCGGCGCGGTCCCGCCACCAGCCGTCCGGACGCGTGCCCACCACGTTCGCCCCGTCGATGACCACGTGCAGTACGAGGTCGGCTTCTGTCGGCCCAGCCACGGGTCGATTCTCGAGCTCGGCAACGCCATGGCACCGGCAGCGAACCCAGAGACTCGGATCCACGCTGTTCAACTCGCGCACCGCGTCGTTCACGTGCGCGGCCGGCTGCACATCACGAGCCGGGAATGCTCAGACGCGAGCTCAGTCTTCTGAGGACTGTCCGCCCGAACTGGGCGACGTCTTCCAGCCCGTCAGCCGCAGGGCGAAACGGTTGCTGAGCATGCCGGCATCGCCGGCCGCATCAAGGTGGTGTCGATACGAGGTGATTGCCTTGTCGAAGAGCTCGGGTAACTGATCAGGTCGGTGGTGATGCTTGATCATCAGCATGAGATGATCAAGGGATGCAGGCCGGGGAGGGGCGTCCGTCGTATGACGAGCTTGTCGCCCTGGTCGGCCAGCAGGCCCGGTTGATCTCCGAGCTCGGTGAGCGGGTCGCGGCGTTGGAGGCCGAGAACGCCGAGTTGAGGCGCCGGTTGGGCATGACCTCGGCCAACTCCTCCAAGCCGCCGTCGTCGGACTCGCCGTTCGTGAAGCCCGCGCCGAAGTCGTTGCGGCGCAAGAGCGGACGCAGGCCGGGTGGGCAGCCGGGGCATCCGGGGTCGACGTTGGCGCTGGTCGACAACCCCAACGAGCGGAAGCGTCACGAGCCGGGCCGGTGTACGGGCTGCGGCGCGGACCTGACGAACGCGCCAGAGGTCGGTAGCGAGCGGCGACAGGTGTTCGACCTGCCGCCGATCACGGTGCGGGTGACCGAGCACCAGCTGATCGCACGCCACTGCGCCTGTGGTGTCACGACCTGTGGCGCGGCGCCGGAGACGGTGACCGCGCCGGTGCAGTACGGGCCACGGATCACCGCGATCGTCCTCTACCTGTACGTGGGCCAGTTCCTGTCGAAGAAGCGCACCGCCCAGGCGCTGGCGCAGCTGTTCGGCACCCCGGTGAGTGAGGGCACCGTCGCGGCGATGACCACGCGCGCCGCGGCCGGGCTCGAGCAGGATCAGGGCTTCCTCGCCCAGGTCGCCGACCGTATCGCCGGGGCCGAGGTGGCCGGGTTCGACGAGACCGGGCTGCGGGTGGGCGGTGCGCTGCACTGGGTG
>NZ_JAHKRK010000083.1 GCF_019396355.1 Pseudonocardia nigra
TCGCGGTGTCCGGTCGGGCAGCAACGGCTCCAGCCGTGCCCACTCCGCGTCGGTCAAGTCGTGGCGATCAAGCACAGAAGAGATCTACCGCAGCCGACCCGCATGATCCACGGGACACGCTCTAGTGCCCGTGGCGCTCACCGCGCCCACTCCGACGTTGCGCCTGCATGTGGTCTGGCGGACCGACGACGCCACGCCCCTGGTCGACGCCCTGCTTGCCGCGCTGCGCGCCGCCGGGCCGTACACGTTCACCTGGCCCCCGAGGACGCCGAGCCGCGGTGATTGACGGGGCCGATCGCACGTTCACACATCGGTTCTTGCCACACTGCCGGGCTGCGAGGTTGCGGTGGCCCCCGACGGCGAGATCCTGGTCCGCGGCGAGCAGGTGTCGCCGGGGTACTGGCCGCTGCGCGACGGGACCGGTGCCGACCCGCTGCACACCGGATGGCTGCACACCGGCGACCTCGGCGAGCTCGACGCCGACGGCTTCCTCGCGATCACCGGCCGCCGCAAGGAGATCATCGTGACCAGCGGGTGGAAGAACGTGGCGCCCGAGCCGCTGGAGGACCGGATCCGCCTGCACGCCGGGATCGCCGCAGCCGTCGTCGTGGGCGAAGAGCGGTCCCAGGCAAGCTCGGCCTGTTCCGGCTCGTCCTGGGCCCCTTCCGCACGACGTACTTCCGCCCGGCGGTGGCGCGATGACCGCGCGAGTGACCGGCCGGCCGCGCGGCACCTCCCGGAGGCCCGTGCGGTTCACCCCCTTCGATCCCGCGTTCCGGCGCGACCCCTACCCGCTCTACGGCCGGCTCCGTGAGGAGCAGCCCGTACACCGCACGCTCGGCATGTGGGTCGTCACCCGCCACGCCGACGTCCGCGCGGTACTGCACGACCGCACGTTCAGCTCAGGGCTCATCCCCCAACTGGTCAGCAAGCAGGCTGGCCGGGCGTCGCGCACCCGACGTGGCGCGGATCGAGCGGTTCGACCGGAAGTCGCTGGTATTCACCGACAACCACGAGCACGCGCGGCTGTGCGCAATCGTGAACCGGGTGTTCACCGGGTCCGCGATCGACGCGCTGCGACCGCTGGCCCAGCGGGTCGCGGACCGGCTGTTGCGGCAGGCGCGCGGCGACGGAGCGATGCACGCCACCCTCCTCATGATCGACTGGTTGTCCGACGGCCCGCGCCGCCTGTTTCCCACCCTGTCCTGAGGACGGCTGCGGGGTTCAGAACGGTGCGATCAGGTCGCGGCGGGACTGCTCGCAACGGCGGCACGCCTTCCGCACAGGCCAGGCAGTGCTGCGGCCCATCCCGCCGTGACGGGCGCACTCGTCGCCGCAGCTCTTGCAAGCCGCGGCGCAGCCCTCCAGCACGGTTCGAGTCAGGTTCACGTCGTGGCCGGTATGCCGCGACAGCACATGCCCGGTGGTGTCGCAGACGTCCTGCGCGAGGACGTCACGGCCGGGCTACGACGGCGGCCGGAGCGGCCGCCGCCACGCCCTGGAGCGAGCCTGTCGCGGTGGCGGTGAGTCCGAGCACCCCGGCTGCACGCAGCACCTGACGACGAGGCAGATCAGTGGACACGAGATCCTCCCAGCTTCGTTCCTGCCATGACACGGAAGCGCCCCCCGCGGATCCACGTGCTCGTCACCTCACAGGGGCACCACGTCAGCCGAGACGCCGCGCCGCGATCACACTTCTGGGCGACGGGAGGGACGGTGCAGGTTGTACCGAAGCTGTTGCATCCTTGTAAAGGCCTTCGTGGTAGATCCGGTCGCCACCTGCTCGTGCTCGACGCTCAGGACGGCGCGACCGGTCCCGTGGACTCGCGGACGACGAGCCGGCAGGGCAGCCTGTGCACGCCCGGTTCGGCCTGACCGTCCATCGCGGCGAGCAGGAGGCCTGCCGCGTAGCGCCCGAGCTCGGGGAGCCCGAAGTCCACGGAGGTGAGCGGGACCCGGCAGCCCGTCACGAGCGTCTCCCAGTTGTCGAAACCGGTGAGTGCGACGTCGTCGGGGACGCGTCGGCCGTGGTCGCGCAGGGTCTCCATGACCCCGCGGGCTATCTGGTCGGTACCACAGACGATGGCGTCGAGGCGGGGGTCGCGGCGGAGCAGGATGTCGGCCGCCTGACGACCCCAGGCCTCGCTCCAGTCGCCGGCGAGGACCCCGCCGCCGGCGATCTCGAGCCCGGCCTCGTCGAGCACCGAGCGGAAGCCCGCGGCGCGTTCGTGGATGGCGAACCAGCCCGGGCCGGTGATGTGGCCGATGCGGCGGCGGCCGGATTCGACCAGGTGCCGAGTCACCAGCGTGGCACCCTGCCGGTCGTCGGGGATGACGGAGATGTCCTCCGGCCGCTCCGACTGCGAGTACGCGTACACGACGGGGAGCGGCCGCTCCACCGAGACCGGCGGCCGGGGGTCGGTGCGCTCGGCCGTGACGATGATCCCGTCGGTCTTGCGCGTGAGCAGCGTGCGCACGTAGTGCTGCTCCCGGATGCTGTCGCCGCGGGCATCGCAGAGGTAGACGAGGATCTTGCCGGCGCCGAGCGCGTCCTCGACGCCGGAGAGCACGGGGACGCTGAACCGGCCGACGCGGTCGCTGGTGAGCAGCCCGACCGAGTAGCTCCGGCCCGACAGCAGGCTGCGCGCGAACACGTTGGCCTGGAAGCCGAGCTCCTCCGCCGCGGCGATCACGCGCTGCCGGGTCTCTGCACGTAGCTGTCCGCGACCGTTGAGGGCCTTGGACGCCGTGCTGACCGCCACCCCGGCGCGCGAGGCGACGTCGACGATCGTGACCCGGTCGTCAGCGCTCGAGATGCTCATTTTCGGAAAACCTCTTCGCGTGCTGCGGCCGGCGCGGCCGTCCGCGCAGGGCCGGCATTCGTCGCCGATCCCGGGATCACCGTACTGCCTCGCACCTTGACACGTCGAGGACGCTCGCCCTAGCGTCCGCCCAGACCTTCGTAAAAGGGTTTCCGAACTTTTCCGCTGCGATCCCTGCGGATTCGATGCGGCGGTTCACGAGCCGACAGCAGGACCTGAGGAGAGCCGTTCGTGACGAGAACCGACCCCGTGCCCTCCGCCGCTCCCGCACCGATCCCCTCCGCGCTGGCCCCAGCAGCCCTGCGCCCGCTCCCGCTGGGGCAACTCCGCCCGTCGGGATGGCTGCGGGACCGGCTGCGGCTGCAGGCCGACGGGCTCGCAGGCCACCTGGACGAGTTCTGGCCGGACGTCGCGGAGAGCGCCTGGATCGGAGGTACCGCCGAGGGCTGGGAGCGCGGCCCGTACTGGCTCGACGGCGTCGTGTCGCTGGCGTTCCTGCTCGACGATCCTGCGCTGATCGCCAAGGTCACCCGGTGGATCGAGCACATCCTCGAGCACCAGGGCGACGACGGGTGGCTGGGACCGCGTGGCGGCGACCCCTCGGCGCAGCACCACGCCGAGTACGGGGACCTCGACGTGTGGCCGCGCATGATCGTCCTCAAGGCGCTGCTGCAGTACGAGGACGCGACCGCTGATCCGCGGGTGCTGCCTGCCGCCCTCCGGTTCGCACGGCTGCTCGACGCTCTGCTCGACCGGTGGCCGCTGCACGAGTGGGGGCGGTCGCGGTGGGCCGACCTGGTGTGGGTGTTGCACGAGCTGCACGACCGTACCGGCGAGGACTGGCTGCTCGCCCTCGCCGACACCGCGCGACGCCAGGGCTACGACTGGTTCAGCTGGGCGCAGGACCTGCCGTACCGGGAGAAGGTGCCCGACGCGACGCTGCGGCGGTTCCAGGAGCGGGCGGGCGGCGTGTGGATGAACGACGACTTCCTTGCCACGCACGGCCCGAACGTGGCGATGGGGCTGAAGTCGATGCCGGTCTGGTGGCGCCGGACCGGCGACGACGATCACCGCGCGCTGTTCGCCGGCATGATCGAGCAGCTCGACGCGCACCACGGCCAGGCGAACGGGCTGTTCAGCTGCGACGAGCACCTCGCCGGACGGCATCCCTCTCAAGGCAGCGAGACGTGCGCCGTCGTCGAGTACCTGTTCTCGCTGGAGGTCGCGCTCGAGGCGTGGGGGTACGCCGAGCCCGTGGCCGGGCGGCTGGAGCGGCTGGCGTTAAACGCGCTTCCGGCGAGCGTCTCCCCGGACGAATGGGCGCACCAGTACGTGCAGCAGGCCAACCAGGTGATCGCGCACGTGACCGAGGACCGCGTGTACACCAACAACGGCCCGGACGCGAACGTCTTCGGGCTGCAGCCGCACTTCGGGTGCTGCACCGCGAACCGGCACCAGGGCTGGCCGAAGTACGTCAGCAGGCTGTGGATGCGCAGCGCCGACGCCGGGCTGATCGCCCTGTCGTACGCGCCGTGCACGATCGACACGGCGGTCGCGGGGGCCGGAGTGCAGGTCGAGGTCGCGGGCGACCATCCGTTCCGCGACGAGGTGCGGATCACCGTGCGGGCCGACGGGCCCGCGGAGTTCCCGCTGCGCCTGCGAGTGCCGGGATGGGCCGATGCTCCTGACCTCGTCGTCGACGGCGGCCCGGCCGAGGCCATGACGGCCGGCACCCTGCACGAGCTGCGCCGGGATTGGGCGGGGGAGCACACGCTGGTGCTGCGGCTGCCCGCGCCCGTCCGCGCCACCCGGCGCTACCACGACGCCGTCGCGGTCGAGCGCGGCCCGCTGGTGTTCGCGCTCGCCGTCGGCGAGGACTGGCGGCAGGTCGGCGGCGAACCGCCGCACGCGGACTGGGAGGTCCGGCCGACCACGCCGTGGAACTACGCGCTCGAGTTCGACCCCGACGAACCGGGCACCGCCGTGCACGTGGAGCACCTGCCCGTGGGCACCCGCCCGTTCGCCCCCGACGGCGCTCCGGTGCGCCTGCACGTGCGGGGGCGCCGCGTGGCCGGCTGGGAGCTCGAGCACGGGGCGGCCGCCGCACCGCCACCCAGCCCGGTGCGGCCGGCCGGGCCGCTCGAGGACCTCGTGCTGCTGCCCTACGGCTGCACGAACCTGCGCGTCACCGAGCTGCCCTGGAGCACTGTGGAGGATGCGCGACGAGACGGAGAGGTGACGCCGTGACCAGCGTCGACACCGCACCCGGCCCGGATGTGATCGACCCAGCGCCCGAGGACCCGCGCGCGGGGTACCCGCGCCCGCAGCTGATGCGTGCCGACTGGTTCGATCTGAGCGGCACGTGGAGGTTCGGCTACGACGACGAGGACCGGGGCGTCCGCGAGCGGTGGTTCGACGAGTTCGGGCACGACCGGTTCGACCGCGAGATCCGGGTGCCGTACCCGCCCGAGTCGCCGTCGTCGGGCATCCGCGACACCGGGCACCACGTGATCGTCTGGTACCAGCGCGAGTTCACGGCGGCCGCGCCGGACGGGCACCGGGTCCTGTTGCACTTCGGCGCCGTGGACCACCGCGCGACGGTGTGGATCAACGGCGCGCACGTGGCCGAGCACGAGGGCGGGCACACCCCGTTCACCGTGGACGTCACCGACCATCTGATCAGCAGCGCGGCGGACGAGGTCGCGGTGCAGTCGGTGGTGGTCCGAGCAGAGGACGATCCCACCGACGTCATGCAGCCGCGCGGCAAGCAGGACTGGCGCGTCGAGCCGCACGCGATCTGGTACCACCGCACCACAGGCATCTGGCAGCCCGTGTGGCTCGAGACCGTGCCCGAGCTGCACGTGCAGGAGCTGCACTGGACGCCGGACCCGACGCGGGCGATCGTGACGTGCGAGGCGCGACTGGCGGGCGGCCCCGCGGTCGTCACGGTCGTGCTGCGGCTGGGGGAGGAGGTCCTCGCCGAGGCCGCCGCCGCAGTGTCGGGGAAGACCGCCGTCCTGCACCTGGACCTGCCCGCCGGTCACCACGGTCAGGACCTGGACCGCCTCCTGTGGTCCCCCGGGTCGCCGACGCTGCTGGATGCGGAGGTGGTGGTGCACCGGGGGACGCTGCAGGCGATGGCGGCGGGGGACCGCGTGTCGAGCTACGTGGGCTACCGCAGCGTCGGGGTCGCCGACGGGGCGTTCCTGCTCAACGGCAAGCCGTACTTCCTGCGGTTGGCGCTGGAGCAGGGGTACTGGCCGGAGTCGCACCTCGCCGCCCCGGACGCCGACGCGCTGCGGCGTGAGGTGGAGCTGGCCAAGGAGCTCGGGTTCAACGGGGTGCGGATCCATCAGAAGATCGAGGACCCGCGGTACCTGTACTGGTGCGACCGGCTCGGGCTGCTGGTCTGGGGCGAGATGCCGAGCGTGTACGCGTTCGGGCCGACCGCGGTCGAGCGGCTGACGCGGGAGTGGCTCGAGGTGCTGCGGCGCGACCGGAGCCACCCGTGCATCGTCACCTGGGTACCGCTGAACGAGAGCTGGGGAGTGCCGCACATCGAGCACCGGGGCCCGCAGCGCGATCTCGCGTCGGCGCTCTACCACCTGACGCGGAGTGTGGACCCGACCCGGCCCGTGGTGAGCAACGACGGGTGGGAGCACACGACGAGTGACCTGTGGACGGTGCACGACTACGGGCCGCATGGGCCGGGGCTGCTCGAGCGCTACGGCGACCCCGATGCGCTCCGCCGGTCGTTGACGATCGGTCGGCCGGGCCGGCGCCGGGTCCTGCTCGACGACCCGCAGGGGCCGGCTCGGCCGGTCGTGATCAGCGAGTTCGGCGGGCTGTCCTATGCTCCGGCGAGCGGAGAGCCGTGGTTCGGCTATTCCACCGTGGCCTCCCCGGAGGACCTGCTGGCCGCCTTCGACGACCTGGTCGGGGCGTTGCTGGACAGCCCGGGCGTCGCCGGGTTCTGCTACACCCAGCTCACCGACACCGACCAGGAGCGCAACGGGCTGCTGACCGCGGACCGGAAGCCGAAGGTCGCCCCCGACCGCGTGCGTGCCGTGCTGAACCGGCCGGCCCGGGCGGTGCCCGCGGAGGAGATCGACCGGTACCGGGCAGCGGCGAACGCACGGTCCCGCGCCCAGAACATCGCGTCCGTCGAGCGCGACTGAGAGCTCCCGGACGCCCGCCGCCCCACGGCCGGCGCCCGGTGACGTTCGGCGGGTGCACCCGGCGACGGCGCCTAACCGGTCGCGGCGGGATCGACCCCGGCGATGGACCGCAGGAACAGCTCGGTGAACTCGTCGGCGCGCACCGCGGTTGCAATCTCGCAGTTCGCCTCCGGCGGCGTCCGCGATGTCAGCAGGTCGGCGACGGTGACGCCGCGGGCGACGTCGCCGCGGGTCTCGACGGCGACGTGCGCGGGCTGCCACGTGACCAGCTCGGGACGGCTCACGACGGCGACGGCCAGCGGGTCGTGCATCGCACACGTTCCGAGCGTGTGCGTGTCGCCGGGGTGGGACGTGTCGAGGAAATCGATCCAGGCCCGCGTGCACTCGCCTGCGTAGCGGCCGAACGCGCCGCCATCGCGCACCATGGCGTCGGCCTGCTCAGCCGTGAGGCGCACCTGCCGGGTCACGTCGAGCCCGACGAACCGCAGCGGCGCCCCGGAGGCGAGCACGACGGCGGCGCCGTCCGGGTCGACCCAGATGTTGAACTCGCCCGGCATGCGCAGCTGATGGGTGTGCCCGAGGAACACCCCGCCCATGACGACGACGGACCGGACCGCCCGGGCGACCGCCGGCTCGAGTGCCAGCGCGAGCGCGACGTTGGTGAGCGGGCCGATCGCGACGAGCGTGACCTCCCCGGGGGAGGCCATCACATGCTCGACGATCGCGGCAGCGGCTCGGCCGTTCCCGGCGTGGCGGGTCGTCGGTGGCACCTCGGACGCCCGCTCCCGGGCGGGGTGCTCGTGCTGCGGGCGCAGCAGGGGGACGGCCGCACCGCGCACCACCGGAACGTCGTCACGGCCGAGGCGGTGCAGGAGCTCGAGGGCGAGCGTCGTCGCCGTGTCGACGTCGGTGTTGCCGTTCACGGTGGTGACGAGTTCGAGCCGCTGGTCGGGGAGCCCGACGGCGAGCGCGAGCGCGAAGCCGTCGTCGATGTCGGAGCCGGGTGCGCCCATCGCCACGTCGGTGTCGATGATGACTCGGTGCATGCGGTCCTCACTCCTCGCGCAGGGAGAGCCGTACCGGGCGTCGTGGGCCTGCCCGTTTTCCGGAAAGCCCGTTCCAGCAGAAAGATCGGGGGCATGCGACGCCTATCGGCGGGCTCGCCAGGCGGGCGAAGCTAACAGTAGTACCTCGCACTCTTGACACGGATGTGACCGGCGTCCTAGCTTCACCGCATCTCCGCAAGTGTTTTCCGGAATTTTCCCTTCTGGGATTTCGAGCCCTGCGACCGCCCCCCAGTGACGAGAGGCAGTACGGATCGTGGAGAACCTTCCCCCCGCACACCTGCCGGCGACGACTCGCCGCACCTTCCTGACTCTCGCCGGGAGCCTGGCCCTCGGTGGCGCGCTCGCCGCATGCGGCGGCGACTCCGGGGGGCTCGACAACGGCGGCGGCGGCGGTGGCGGCAAGCCCACGCTGAAGCAGTGGTACCACCTGTACGGCGAGTCGGGCACCGAGCAGGCCGTGAAGCGCTACGCGCAGGGCTACGAGAAGGCCGCCGTCGACGTGCAGTGGACGCCGGGCGACTACAACTCGAAGCTGTCGTCGGGCCTGCTGTCGAACAGCGGCCCCGACGTCTTCGAGTTCAACGTCAACGTCGACATGGTCAAGAGCGGCCAGATCGTGCCGCTCGACGACATCGTCGGCCCCGTCAAGGACGACTACACCGCCAACGACATCACGGCGACGACGGTCGACGGCAAGATCTACGGCGTCAAGATCGTGGACGACACCGGCTTCCTCTACTACCGCAAGAGCCTGCTGCAGGCGGCGGGCGTGCAGCCGCCGACGACGATGGACGAGCTCATCGCCGCGTCCACCGCACTGAACCGCGACAGCGTCAAGGGGCTCTTCGTCGGCAACGACGCGGGTGTCACCCCCGCCTTCGGCGGCGGCGCGCTCCTCGGACCGGTGCTGTGGATGGCCGGCACGGACTACCTCACGGAGGACAACAAGGTCGGATTCACGACCCCCGAGGTGCGGGACGCCTTCCTCAAGCTGCGCGAGCTCGCCGACAGCGGGTCGCTCCTGCTGGGCGCTCCCACCGACTGGTGGGACCCGTCGGCCTTCACACAGGGGCTGGCGGCGATGCAGTGGTGCGGCCTGTGGGCGATGCCGACCATCAAGGAGGCGCTCGGCGACGACTTCGGCATCGTGGCGTGGCCCGCCCTGAGCTCGAGCGTGGGCAAGCCCTCGACGTTCCTCGGCGGCTGGACGTCGATGGTCAGCGCCAAGGCGCAGGACGTCGAGCTGGCCAAGGACTTCACCAAGTGGCTGTGGATCGACAACACGGAGGCCCAGGAGGACTTCAACCTCTCCTACGGCTTCCACATCCCGCCGCGCAAGAGCCTTGCGTCCACCGCCGAGGCACTCCAGGAGGGTGTGGCCGCCGACGCCCTGCGGATCTTCAACGAGTCCGCCGTCGCGCCGAACCCGTTCTGGACGCCCACGATGAACTCGGCCTTCGCCGACGCGGCCACCGCGATCGTGCGCGAGGGCGCGGACGTGGACGCCGAGCTCGCGGGCGCCCAGCAGGCCGTCGAGGCCGAGCTGGCCCGCCTGGCCGTGTGAGCACGCGCGCTGTGAGCACGGTGCACGCCCCGGCGTCGGCCGCCCCCGCGTCGCGTACCGCGAAGGGCGGCCGGCGGGCCGGCCGCCGCGGTGGGGGCAGCAGGGGGGCCACGCCGGCGTTCTGGCTCTTCATCGGGCCGTTCCTCACGGGCCTGGTCGTCTTCGTCTACCTGCCGATCGCGTGGAGCTTCGTGCTGAGCTTCAACCGGGCGCAGAACACGGTGACGCCCTCGGAGTTCGTCGGCTTCCAGAACTACGTCGACCTGCTCACACCCGGGCCGTTCCTCGACAGCCTGCTGACCTTCACGATCTTCGCGGCGATCATCGTGCCGCTGACGTTCGTGATGTCGCTGCTGCTCGCGGTGCTGCTCAACCAGGTCAAGGTGGCCAGGGCGTTCTTCCGGTCGGCGTTCTTCCTCCCGACGGCGTGCTCCTACGTGGTGGCCTCGCTCATCTGGAAGCTCTCGATCTTCAACGGGGTGCGCTTCGGCCTGGCCAACCAGGTGCTGTCGCTGTTCGGCATCGAGAACGTCGCCTGGCTCTCGTCGGTGAACCCGCCGTGGTACTGGCTGGTGCTGGCCACGGTCCGGCTCTGGTTGCAGCTCGGCTTCTACATCATCCTGTTCCTGGCCGGACTGCAACGGATCTCTCCCGAGCTCTACGAGGCGGCCTTCGTCGACGGGGCGAAGCCCGGGTGGCAGACGTTCCGCTACATCACGCTGCCGCAACTGCGGACGACGTCGGTGGCGGTGCTGCTGCTCAACCTGATCGCCGCCTACCAGGCGTTCGACGAGTTCTACAACCTGCTGGGCAACAGCTCGCTGGCTCGGCCACCGCTGGTCTACCTGTACTACACCGCGCAGGGCAACCAGGACTACGGCCACGGCAGCGCCGGGGCGATGATCCTGGCCGTCCTGATCGTGCTGGTGACCCTGATCCAGGGACGCATCTACGGATTCGGGCGGCCCGAGAAGTGACACGCACGCCGACAGGCGCGGAAGGGGGCAGGCCATGAGCACGGCCACGGTCGTGGGGCGGCGGCGCAGGTCCGCCACGGCAGGCGGGGTCGCAGCCTCGGTGGCGCGGTACGCCGCGCTCGCCATCGCGACGGTGCTCTTCCTGTTGCCGTTCTACCTGATGCTGCGCAACGCGTTCGCCACCGACCCGGAGATCACCGGCGCCGAGTGGACGATCTTCCCGAGCACCCTGCAGTGGGGGAACATCGCGGAGGTCTTCGAGGACTCGTCGGCGAACTTCGGGCGGGCGCTGTTCAACTCGGCGTTCGTCGCGATCGCGCAGACGGCCGGGACGATCCTGCTGTCCTCGATGGCGGGCTACGCGCTGGCGCGCATCCCGTTCCGGTTCGCCACGCCGATCTTCTACGCCGTGCTGCTGACCCTGATGGTTCCGCCCGCGGTGACGTTCGTGCCGAGCTTCATCATCGTGTCGCGGCTGGGGTGGGTGAACTCCTACCAGGGCATCATCGTCCCGGTGCTGTTCAGTGGGTTCACCGCCTTCCTGTTCCGCCAGTACTTCCTCAACTTCCCCAAGGAGCTGGAGGAGGCGGGCCGGATCGACGGGCTGGGCTACTTCGGCGTGTACTGGCGGATCGTGGTGCCGAACTCGCTGGCGTTCTTCGCCGCGATCTCGGTGATCACGGTGATCGCGTCGTGGAACCAGTTCCTGTGGCCGCTGGTCGTCGGGCAGGACTCGTCGATGTGGACGGTGCAGGTGTCGCTCTCGACGCTGATGACGGCGCAGACGATCAACCTGCACCAGGTGTTCATGGCGGCGCTGATCTCGATCGTGCCGCTGGTACTGGTGTTCGTGTTCCTGCAGCGCTACCTCGTGCAGGGCGTGGCGGAGACGGGGATCAAGGGCTGAGCGGAGCGGGGCTCGCTCCCCGCCCGGTTTCCACACCTGCCGGGCCGCGGCGAGGCAGATGGCGACGCAGGGCGGCGGGCGCATCGTCAACGTCGCCTCGATCGCCGGGCTGGAGGGCAACCCCAACGCGACGCCCTACTCCGCGTCGAAGGGGGCGGTCATCGCGCTCACGAAGTCGATGGGCAAGGAGCTCGCGCAGGGCGGCGTGTACGTCACCGCGATCGCCCCCGCCGTGATCGAGACGGAGATCCTGGCGCAGGTCGAACCCGCCCGCATCGACTACGTGCGCTCGAGGAGGGCTGCATCGTCGCGGTGTCGTCGGTGCACGCCGACTTCGGTTCCCCCGCCACCCCGCCTACGACGCGTCCAAGGGTGCGGTCGTCGCGCTCGCCCGCCAGCTCGCGGTGGACTACGCGCCTCAGGTCCGGGTGAACACCGTGCTGCCCGGCCCCGTCTTCCACCCGCACCTGGGACGCGGTGGACGAGGACGGCCGCGCCTGCGCCGCGGCGCAGACCCGGGTCGGGCGGATGGGGGACCCGGACGAGGTCGCCGGAGCCGTGCAGTTCCTGGCCGGGCCGGACGCGTCGTACGTGACCGGAGCCGCGATCACCGTCGATAGCGGCTGGGGCGCGACGAAGTGACTGACTGGTCACCTCACCGTCCACACGCCGTCCTGGATGTACCACGGCGAGCACGAATGGTACGGAATGCCGGTGTACGGGGAGCCGGCGATCAAGGTGGCCCGGGACATTTCCGGAAGGTTCGTCACACAGGAAACCAGATCGTTCGAGACGGACCCGGCGGAAACTGATTACATCCGGCGCTTCGTCGCCCAGCGGCTCCCACGCGGTCAGGGACCGGAACGTCTAAGCAAGACCTGCGTGTACGACATGCCGCCCGATCGCGACTTCATCGTCGACAGGCTGCCCGGTGAGCCGCGCGTCGCCATGTGCGTCGGCGCCGGGCACGCCGGGAAGTTCGCCGGCCTGCTCGGGCAGGTTCTCGCCGAGCTGGTGACCGTCGCCACCGACCATCCCATCGAGGCGTTCCGCATCGATCGCCCGGCCATCACCGATCCCGACTTCGTGCCCACCTTCCACCACGAGACGCAGCTGACCGGGGGCTTGTGGCGGTGCACGGCTCCGAGCCCTCTTGACGACTCGGCCCGGTCTCCCTACGTTAGGGCGACGTGTGCTGACATACGTATACATGGCGTCTCGTGGATGGCCGAACCGGGTCGAGGCAGCGGTGACCGGCCAGGGCGGCCGGTTCCGGGTTCAGGGAGGCCCCGCACTCGTGACAACAACACCGATTCCGTCCGTCGTGGACCCGGCGGTGTGTACCCAGCCGCCGAAGGTGCGCAGGGCGGTATGGGCGGCCGGTATCGGCAACTTCGTCGAGCAGTTCGACTTCGCCGTGTACGGCTACCTGGCGCCCATCATGGCGCCGGTGTTCTTCCCGGGCGACGACGCGGTCACGCAGATCCTCAGCACGTATGCGCTGTTCGCGATCTCGTTCCTCATCCGACCGCTGGGCGGCATGCTGTTCGGCAGGCTGGGCGACCGGGCCGGGCGGAAGCGGACGCTGTCGCTGGCAATCATCCTGATGGGCCTGTTCACCGCGACCATCGGCTTCCTCCCGGGCTACGCCCAGATCGGTCTCGTCGCGCCGATGCTGCTGCTCGTGGTCCGGGTGTTGCAGGGCCTGGTCCAGGGCGGTGAGTACGCAGGCGCGGTGGCGTTCATCGTCGAGTACGCACCCGATCGGCGCCGGGGCCTGTACGCGTCGTTCGTCTCGATCAGCGTGTTCCTCGGTCTCCTGTTCGGCGCGGGCCTGTCCGCGCTGCTCACCGGCGTGCTCCCGGCGGAGGACATGCAGTCGTGGGGGTGGCGGATCCCGTTCCTGCTGGCGCTCCCACTCACCCTGGTCGGGCTGTACCTGAGACTGCGCATCGACGAGACGCCGGAGTTCGTGAAGGCCAGCCACGCAGGCGAGGACGTGGCGAAGGCGCCGCTGCTGGAGGCGCTGCGCACCCAGTGGAACCCGATCCTGGTCTTCTGCGGGGCATCGGTCACGCTCGCGGTGCTGTCCTACTCGTGGGTCACCTTCCTCCCGCAGTACCTGGTCTCGGAGGTCGGGCTGTCCCGGCCGGACGCCTTCCTGTCCAACGTCATCTCGCTGGCCGCCCTGGTGCCGCTGCTGCCGCTCGCCGGAATCCTGTCCGACCGGATCGGCCGCAAGCCGATGCTGGTGGTGGGGTGCATCGCGTGCATCACCGCGGTGCCGATCGCCTACGCCGTGGCCGGGATCGGCACGTTCGCGGCGGCCGTCGTGGCCCAGCTGATCTACCTGGTTCCGGAGTTCTTCCTCACCGGGATCGTGACCGTCTGCATCTCCGAGATGTTCGCGACCCGCACCCGCTACAGCGCCAGCGCCATCGCCTACAACAGCTCCTTCGCGATCTTCGCCGGGGCCACGCCGTTCATCGCGACGCTGCTGGTCGCGCAGACCGGGACGATCTACGCCGTGTGGGGCTTCCTCGCCGTCATCGCGGTGTTCTCGCTGGTCGTCATCCTCAAGTACATGCGCGAGACCCACCTCAGCAGCCTCAACGCCGACAAGTACGCCGCCGCCTGACCGCCCGGCCCGACCGCCCCTGGAGGCACCCACCATGACCGACCAGCAGCCGACGCTCACCATGGCCGGCACCGAGTGGAACAACATCGTCGACTTCGTCGAACGGTCCACCTACCGGATCTGGAACGAGGGCGAGATCGACCTGATCGCCCGCATGTACACGCCGCACACGATCACGCACATGGACGGCGGCGACATCATCGGCGCCGACGCGGTGATCGCCGACAGCACGTCGCGCCTGGGCGCGTGGAAGGGTTTCCGCGGGGTCATCGACGACACGATCTGGACCGGCAACGACCGCGACGGGTACCGCACCAGTATGCGCTGGACGTGGACCGGCAAGAACGTCGGCGACACGGTGTTCGGGGGACCGTCCGGCCGGGACGTGCGGTTCAGCGTGATCGCCAACTGCGTGGTGCTGGGTGAGCTGTACGTCGAGGAGTGGAAGGCCTGGAACCCGCGGAACCTGGCCGGTCAGGTCGGGGTGGCCCCGGACGTCGCGGTGGAGCGCTGGCAGCAGGCGGTGGCCGACGCCGGGTACGACCGGACCGAGGGCCGCCCCGCCGAGGACTTCGGTGTCCGGGTGCCGGCGGTGCCGGAGCGCATCGACGGGCCCGGTGAGGTTGTGCTCGAACACCTCACCACGATCTTCGGCAAGGGCGACCTCGGCCAGGTGCACAAGGCGTACGCCGACCAGCCGTCCCTGCACGTCGGCGTGGACCGCTCCTACCACGGCCCGGCCGGCGTGCGGTTACGCGGACTCGTGGCTGCAGCTGTTGCCGGAGCGGGAGTTCCGCGTCGACGAGCTGTACTGGCTCGAGGACTTCAACGTCAGCCGGGTGGCGGTCCGGTGGAACTTGGCCGGTGTGGCCCGCACTCCGCAGGGCGACCGGGAGGTGTCGGTCCTGGGCGTGAACCACGTGCACGTGCACGGCGACCGGATCGTGGCCGAGTGGGCCGAGTTCGACGAGCTGGCGCTGCTGCGCCAGCTGCAGGGACGGTGACGCGCGGCCTGCTGTGGGCCGGGGCGGGTGTGGTCGCGTTCTCGCTGACCCTCCCGGTGACGGCGATCGGGTTGCGCGGCCTCGACCCGCTGCTGCTCGGGGCCGGGCGATGCGTGCTGGCCGCGCTCGTCGCGGCCGCCTGGCTGGTGGCGGTCCGCGCCCCGCTGCCCGGCCGCACCGAGCGCCTGCCGCTGGTGTGGGTCGGGATCGGCGCCGTCGTCGGGTTCGGCGTGCTGCCGGCGTTCGCGCTGCAACACGTGACGTCCGGGCACGCCGCGCTCGTCGTCGGCGCGCTGCCGCTGGTCACCGCCGTGTTCGCGGCCGTGCGCGGTGGCGAGCGGCCGCATCGGGCGACGTGGATCGGCGGCGCGGCCGGATCGGGCGTCGTCACGGCGTTCGTGCTGTTCTCCGGGCCGTTGCCGGGCCGGATCGGGCCGGGCGACCTGCTCCTGCTCGGCACGCTGGTGCTCGGTGCGCTCGGATACGCCGAGGGTGGGCGGCTGGCCAGCACGATGCCCGGAGCGCAGGTGATCGCCTGGGGACTGGTGATCGCGCTGCCGCTCTCGCTGGCGGCGACGGCCTACGCGGCGGTCACGCACCCGCCCACCGCGGCCGGCGGCGGCGCCTGGGCGGCGTTCGGCTACACCGCGGTGATCGCGATGTTCCTCGGATACGTCGCCTGGTACCGCGGGCTCGCCGCCGTGGGCGTGGCGCGTGGCAGCCAGATCCAGCTGCTGCAGCCGCTGCTCACCGTGCTGTGGTCGGTGCTGCTCCTCGGTGAGCAGGTCACCCCGCTGCTCGGGCTGGCGATGCTCGCGACGACCGGCTGCGTGGTGCTCGCGCAGCGCGGGCGCGGGGCGGACCCGCCGTCACGCCGCGGCGTGCGTGGCGCGCCGGACCAGCTCGGTGTCGAAGACGACGCGGCGCGGCGGGCCGGTCTCCTTCCCGGACACGCGCTCGACCAGTAGGCGTGCCGCGGTGCGCGCCATCTCGTGCACGTCGTGGCGCACCGTGGTCAACCGGAAGACCTCCCACGACGCGATGGGCATGTCGTCGAAGCCGATCACGGTGAGGTCCTCGGGGACGCGCACCCCGGCGCGCCGGGCCGCGTTCAGCACGCCGATCGCGATGACGTCGTTGCCGCAGAACACGGCGGTGGGGCGGGGGGAGCGTTCGAGCAGTGCCAGCAGGCACTGCTCGCCGGTCTCGAACTCGAACGGGCCGCGCCACGTGTGCTCCTCGCGCAGCCCGACCCCGGCGTCGGCGAGCGCCAGCCGGAAGCCGAGCTCGCGGTCGCGACCGGTGCTCGTGTCCGAGGGGCCGAAGATGCCCGCGATCCGCCGGTGTCCGAGCGCGAGGAGCTCCTGGGCGGCCAGGCGGCCACCGCCCGCGTTGTCGGCGACGGCGGCGTCACCGAGGCCCGGGGCGCCCTCGCGGTTGAGGAACACGAACGGCAGCTCGCGGCGCTGCAGCTCCGCCGGCAGCGGGGACCCCAGCACGCTGGTGGTGAGGACCGCGCCGTCGATCGAACGGTCCAGCAGACGTTCGCTGGCCATCGCGGCGTCGGTGCGCTCGGTGAGCAGCGTCATCCGGTACCCGTGGGCCTCCAGCTCGTCGTGCAGGGGAGCGACGAGGTGCGGGTAGAACGGGTTGGTCAGGTCGGTGACGACGATGCCGATCCGCCGCGTGGCGCGCGTGGCGAGGCTGCGGCCGGCTTCGCTCGGGACGTAGTCCAACGCCGCCGCGGCCTGCCACACCTTTTCTCGAGTGGCGGCAGAAACCCGTGGATCGTCCCGCAGCGCGCGGGAGACCGTCGGCTGTGACACCCCGGCGAGTCGGGCCACGTCGTGGCTCGTGATCCGCATGCTTCCCCCGATGACGTGCCTGTGTATAGACGTATGCGCAGGCGGCCCAGACACGCTTCCTGCTGGCCCTACGGGAACCTTACCTGAACATCGGAAGCTGGATCGGCTCTTGACGGAGCCGACCGCTCAGCTCATGATGTATACGTATGAACGCAACGGGGACGACGCCGGTGGTGGCGCCGGTGGTGCTGGTCCCGGGCATGCTGTGCGACGCCGACCTGTGGGCCGATCTCGACGTCCCCGGCGCCGTGCCCGTGGCCGTCACCGAGCCGAGCATCGCGGGGATGGCCGCGGAAGTGCTCGCGGCCGTCGACGGCCCGTTCGTCCTGGTCGGGCTGAGCCTCGGCGCGATCGTCGGGTTCCAGGTGCTGCGGCGCGCACCGCAGCGGGTGCTGGCCTTCTGCGCGATGGCGACCAACCCGGGCGCGCCGACCCCGCAGCAGCACACCGCGTGGCGTGACATGAGCCGGCGCACCGCGGCCGGTGGCTTCACCGAGGTCGTCCGCCAGACCCTGCCCACGATGTTCGCCGACAGTGCACCCCCGCGCGAGCACGCCGAGCGTTACCTCGCCATGGCCCACCGCGTCGGACCGGACGTCTTCACCGCCCAGCTCGCCGCACAGGCCACCCGGAACGACCAGCGCGACACCCTGCGGGCAGCGTCCTGCCCGGTCCTCGCGGTCTGCGGCGACCGCGATGCCCTCTGCCCCGTCGACTTCCATCGCGCGATCGTCGACGCCGCCCCGGCCGGACGGCTGCACGTGCTTCCCGGAGCCGGACACCTGGTGCCGATCGAGCGGTCGCACGACGTCACCGCCCTGCTGCGCAGCTGGCTGCGCGAGCCGACCCCTGCCTGATCCCGTTCCCGATCCCGTCCCGAGGAGAGAAGACCGATGCCCAAGGTGCTCAAGAACAGTGCGCCCGCTGCGAGTGGCGCGCCGCGCGCCGAGGTCGGCGGGCGCGTCAGCGAGATCATCGCCGACGTCCGCGAGCGCGACGACGCCGCCGTCCGCGCCTACTCCGAACAGTTCGACGACTGGAGCCCCGAGTCGTTCCGGCTCTCGCCCCAGGACGTCGCGCGCATCGTCGCAGGCGTGCCCCAGCAGGTGCTCGACGACATCGAGTTCGTGCAGGGGCAGGTGCGCACGTTCGCGCAGCACCAGCGCGACTCGCTGGGGGAGTTCGAGGTCGAGACGCTGCCCGGGGTCCGGCTGGGTCAGAAGCAGGTACCGGTGACGGCGGCGGGTGCGTACGTGCCGGGTGGTCGCTACCCGCTCACGGCGTCGGCGCACATGACGATCGTGACCGCCAAGGTCGCGGGCGTGGAGCGGGTCGTGGCGTGCACCCCACCCATCCGCGGTGAGGTTCCGGCGGCCACGGTCGCGGCGATGCACCTCGCGGGCGCGGACGAGATCTACCTGCTCGGCGGGGTCCAGGCGGTTGCGGCGCTGGCCGTGGGCACGGAGACGATCGGGCGCGTCGACCTCATCGCCGGACCCGGCAACGCCTATGTCGCCGAGGCCAAGCGGCAGCTGTTCGGCGAGGTCGGGATCGACCTGTTCGCCGGGCCGACGGAGATCCTCGTGATCGCCGACGAGACCGCCGACCCGTTCGTGGTGGCGGTGGACCTGCTCAGCCAGGCCGAGCACGGCCCCGACTCCCCGGCGGTGCTCATCACCACGTCCGAGGCGTTGGGGCAGGCCGTGCTCGAGCACGTCGACCGGCTGCTGCCGGGGATGCCGACCCGGGACATGGCCGGGCCCGCCTGGCGCGACCACGGCGAGGTGCACGTGGTCGACTCCCTCGACGAGGCGTGGACGCTGGCGGACTCGTTCGCCTCGGAGCACGTCGAGGTGCTCACCGCCCAGCCGCGGCTCGCGCTGGAGAAGATGCGCCACTACGGGGCGCTGTTCCTCGGCGAGGGCACCTGCGTGTCCTACGGCGATAAGGTCATCGGCACCAACCACGTGCTGCCCACCCGCGGCGCGGCCCGGTACACGGGCGGGCTGTGGGTCGGGAAGTACCTGCGCACGGTCACCTACCAGGAGGTGATTGACCCTGCGTCGAGTGCGCTGCTCGGCGAGGTCTGTGGCCGCGCCAGCCGGGTGGAGCTGTTCGAGGGCCACGCCCGCTCCGGGGACGTGCGCGCGGCGCGGTACGGGTCGGCCGAGCTGTCATGGACCGACCACCGGTTCGCCGCGAAGGCGGTGCAGTGAGCTCACGGGTCGCGGGCCGCACGGCCCTGGTCACCGGCGGCGGCAACGGGCTCGGCCGGGCCATCTCCGTCGCCCTCGCCGAGGCCGGGGCGCGCGTGGTCGTCGTCGGGCGCGACCCGGACAAGCTCGGCGCGACGGCCGGGCGCCTCCCCGACGCCCGGGTCGCGACGTGCGACGTCGCCGACCCGGCGTCGGTGCGTGCGCTCGGTCGCGAGCTGGCCGACGAGGAGGTCTCGATCCTGGTCAACAACGCCGGGGTCGCGGGTCCGGTCGCGCCGCTCGTCGACGTCGAGCCCGACGAGTGGGACGCGGTGTTCGCGGTCAACGTGCGGGGGGTCTACCTGATGTGCCGGGAGTTCCTCCCGCCGATGACCGGGCGGGGTAGCGGCGACGTCATCAACGTCGCCTCGGTCAGCGGCAAGCGCCCGCTGCTGCGGCGCACGCCGTACTGCGCGTCGAAGATGGCCGTCCTCGGCCTGACGGCCACGCTCGCCGGCGAGGTCGGTCCGCTGGGGGTCACCGTCAACTCGCTGTCGCCCGGCCCGGTCGACGGGCCGCGCATGCAACGCAACTTCCGGCTGGAGGCGGAGCGCACCGGCACCAGCTACGCCGAGGCGGAGCGGGCGTACGTCTCGCGGGCCGCGCTGGGCCGGATGGTCACCGAGGAGGAGGTCGGCGCGGCCGTCGTCGCGATGCTCGGGATGCCGGGCCTGTGCGCCGCCGACATCGACCTGTCCGCGGGGATGGTGGCCCGATGACGCCGCTGCGGCCCCGGCTGGAGGCGGGGGAGCGGCTCGTCGGCGGGATCGTCCGGATGCCGAACACGGGGCTGGTCGAGCTGCTCGGCCACGCGGGGTTCGACTACGTCGTGCTCGACGCCGAGCACGGCCCGGCCGACCAGCTGCAGCTGCAGCACCATCTGGCCGCCGCCGACGGGATCGGCCTCGACGTGCTCGTCCGCGTCGGCAGCCGGGACCCCGCCGAGACCCTGCGGGCCCTGGACCTCGGGGCCACCGGGGTCGTCGTGCCGCACGTGCGGTCCGCCGAGGAGGCCGCGGCGGCGGTCGCCGCGGCGCACTACCCGCCGCTGGGCGAGCGCGGCTTCGCCACCTACAGCCGCGCGGGCCGCTACGGGTTGGCGAGCGCGGAGGAGCACCTGCGCCGGGCCGCCGAGCGCACCCTCGTGATCGTCATGATCGAGGACGCGGCCGGGGTCGCGGCCGCCCCGGAGATCCTCGCGGTCCCCGGCGTGGACGGGGTGTTCGTCGGGCCGGCCGACCTGGCCGTCAGCCTCGGGCACCCCGGCGGGACCGGCCACGCCGCGGTCGTCGAGGCGATCGAGGCCGTCCACCGGGCGGCGCGCGACGCCCGCCGGTGGGTGCTGACCATCGCCGGCACCGAGCAGCAGGCCCGCCACCAGTTCGAGAACGGCTCCGACCCTCGTCCTCTACAACATCCAGCACGCCATCACGCAGCTCGTGGCCGATCTGGGTGCCGTGCGAGGCTGAGCGGGTGGGGAGCGGACCGGTGTGGATCAGTGGCGCGGAGATCGAGGCCTGCCTGCCCATGGCAGCCGCGATCGACGTGCTGGAGCGGGCGCTCCTGGCCGGCCTCGACCCCGAGCAGGACGGCCCGCGTACGCGCCTGGCCACCCCGGCCGGGATGCTGCTGCAGATGCCGTCGGCGGACGAGCGGTACTGCGGCAGCAAGCTGGTGACCAGCTGCCCCGTCAACGCGGGTGGCGACCGTCCGGTGATCCAGGGCGTCTACGTGCTGTTCGACGGCGCGACGATGTCCCCGGTCGCGGTGCTCGACGGCACCGCGCTCACGAGCCTGCGCACCCCCGCGGTCTCCGGCCTGGCCGTCCGCCACCTCGCCGCCCCCGGTGCGACCCGCGTCGCGCTGTTCGGCGCCGGTGTTCAGGCCGCGGGGCACGTCGACGCGATGCGGGCCGTGCTCGACGTGGAGCACATCGACGTGGTCGGCCGGAACCCGGCCCGCGCCTCTCTGCTGGTCGAGCGGATCCGCGCGGCCGGTGTCAGCGCTACCGTCGCGGGCGTCGAGGCGGTCGCGGCCGCGGACGTGGTCGTCTGCGCCACCGCGGCGAGCACCCCGCTGTTCGACGGCGCCCTCGTCGCCGATCACGCCGTCGTCGTGGCCATCGGCAGTCACGACCCCACGGCGCGCGAGGTCGACACGGCGCTCGTGCGGCGCTCGTCCGTGGTGGTCGAGTCCCGCCGCAGCGCACTGGCCGAGGCCGGCGACGTCGTCATCCCCGTCGGCGAGGGCGCCATCGACCCCGCCAACCTGACCCCGCTCGCCGACGCCGTGCGCGGCGGCGTGGCACCGCCGCACGATCGCCCTCGGCTGTTCAAGGGCACCGGGATGCCGTGGGAGGACCTAGCGACCGCGGGCGCGATCGCCGACCGGGTGCTGGGGACGCGGTGAGCGGGGGGTCGGTGCCGGCCGGACAGTCGGTGCAGAGGACCAGAGGTGGGAATCGAGGTCGTAGGAGCCTCTGCTACGGCTCCCGTTCGACGTAGCGCAGTATCCCGTCGGCGAGCGAGTCGACCGCCGATCGGAGCCGCCTCCAGATCTGGTCGCGCATCTCCGCGCGCACTGCGTCGACCTCGAAGAAGCGCCAGTCGGCGATCTCCGGATCGGTGATGCGGACGGCGTCGGCCTCGCGAGTTGTCAGAACCCCGCCGTCGAAGCGAGCCTGCGTGCGGCGGCACGAAGATCGCCGCGAGGCGCGGGCTTTCGTGATCGGCGAGGCCAGCACTGCGCACTCACGACGATCTTCGGCGCGGTGATCGCCGTCAGAGTGGGTCTTCTGCACGTGCGCCGACGTGAACGGTAACCTCGCGCCGAGCACCGCCCGCCGTGCCGCCGCCGTAGCCCCCACAAGCGTCGGCCGCCCGCGGCGAGCTGGGGGACTCACTCCTGCGGGACGGCCGCGGACACCTCGGCGAGGAGGCGCCCGAGCGCGGGGGCCGCCGGGCAGGGCGCGGGCAGGGGTCCCACGGCCGGTTCGCCGGCACCGCGACGATCTCGGCCCCCGCGTACCTGGCCAGGCGCACCCACACCGGGAACTCCCCGCCGGCTCGGCAACACAACCACGAGGCCGGCCCCCGGCCGGCCGCCTCGTGAACGGCGCGGACCAGGGGCCGGCGTCTCCGGTGCCCCTCAGTCGTCCTCGGTGGCGGCGGCCAGCACGGCCGCCGGGGCGAGGTAGTGGTTCGGGTCGAGGACATGACCCTCGGCGCGCGCGGCGGCGACCACCTCGGGCGCCCACTCGAGCTCGGTGCGGCCGTCGCCGCTGTTGACCACGAGCAGCTCGCCGGTGCCCGGGTCGGCCGCGCGACCCTCCTGCGCGTCCAGCAGCGTGAACGAGCGCCACGCGCCCGCGGGAACCGACAGCGAGTCGAGCGGCCCGAGCTCCACGACGGTCTCGTCCGCCCCGGTGTTGACCGACACCGCCCATCGGCCGGCCTTGGCCGTGAGCACCTGGGCCTCGCTGTGGCGGTGGGTCAGGACGCCCTCGCCGGGCACGGCGCGCAGCCAGGCGAGGTCGAACCCGTGCGGCTCGTGCAGCCGGGGGACCGCGCGCCGGTCCTCGCTCATGCCGTACCCGATCACCAGGCTCAGGTGCGCCCCGCCGCCGGGCAGGCCCGAGCACAGGAAGGGCCGGGACAGCCAGACCCGGTCGCCCTCGTGTGTGACGCGGGTGCGGAACTGCTCGGGGGAGAAGGCGTCGAGCCGGTCGATCTCCTCCTGGGGCATCGGCTCGATGAGCGCGACGCCGTCGGGTACCTGCTCGCCCTGGACGGTGTCGACGAGCCGGTTGTCGGCGGTGAGGTAGAGGCCGTGGCCTGCGGCGTCCTGCAGGACCGACGGTCCCCAGATGATGCCGCCGGTGTCGTCGCGGCCGAGCACGGTGAGCAGGATGCCGTCGTCGGCGCCGATGTTGGTGAATCCGCGGAAGATCCACGAGGGCACCGTGACGACGTCGCCGTCCACCGAGCGGTACTCGCCCTGGCGGCCGTCGGCGCCCCAGCGGAGCTGGTAATTGCCGCCGAAGTTGATGAACACCTCGGCGGTGAAGTGCAGGTGCAGGTTGTTCGTGACGCCGTTGGACATGCCGGCGGCGCCCAGGTTGAAGCCGTGCGGCTCGCGGAGGTTGACGAACTGGTCGGGGCTCTGGGAGACGCCGGGGCCGATGAAGGAGTAGTTGTCCTTCCGGTCCGAGCCCGGGGTCCGGCAGTCGATGAAGGCCGCCTTGCAGGGAACCCACTCGGCGCGTCTGACCGTGCGCCGGGCGACCTCACCAGGGGGAACGACGATGTCGTGCATGGCTGATTCCTCTGCAGTCCTCAGTAGATATTGGTGTCGGTGAACTCGCCGTCGCCCCGCGTGGCGTTGATCTGGGCCCGCAGGGCGATCTCGTCGAACACCCGGACCTCGCGGACGATGCGGCCGCCCTGCACGAGGAACTGGGAGACCCCCAGCAGGTCCACGGGCGCATTGGTCAGCGCCCCGAACGCCGGGGTCCCGTGGTAGGTGCCGCTCATCGTCCACAGCACCGCGACGCGCAGCCCGGCGTACCGCTCGGCGTAGTTGGTCTGGACGTCACGCACCGCGAAGCGGGCGTTCGGGAACGGGGCCACGAGCGACAGCAGGTCGCGCTGGTAGCCGTCCGGCCGCACGACGGTGCGGTCGCCGACGGTGTGCAGGAACAGGTCGCGCACCATGTAGTCGGGCACCTTGTGCAGGCGGCGCTGGTTCCACACCTCCTCGACGAACTCGAGCACCATCTCGCACTCGGGCCGGAAATCGTCGGGCCGCGGGCCGCTGTCGCCGACGCTCAGCACGTCGCTCGGCGCGGGCTTGGTCATCGAGCCCTCGTAGCCGCGGAAGCGCAGCCCGCGGGCGACCTCGTCGGGGTCCTCGCCACGCTGCAGGCAGCTCGCCAGCTCGTCGCGGACCACCCACTCCTCGACCATCCGCCCGCGCCGGTAGAGGCAGTCGGCGATCGTGCGCTTCCGGATCCGGGTGGGCCTGCCGCCGACCAGGTCGTCGTCGCTGGAGAAGACCAGGTGCGAGCTGAGGAACGCGTCGTCGCCGCGCGCCTCCCACACGACGTCCTCGGCCTGGCCGACGTGCTGCGGCGTGCTCGCGATGCGCATCAGGCTGCCCTCGATGACCCCGTCGCGGCCCACCACGGTGCCCAGGCCGCCGTGCACGATCGAGTCGGGCTCGTAGTTGTCGACGATGTAGGACACGTCGCGCTGCACCCAGATGCGGTCGGTCACTTCACGGATGAAGTCGTCGGGGTCGAGGTAGGGCTGGTAGGCCACCGGGTCGAGCGCCATGGAGGGTCCTTTCGTCGTCGTGATGGAGGAGCTGCTCAGCCCTTGACCGAGCCGGCGTTGAGGCCGGCCACCAGGTAGCGCTGGGCGATGAACGCGAACGCGATGACCGGCAGCGTCAGCAGCATCGCCGCGGCGCCCGCCTGCTGGAGCATGGGCAGGGTCTGGCCGAGCTGCGTCGCGATGAACACCGGCACGGTGCGCGCGGAGACGTCGGTGAGGATGGTCGCGGTCAGGTATTCCTGGAACGCGAACAGGAAGATGAAGATCCCGGCGGTGAGGATGCCCGGCCCCATCAGGGGGATCATGACGCGGCGCAGCGTCGCGAACCGCGTGCAGCCGTCGATCATGGCGGCCTCGTCGAGCTCCTTGGGGATCTCGGCGAAGAAGTTGCGCAGCAGCCAGATGCTGAACGGCTGGTTGATCGCCACCAGCGCGGCGGCCACGGCGAACGTCGTGTCGTAGATCCCCAGCGCCCGCGAGAGGTCGTACATCGGCAGCACGACCGCGAACCGCGGCAGCGCCCGGAAGACCAGCGCGGCGATGAGCAGCACCGCGCTGACCCAGCCCGGGAACCGCGACAGGGCGTAGGCGGCGGGGATGCCGATGATCAGCGCCGCCGCGGTGCTGAGCAGCGCGACCACGAGCGTGTTGATCAGGTACTGGTAGAACAGCGTCGTCTGCCAGAGGTCGACGAACGCGGTCAGGGTGGGCTGGTAGAAGAACTGCGGGGGGTTGAGGAACGCCACGTCCGTCGGCTTGGTCACGGCCATGGCGGTCCACAGGACCGGGCTGAGCATCGCCCAGCAGACCAGCACCAGGATGCCGCCGACGAGGTACGTGCGCCCACGGCGTCGCGGGCGCCTGCGTGCGTCGGATTCGGAACCACCGGTTCGCGCGGAGACGGGTCGGCGCTCCACCTTTTCGACGGTGCTCATGCCTGCCGTGCCTCCTTGGCGATCCCGCGGATGAAGGGGAAGAGCAGGGCCACGATCAGCAGGATCAACAGGACGTTGACGGCGCTGCCGAGCCCGAGCTGCTGTCCCCCGTCCTGGAACGCCACGTTGTAGATGTAGAGCATGATCGACTCGTTGCCGATCTGGACCGCCTGCGGCGACAGCGGGATGAGCTGGTCGAACGTCCGCAGCACGTCCATGATCGAAATGATCACGACGAACCCGAGCACGCCGCGGATGCTGGGGATGATCACGTGCCAGTGCGTGCGCACGACCGAGGCCCCGTCGATGCGCGCGGCCTCGATGATCTCGTTCGGCACCCCCTGCAGCCCGGCGATGATCACGAGCATGGCGAACGGGAGCATGAACCAGATCGTGTTCAGCGCGACCACGACCCGGTTGGGCCACGGCTCGGTGAACCAGAGCACCTCCTGGCCGGTCACCAGCGTGACGGCGTAGTTGAGCACGCCGCCGAAGTTCGCGTCGAACAGCCAGGAGAACATCGTGGCCCCGACGACGTTGGGCACGACGTAGGAGATCAGCAGGATGCCCAGGACCCAGGGCTTCGCCCGGCCGATGCCGTTGACCAGCACCGCGAGCAGGTAGCCGCCCACCACCAGCGCGGCGACGACCGCCGCGGTGAGCCCGACGGTGAACAGCACCGCCTGCCCCAACCGCGGGTCGGACAGCGCCTCCCCGTAGTTGTCCAGGCCGACGAACGTGCCGGCCTCGCCGTAGGTCACCCGCTCCAGGCTCCACTCGATCGTCCGGTAGAGCGGGAGGACCAGCAGGCCGCCCATCACGAGCACGCTCGGGGTCACGAGCGCAAGGAACTCTCGCCGTCGCATGACGGATCACCTCGCTGACTCCGCGGCGGGCGCCCGCGCAGGGCGCCCGCCGGGTCGGCTACTGCTTGTACTCGGCCAGGATCTGGGTCGCGATCTGCTGCATCTGCGCCGTGCCCTCCGCCACCGGGGTCTGGCCCAGGATGACGGAGGCGACCACGGGGCGGATGTCGTTGCTGATGCGCGAGGTCCACGGGTAGGGCTCGGCGGGCGGGGCCTTGTCGATCGACTCCAGCGCCGCCTCGGCGTAGGGGCTGCTCTGCGGGGTCACGATGCCTTCGCGCGCCGGGAACGCGGCGGGCACGGCGGCGCGCGACGCCTCCGGGCCGACGGATGCAGCGATCATCTCGAACAGCAGCTTCGGATCCACGGTGGTGTTGGCCGGGATCGACCAGCCGTCCACCGACAGGCTGTTGTAGAGGACGTCACCGCCGGCGACCGACGGCGGCGGCGCGAACGCGAACTGCTGCGCGAACCGGCTGTTCTCGGGCTTGGTGAGGTCGGCCATCCGGCCGGAGAACATGACCGCGATCGCGGCGGACCCGTTGTACATCTGCTGCTGCACCCGGGGCTGGTCGAACGTGGTGACCTGCGGGTCCATGTAGGGCAGCAGCGAGCGCAGCTCCTCGAAGGCCTGCGCGGCCTCCGGGGTGTCGAAGTTCGGCGTCATCGCCTCGGCGTCCACGAGGTCCATGCCGAGGGATCCGAGCGCAGCGTCGTAGGCCGTGATGATGTCGGCGCTCGCCAGCAGCGGCAGCGCGATCGGGTACTGGATCTCCCCCGCCTGCTGAATCGCCCCGGCGACCTCGCGCAGCTCGGCGAACGTGGTGGGCGGCTGCAGCCCGAGTGCGTCGAAGACGTCCTTGCGGTAGGCCATCACGTACATCTGCGCCTGCATCGGCAACCCGTACAGCTGCCCCTCGTAGGACAGTCCTTCGCGCATCTCCTCGTTGAGCTCGCCGAGGGCGTACTCCTGCTCGAACTCGGCGAACAGGTCGTCGAGTGGCATCAGCTTCTGCTGCGACGCGTACTGCGGGATGACGAAGCCGTAGGTCTCGACGATGTCGTAGGTGCCGGTCTCGCCGGCGAGCGTCGCGATCGTCTTCTGCACCTGCCCGCCGAAGTCGATCGGCTCGTGCGCGACCGTCACCTGCTCCTTGCTGCAGCTCGCCACCATCATGTTGGTGAACGGGTCGATGGCCGACGAGTTGTAGGCCAGAACGTTCACCGTTGTCGGCTCGGCGGGCGGCGGGAAGTCGCACGGCACCTCGGTCGCCGTCTCCGCGGCCGTCCGGGAACCCGCCCCGCAGGCCGAGAGCAGTACGGCGGTGGACATCGCCACGGCGAGCGTCCCCAGGGCAGTTGTTCGGGATCTGGGCATCACGGTCTCCTACCGTCCGGTCGGGATGACCTTGCTGTTCGTGCTACTGCGCAGCGCCGGTGCCGACGGCGGCGCTGATCGTCTGGATCGGGGCGGTGTTCCCGCGTCCGATCGGGTGCATACGGATACACTAGGGAGTTAGGAGTGGCGACGCAAGGGTGAGTTCTCAGCGTTCTCCCGTTCTGCGGGCAGGCATTTCCCGCGGCTACTCACGGCCTTGCGCCTGATGCACGCGTATGTCTAGCGTTCGGTTCTGACCATCTAGTGTTGCGTGTCGTAAGTGACTTTACGATGGCTGGTTGAGACAATGCCGTATGCCGACTGCTGCTCGCCTGGAGGTCCGGGGCAAAGACAAGTCGACGCTGCGTTCCTGGGTGCGGGCTTCGGG
>NZ_JAHKRK010000084.1:0-17522 GCF_019396355.1 Pseudonocardia nigra
AGGGCCACCGCGCGGTCGCCACCCGCTACGACAAGCGCGACTACATGTTCCGCGGAACCATCGACGTCGCCTCGATCAGGATCTGGCTCCGCGACCCCGTCCCATGATCCAAGGGACACGCTCTAGGCCGTGTTGAGAAAGGTCCTGATCGCGGTCTTCGCGCCCAGATCGTCCCTGGCGGCGTTGCCACCCCGACCGGGTACGCCAGGTACGACGGCTCGGGGTGGCGCCTTGCCAGGAACGATCTGGATCACGAAGCCCATCGACCAGTACTTCCTCAACACGGCCTCGATGCTCACTGTTCGATCCACATCCCGTCGAACTTCGGCTTGCCCAGCAGGCTCGGCACGTAGCCATGCACCCCGCTCTGGCCTGCCGCGATGTTGGGCGTGAACACGAGCGGGACGTTGATGGCGTTCTGCATCACGAGGTCGGTCAGCGGCAGGTACACCTGTGCGCGCTCCTCGGTCCCCTCCACGCTCGAGGCCTGGGCGAGCAGGTCCAGCACCTGGGGGGACACCCCCGATTCGCCCACCACGTAGAACGAGTCGTCGGTGAACAGCGACTGGTAGGTGAGGTTCGGATCGGGACGGCCGCTCCACGCCGACACGAAGACCTGGAAGGCCTCCTTCTCGTAGAACTCCTCGACGGCAACACCGACCTCCAGCACCTGGATCGTCATGTCGAAGCCGGCGGCCGCCACCTGCTGCCGGACGATCTCCGCCTTGCGCACCTGGCGCTCGCCGGAGTAGGCGAGGCCATTCACGGGCACGCCGTCGGGATAGCCCGCCTCGGCCAACAACTGCCTGGCCCGGGCCGGATCGTGGGGGAAGGTAGGCGAGAGCTCGGGCTGGTAGGCCCAGTGCACCGAGGGGACCGGCTGCCAGCCCACCTCGCCGGTGCCGAAGTTCAACGCCTGCAGCATGGCCTCGCGATCGATGGCCAGGCTGAACGCCAGCCGCACCCGCGGGTCGTCGAAGGGCGGCTCGGCCATGTTGTAGTAGAGGGAGTCGAACGCGAGCCCGCCGCCCTCGGTCACCTCGATGCCCGGCGACCGCTCGACGCGTTCCAGGTCGGCGGGATCGACGGCGGTCATGAAGTCGGCCTGATCGGACACCAGCGCGTTGATCGCGGTCTGGGGATCCTCGAGGTATCGGATGGTGATCCCGTCCAGGTAGGGCTGGTCGGGGCGCCAGTAGTCCTCGAAGCGTTCCACCTGCAACGTGTCGCCCGGTCGCCACGACACGAAGCGGTACGCCCCCGCGCCCACCGGATTCGACTCGAGCTCGGCGCCGCGCTCCTCGGCGGCGGTCGGCGAGACCATCATCCCGGCCCGGTCGGCCAGGATCAGCGGAAGCGCGGTGTTCATCCGGCTGAGGTTCAGGCGCACCTCGAGGTCGGAGAGCACCTCCACGGACTCGACGGTCGCCACGTCGGCGGCCACGGTCGAGCGGTCGAGGTTCTTGGCCCGCTCGATGTTGTACCTGACCGCCTCGGCGTCGAACGGTGTGCCGTCGTGGAACTGGACACCCGGGCGCAACGTGAAGACCAGCGCAGGTGGGTCCTCGACGAACTCCCACGACTCGGCGAGCCCGGGTGCGGGCTCCATGGTGGCCTTGTCGAAATCGACGAGGGTGTCGTAGATGGGGTACAGCGAGACGTGGTCGCCACCGGATCCGCCGGTGTGCGGGTCCAGCGAGGACGGGTTCAGCGCGTGCACGACGCGGAGCGTGCCGCCGCGTTGCGGTTCCCCTGCCTCGCCACCGCCCGCCGCCTGCCCGCCGGTACCGCATGCCGTGGCGAGCAGGCCCACCACCAGCAGCAGCGCGGGCCCCCAGCGCCTGCTCCGGCGCCTCGTGTCGGTGCGTGGTGACATGACGGACTCCTTCCCGCGATGGCTGCTCACCGGCCACCGGCCGTCGTCAGGTACCGGCCCCGCAGGTCGAGGCTCTCGGCGAAGTGGCAGGCGACCCACCGGCCCGGCATCAGCTCGCGCAGCGGTGGCACCTCCGCGGCGCACCGGTCCTCCGCATAGGGGCAGCGGGTACGGAAGCGGCAGCCCGACGGCGGGTCGATCGGGCTGGGCAGCTCGCCCTTCAGCGGCGCGGGTCGCTCCGTGCGACAGTGCGCCGGTACCGCCTGGGGCTCGGCGGCCAGCAACGCCTCCGTGTAGGGATGCAGCGGACTGTCGATCACGCCTTCGACCGGACCCCGCTCGACGATCACGCCCAGGTACATGACCGCGACGCGGTCGGCGATGTGGGAGACCACTCCGATGTCGTGGGAGATGAACAGATAGGCGAGGCCCATCTCGCGCTGGAGCTCGGCCAGCAGGTTCAGGATGTCGGCCTGGATCGACACGTCCAGCGCCGAGACCGCCTCGTCGCAGACGAGCAGTTCGGGGTCGAGCGCCAGCGCCCTGGCGATGTTCACGCGTTGCTTCTGCCCACCGGAGAGCTCGTGCGGGCGCCGCTGCGCGTGTTCGGCCGAGAGGCCTGCCTTGCCGAGGAGCGCGTCGACGAGAGCGACGAGGTCGCCTGCGTCCCCGCGCCGCTGCACCCGGAGCGGCTCGGCCACGCTGGCCCGCACGGTCATCCGGGGATCGAGCGCTTCGTGCGGATCCTGGAAGATCATCTGGTAGTGGCGGCGCATCCGCCGCTGCTCCCGGCCGCGGAGCCGGTCGAGGCGCATCCCCCGGAAGCTGATCGTGCCCGCGGTCGGCCGGACCAGGCCCAGCACCGCGCGCGCGATCGTCGACTTGCCCGATCCGGACTCCCCGATGAGCCCGAAGGTCTCACCTTCGGCCACCGAGCAGGACACGCCGTCGACCGCTTTCACGGTCTGTCGCCTGCCGTGGACCGGGTAGCGCACCGTGAGGTCCTCGACGACGAGAAGGTCGCTCGCGTGCGGCGGGGTCTGGTCGACGCTCATGGTCGCGCCTCCTGGTGGGGCTGCGGGTGGACGACCTGCGGGTAGACGACACCGGGCAGGTCGAGGTCGGGATGGCGCCAGCAGCGGGCCAGGTGCGCGGCGCCGGCCGGCAGCAGGTGCTGCGGCTGCTCGCAGCCGTCGATGGCGTGCTCGCAGCGCAGGCGGAAGCGGCAACCTTCTGGCATGTCCGTCAGCGGCGGGACCCGGCCGGGGATCGCGTAGAGCGAGGTTCCACGCTGCCCGGCCCCGGGGACGGCTCGCACCAGCCCCGATGTGTACGGGTGCTGTGGCGATTCGAGCGCCGCGTCGACCGGGCACTGCTCGACAACCTCGCCCGCGTACATCGTGATCAGCCGCTGGCACACCTCGGCGACCACGCCGAGGTCGTGGGTGATCAGCAGCACCGCGGTACCGTGTTCGCGGCTGATCGTCCGGAGCAACTCGAGGATCTGGGCCTGGATCGTCACATCGAGCGCGGTCGTCGGCTCGTCGGCGATGAGGAGCCGTGGGCCGCACACCAGCGCCATCGCGATCATGGCGCGTTGTCGCATACCACCGGAGAGCTGGTGGGGGTAGTCGTCGACCCGCCGGTGCGGCGCCGGGATCCCCACCTCGCCGAGCATCTCGACGGCGCGGGCCCGCGCCGCGCGTCGGGAGACGGGTCGGTGCCTGCGGAGGGTCTCCGCGATCTGCCGGCCGACGGTGAAGACGGGGTCGAGGGCCGTCATCGGTTCCTGGAAGATCATGCTGATCTCGCGTCCCCGCACGCCGGCGAGCGCGCGCTCGTCGAGGCCCAGGATGTCGCGGCCGTCCAGGAGAACCTGGCCCTCGGTGCGGCTGCTGCGTGCGGGCAGGAGTCCGAGGACCGAGAGCCCGGTCACCGACTTGCCGCTGCCGCTCTCCCCGACCATGCCGACGAGCTCGCCGGGACCGACGGAGAAGGACACGTCCCGGATGGCCTGCACCTCACCGGCCGGGGTGCGGAAGGAGACGGTCAGGTCCCGGACGTCGAGCAGCGGCGTCCACAGCTGGCCGCCCGTCATCGGCCCGTTCATGGCCGGTAGGGCAGTCGCGGCGGGCCGAGCTGGCCGGCGAGCACGCGCTGGGCGTCGTGGACGAACTCGGCGAGCAGTTCCCTGGTCTCGGCCGGGTCGATGATGTCCTGGCCGGTCGCCTCCGCTGTCCGGAACGGCGAGGCGATGGCCTGGAGTCGGCGCTCGATCTCGGCCCGCTTCGCCTGCGGATCCGCCGCGGACTCGATCTCCCGCCGGTACGCAGCAGAGGCCCCGCCGGTGATGTGCATCGAGCCCCAGGCGGCCGACGGCCAGGCGTAGCGGCGAAACATGCCCGAGGGGCGATGATGGCACTGACCGGCCACCCCGAAGAGCCGCCCGATCACGAAGGTGATCAGGGGCAGCCGGCTCTGGCAGATCGTCCAGACGAGGCGGGCTCCCGCCCGCTCGATCCCCTGCTTCTCCGAGTCCAGGCCCACCATGAACCCGGGCTCGTCGGCGAAGGAGACCAGCGGCAGATGGAAGACCTCGCAGAGCTGGACGAGGCGCATCACCTTCTCGCCCGAAGCGACGTCGGTGGATCCGCCGAGGTGCATCGGGTTGTTGGCCATGACTCCGATCGGTCGGCCGTCGACCCTGGCGAGCCCGGTGAGCCGGGAGCGGCCGTAGTGCGGGGCGATCTCGAAGAACGAGTCCTCGTCGAGGACGAGGTCGAGCAGGCGGCGGGCGTCGAACGGCGACCGGCGATTGTCGGGGATGAGGGTGCGCAACTCGTCGGCCGCGCCGACGGGGTTGCGCGGCCTCCGTTGGGGCGGGAGCTCGTCGACGCTGGCGGGCAGGTAGGACAGGAAGCGGCGGACCTGGGCCAGGGCGTCCTTCTCCGTCTCGGCCAGGTTGTCGATCACCCCGCTGTGCCCGGCGTGGACCTGCGCGCCGCCCAGCTCCTCCTTGCTGATGTCGTAGCCGAGCGCCGCCTTGACCACGGGCGGGCCACCGGGGAAGAGCTGCGCCGTGCCGCGCACCATGACGTTCCAATGGGCAAGGCAGGCGTTGACCGCGGGCAGCCCGGCCACCGACCCCATGACCGCGGAGACCACGGGCACCGTGTTCAGCAACTCGACATCCACTGTGGACCAGATGTTGCCGTCGGGGAGGTAGGTGCGACCGAGCTCCTCGAAGCTGCGCACGCTGCCGCCGACGGCATCGAGCAGGCGCACGTAGGGCAGCCGCCACTGCAGTGCCCGCTCGTTGGCCGCCAGCTCGGCGCCGAGCGCGCCGTGTGCGCCTCCTGCGGATCCGCCCCGCACCGTGAAGTCCCCGCCACTGATCACGATCTTGCGGCCGTCGAGCCTACCGATGCCGTCCACGCTTGCTTTCGGGGTGAAGTCGACCAGCTGACCGTCGTCGTACGCGGCGGATCCGGCGAGCAGCCCGAATTCACGAAACGATCCGGGATCGGTCAGTTCCTCGATCCGCTCGCGGACCGTGAGCTTGCCGTGCTCGTGCTGGCGGGCGATCCCCTCCGGGCCACCCATTCGCAGCGCCAGCTTGCGGCGCCGTTCCAGCTCGGCGAGCCGGTCCTGTCCCGCGCCGGTCACCGCGACGTCCCTTCCTCAGGCGGACACGCGGTGCGCAGCTCCGCGAGAACTTCCGCGGTGTGTTCCCCGAGCGCGGGAACCCACGCGCGCCGCGGTGAGATCGTGAGGCCGACCGCCGACACCGGTCCGGGTACCGTGAGCGCCCGACCGGCCGGGCTGCGCACCTCGCTGATCGCCCCGCGTCCCGAGTCGGCGGCGTGTCGAGCGCGTTCTTCCGCGCTCCAGACCGGCCCGCACGGAACGCCTGCCGCCCGCATCAGCTCGGTGATGTCTGTCCGGGACCGGGATGCGCACCACTCGGCCACGTGTTTCTCGGCCTCCTCCCGGCGCCGCGAGATCGCGTCGTCGTAGGTCAGCTCCCCGATCCAGCCGAGCTGCCCGATGGCCCGGCAGAACGCCTGCCACCGGTCCTCGCCCAGCGGCGCCAGGTAGATGTGGCCGTCGGTGGTGGGGAACGTGTTGGCGAACGCGGTGGGTACCCCATTGCCCGCGCGCACGTGCGGGCGACCCGCGAGCGCCTCCCCGATCTCGTGGGCGAGCGTGCCGGAGTAGGCGTCCAGCATGCTGATGTCGACGAAGGCCCCTTCGCCGGTCCGCGCGCGCCGGTGGAGGGCGAACATCGCGCCGAGCGCAGCCTGGTAGGCCGCGATGTGGTCGGCGACGAAGGCCCCGACGAACACGGGCCCGGATTCCTGGGTCCCGGTGAGCTCGGCGACGCCGCTCATCGCCTGGATGATCCCGTCGTAGGCGAGTAACCCGCGGTCGGGGCCGGTGCTGCCGAAACCGGTGATGTGCACCATCACGATCCCCGGGTTCATCTCCCGCACGCGCTCGTAGCCCCAGCCGAGGCGCTGCGGGACGTCGGCGCTGTAGTTCGTGAGCAGCACGTCGGCGCGCCGGACCAGCTCGTGCAGGTGGGCCGTCCCGTCCGGGCTCTTGAGGTCGAGCACGATGCTGCGCTTGCCCCGGTTGTGGCAGGCGAAGTAGAGGCTCTCGCCGTCGACGACGGGCAGGGCGCCCCGGGTCCGCTCGCCGGACGGGGGCTCGACCTTGATCACGTCAGCGCCGTGGTCGGCGAGGATCTGCCCGCAGTGCGGCCCTGCGATCGCATGGGTCAGCTCGACGACCCGGATGCCCTCGAGCGCGCTGTCAGCCACGTTGCCGTCCCTGCCCTTCGTCGACTGCTCGGGGAGCCCGGTGCAGGAGGAAGGTCGCCGTCGCGCGGCTCAGGAGCGAGCCGGCCGCATCGGTCACGCGGGCCTCCGCGTAGGCCACTTGACGCGCCATCCGAACCACTTCGCCGCGCACCCGCAGCAGGTCCTCGGCCCGCGCCGGCCGCATCGTCTCGGTCTTCATCTCCAGCGACGCCCGCGTCCGGTCCGGCGCCTCCAGCCCGACGTTGACGGCGAAGTTCATGGCCGCGTCGAGCAGGACGCCGTGGACGCCGCCCTGTACCGTCCCGTGCGGGTTGCAGGCCAACGCGGTCGGTCGCCAGCCGGCCTCGGCGAACGCCATGCCCGACTCGCTGGTTCCGTACCCGTCGAACTGCGCACCCACGGCTTCGATGAGCGGCATTCCACCGTCGCCCAGCCAGCGCTGCATGTTCCGCATGCCCTACCTCCGAGAGCAGTGACGGCCTGGTGGGAAGGCTAGGAGCGGCGGTTCGAGGTGGCCTAGTGGGGAGATCCCGATTCCTGTGCGACCGGTCCCGGAGGGTCGCCGGCCTGTGCGCTCGGCGACGGCCCGATGCAGTCGGCTTCGGAGCCTTCACACCGGGAAGTGGCACGCGGCCAGCTGCCCGTCGCCCACCTGCCGCAACGTCGGCTCCTCGGCCGCGCACCGCGCCTCGGCGCGCGGGCAGCGGGTGCGGAACCGGCAGCCGCTGGGCGGGTCGATCGGCGACGGAAGCTCGCCGGCCAGTGGACGTGCCGTTCGGGTGCGCCGATGCGACGGGTCCGGGAGCGGGATCGAGTCGACGAGCGCCGCGGTGTAGGGGTGTGCCGGCCGGCCGTAGATGTCGTCCGCGCTGCCGATCTCGCACAGCTTCCCGAGGTACATCACCGCCACCCGGTCGCTGATGCTCCTCACGACGGCCAGGTCGTGGGCGATGAACAGCAGCGTCAGGTGGTAGCGCTCCTTGGCATCCTCGAGCAGGTTGAGGATCTGTGCCTGCACCGACACGTCGAGGGCGGACAGCACCTCGTCACAGACGATCACGTGGGGGTCGAGGACGAGGGCACGGGCGAGGCTGACCCGCTGGCATTGCCCGCCTGACAGCTCACCCGGTCGGCGGTCGGCCACCGTGTCGTGGTCGAGGCCGACGTCGGCGAGCACGTCCGCGACGCGCGTCCTTCGCTCCCGCGGGCCGCCGAGCTGCCAGATGTCCAGCGGTTCGGCGACGATGTCGCGGACCCGGCGGCGGGGGTTCAACGACGAGATCGGGTCCTGGAAGACCATCTGCAGCCGGGGTCGTACCGCGCGCATCTGCTCGCGGCTCAGCACGGTCAAGTCGGTTCCCTCGAACCGCACCGTCCCCGCCGTCGGAGGCGGGACCTGCAGGACCGCCCTGGCCAGGGTGGACTTGCCGCATCCCGACTCGCCGACGACGCCGAGCGTCTCGCCGCGGTGCAGGTCGAAGTCCACGCCGGACACCGCGTGCACCCGCCCACCTCCCCGGAGGGGGAACTCGACAACGAGGTCACGCACCTCGAGGAGGCGCTCGCTGGGCTCGGTCATCACACGGACTTTCCCTCGGCCGGCGCGGTCGTGACGCCCCGTGGGCTCACCGGGAACCAGCAGGCGAACTCGTGCTCGGCGAGGTCGGCGGGCTGCAGGGTGGGCTCGGCCCGAGCGCAGTCGGTGCGCGCGTACGGGCAGCGCGGGTGGAACGGGCAGCCCGACGGCCGTCGTGCGGGGTCCGGTGGCGCGCCCGAGATCGAGCGCAGGCGGGTGTGGCTGGGGTGGGACAGCAGCGGGATGGACTCCAACAGTGCCTCGGTGTAGGGCATCCGCACGTCCTGGAACAGGGCGGCCGTCGGTGCCCGCTCTACGATCTTGCCGGCGTACATGACGGCCACCTCGTCCGCGCAGTTGGCGATGACGGCGAGGTCGTGCGTCACCAGGATCATGCTCATGTCCTGGTCGGTGATGATGTCGGCGAGCAGGTCGAGGATCTGTGCCTGCACCGTCACGTCGAGCGCGGTGGTCGGTTCGTCGGCCAGCAACAGCCGCGGGCAACAGGCGATCGCCATCGCGATCGCCACCCGTTGCCGCAACCCGCCCGAGAGCTCGTGGGGGAACTGGTCCAGCCTGCGGCGGGGGTCGGGCACCCGCACCTGGGCGAGCAGCTCGGCGGCCCGGTCCTTCGCCTCCCGGCGCCCCATCCCGAGGTGGCGGCGCAGCGGCTCGGCGAGCTGCCTGCCCACGCGGAGCACCGGGTTCAGCGCGGTCTGCGGGTCCTGCGGGACCAGCCCGATCTCGCGTCCCCACACCCGGGACAGCTCGTCGTCGGTCAGATCCAGGATGCTGCGCCCGGCCAGCCGGACCGAGCCGCTGGTGTGGACCCCGCGCCGCGGCAGCAACCCCATGATCGACCGGATCAGGACGGACTTCCCGGATCCGGACTCGCCGACGATCCCCAGCGTGCGGCCCTGGGCCAGCTGGAGCGAGACGCCGTCGACCGCGCGGACGACGCCGCCTGCCACCGGGAACCGGGTGTGGGGCTCCTCCACGTCCAGCAGGACCTCGATCGTGACTCCGCCTCCGGGAGCGCGTGCCTCGGCGGTCACAGCCTGCCCTCCCGGACTTCGAACCGGTCCTGGACGCGGTCGCCGGCGACGTTGAGCGCGAGCACGGTGAAGAACATCGCCAGCGACGGCCACACCGACAGCAGGGGGTAGTCGGTGAGCGTGGCGCTGCCGGCCGCGATCATCCCGCCCCAGCTCGGGGTGGGCGGGGACACCGAGACCCCGAGGAAGGACAGCCCGCCCTCGACGACGATGGTGAACGCCACGGCGACCAGGACGTAGGACAGCATCGTGGGCGCGACGTTGCGCAGCACCTCGCGGAGCAGGATCCGGCTCGTCCGGGCCCCGAGCACGTGGGCGGCGAGCACGAACTCCCGGTTGCGCCATTGGATCGTCGCCGCCCGCACGACGCGGGCGTTCGGGGCGATGGCGAAGATCCCCAGGCTCAGCGTCACGACGAACAGCCCCGAGCCCAGGAACGTCACGGCGGCCAGGGCGAAGACGAGATAGGGGAATGCCAGGACGCTGTCGACGAAGAGCGACACCGCGGTGTCGAGCTTGCCGCCGAAGTAGCCGGCGAGCAGGCCGAGCACGCCGCCGAAGAGCAGCCCGAAGGCCACGGCGGACAGCCCGACGATCAGCGAGACCCTGGCCCCGTGGATCAGCCGGGCCAGCACGTCGCGACCCAGCTCGTCGGTGCCGAGGAGGTGGTCGAGGCTCGGAAGCCGGCCCGGCGCGTCCTGCAGCGCGTTCGGGTCGAGCGGCAACAGGTCGGCCACCAGCGCCAACACCGTGACCAGCAGCAGCCAGCCGACAGCGATCCAGAACAGCGGCCCCAGCCGCTTCGGACGCGCCGCGGGCTCCTCTGGCAGCACCTCGAGGGTGACCTCGGGCCGTCTCACCGCCGTGAGGTCGTCGGTTCGGTCGAGCACGCCCTCACCTCGCTCTCTCATCCGGCGGCCCGCCTGCTTCTGACCCGGGGGTCGATGACCGAGTAGAGGACGTCGACCAGGAAGTTGACGACGACATAGCCGACGACGATCACGACGAGGGCGCCCTGGGCCGCGATGTAGTCGCGCTGCTGGATGCCCGCCAGGAGGTAGTTGCCCAGCCCGGGCAGGCCGAACAGCTGCTCGATGATGACGGTGCCGCCGATCAGCCCGCCGACGCTGAGCCCGGCCACCGTGATCAGCGTGAACATCGAGGGCCGCAGGGCGTGCCGGGTGAGGACGTACCACGGCGGCATCCCCTTCGCGCGCGCCACGCTGATGTAGTCCTCCTGCAGCGTCCCGATCATCTCCGCCCGCAGGATCCGGGCGTACGGGGCCAGCGCGCCGACGGCGAGGGTGACGACGGGAAGCGTCAGCGACCGCAGGTTCCCCCACGGGTCGCGGGTGAACGGGACGTACCCGGTGGCGGGGAGCCACCCGAGCTGCACGGCGAACACCAGCGACAGCAGTACCGCGAGCACGAACGGCGGCACGGCGAGCAGCAGGAAGGTGCTGGAGGTGACGAACCGGTCGAATCGGCCGCCCGGACGGTAGGCGGAGGCGATGCCCAATGGGATGGCGATGGCGAGCGCCACGACCTGCGAGAGCACCACCAGCTCGAGCGTCACCGACAGTCGCTCGGCGAGCGCCTCGCCGACCGGCTGCTGCGTGAGGTAGGAGAACCCGAAATCGCCCTGCAACAGGCCCCACAACCACGACAGGTAGCGCACCGGCCACGGCTCGTCGAGGTTCAGCCGGGCGCGCAGCTCGGCGATTCCCTCCTCAGTGGCGCCGACCCCGAGGATCGTGACGACCGGGTCACCGGGGAGCAGTTCCAACATCAGGTGGGACGCTGCGGTGACGACGAGCAGGACGAAGAGGAACCGTCCCAGGCGGCGGAGCGCGAACGTCAGCACGGGCTAGGCCAGCCACATCTCGGCCGGGTTCACGATGCCCGGGGCGAACAGCACCCTCTGGCCGTCAGCAGTGGTGGCCCCGCCCATTCCGGCCACGTTCTGCCGGGTGAAGGCGGCGCCGATCGAGCGGCCCATGTAGATGTAGGGGAAATCCTGGCCGTTGAGGATCCGGTCGACCTGCTGGTAGGCCTCGACGCGGACCTGGTGATCCGGGTTCTGCCGGCCGACCTGCAGCAGCGGCTCGACGGCCGGGTTGGCGTTGTGGGCGAAGTTCAGCCCGGCCTCGCCGATCGGCCGGACCGTCGTCGGGCCCCAGTACACGTAGTTCTGGTCGGGATCGGTGGCCGCGAACTGGTCCACGAACGTCGCCTGGAACTCGCCGCGGACGAGGTTGCGATCAGCCGACCGACGTCGATCTGCTGAACCGCGACGTCGATGCCGAGCGGCTCCCACATCCCCTTGGTGAGCGACAACGCGAGCTGTTGCGTCGGCTCGTTGGTGGCGGTCACCAGGAACGCGGCGCGGCCCTTCTCCGCCGTGCACTCGGCGACGAGCCGCTTCGCGAGCTCGACATCCGGGGCGGTGGGGTAGCCGGTCTCGGACCAGTGCTCGGAATCGGGGTGGAAGAAACTGGTCACCGGCTGGTACTCGCCCCACCCGGTGGCCGAGCTCGCCTCTCGGAAGACCGTGTCGTAGAACCTGCGCTGGTCCAAAGCCAGTGCGAGCGCCTTGCGGATCCGGACGTCGTCCAGTGGCGGCGCCATGCAGTTCAGCTGCCAGAAGACGTGGTGCGGCTGGATGACGTCGATGCCGGCGTCGTCGTAGTAGAGCAGCCCGGAGTCGTCTCGCAGCGCTTTCAGGTTGCTGATGGTGGAACCCGTGGTCCCCAACTCGAGGTCGCCCGCCTTCACGCTGTTCTCGCGTTGGGTGGAGTTGAGGATCGGCCGGAAGGTGACCTGGTCGAGGTGGGGCAGCCCCTGCCGCCAGTAGTTCGGGTTGCGCACGGCGACGAACCGGTTGCCGTTCTCCCATTCCTCCACCATGAATGGACCGGTGCCGATGGGTTTCGGGCTCGTTCCGTTCCACGTGTCGGGGGTGACGATGGTGGCGAACGTCCCGGTGAGGTACCGGTCGAACGGGACCCACGGGGTCTTCGTCGTGAGCACCACCGTCATCGGGTCGGCGGTCCGGACTCCCGCCACGTTCGCGAAGGACGCGGCGAAGGTCGGTGACGCGAGCGCGGCCTCCATCTGCGCCGCCACGGCCTGGGCATCGAACGCGGAGCCGTCGTGGAACGCCACGCCGTCGCGCAGCCCGATCGTCCACGTCGTGTAGTCCTCGCTGTGTTCCAGTGAGCGTGCGAGGTCGGGGATGACGGACCCGTCCTCGGCGACGGTGAACAGCGCGTCGTACACCGTTGCCGCGTAGCTCGAGCCGACGGCGGTGAAGGTGTCGAGGATGGGGTTCAGGCCGGCCTGTTCGGACCAGACGCCGACGCGGAGGTGGCCGCCCCGGACCGGAGCGCCGGACGGCTGGGTCGCCGTGGGCGCGACGGGCTGCTCCCCGCTGCAGCCGGCGACCAGCCCTCCGCCGATGCCGGCAACGGCGGACGCGCCGGCCAGCTGAGCGGTTCGAGCGAGAAGTGTGCGGCGCGAGATGCGTTGGGACACGGTGCCTCCAGGTCGGCCAGCGGGATTGAGGGTCGCTCGTCGGCCATTTCGGCGATAGCCTTACCGGCGAAATCGCTGTGGCGCAAGACACTGGTGGCGGGAGAGGGAGTGCGGATGGGTAGACGAGTGGGAGTGCTCGGTGCCGGGGTGATGGGCAGCGGCATCGCTCAGGTGCTGGCGGCTGCGGGACACGACGTGGTGTGTCACGACCTCTCGGCGGACGCGCTGGCCGCAGGCGAGGCGAACGTGCGGGCGGGCCGGTTCGGGCTCGGCACGGCGGTCGAGCGGGGCAAGCTGTCTGCCAAGGAGGCCGATGCGGCGTTGCGGCGGCTGTGTTTCACCGGCGACGTCGAGCGGCTCTACGACACCGACGTCGTGGTGGAGGCGGTGCCGGAGCGGCTGGACCTCAAGGTCACCGTGTTCCGCGACCTGGACCGGCGCTGCCGCCAGGACACGATCCTCGCGTCGAACTCGAGCGGGTTCCCCATCTCCGCCCTCGCGGCGGCCACCGACCGGCCGGACCGCGTGATCGGTTGGCACTGGGCGTCCCCCGCGCCGGTCATGAAGCTGGCCGAGATCGTCCGCGCACCGTCCACGTCGGATGCCACCACCGAGTTCGTCGTCGACCTCGCCGAGGGGGCGGGCAAGAACCCCGTCGTGATCAAGGACGCCCCGCTCGCCTGGGGCTACGTGGCGAACCGCGTGTACTTCGCCATGGTCTGCGAGGCCGCCCGGGTCGTCCAGGAGGGGGTGGCGACGGCCGAGGAGGTGGACCAGCTGATGATCGACTGCTTCCGCTGGCCCACCGGGCCGCTCGCGATGACCCGCGGCGCCGGCACGGGCTGGAGCTGACATGGGCAACAGCGGAGCCGGACGGTTGGCGGGAAAGGTCGCCGTCGTGACGGGCGCGACCAGCGGCATCGGTGAGGCCACCGCCCGGTTGTTCGTCGCGGAGGGCGCCAGTGTGGTCGTCGCCGGCCGGGACACGCGGCGGGGGGAGGCGGTCGCGGGCGAGCTCGGCGAGCGTGGAGTGTTCCACCGCACCGACGTCACCTCCGAGGAGGAGATCGCCGAGCTGGTGCGGTGCACCGTCGACCGGTTTGGTCGGCTGGACTGCCTGTTCAGCAACGCGGGCGCCCCTGTGGCCGGAGGGGTGGCCACGATCACCGTGACCGAGTTCGACCGGGCGATGCGGCTGCTGCTCGGCAGCGTCCTGTTCGGACTCAAGCACGCCGCGCCGGAGATCGCCCGCAGCGGTGGTGGTTCGATCATCCACAACTCGAGCATCGCCGCCCATCGGATGGGGCAGGGCAGCTTGCTCTACTCGGCGGCCAAGGCGGCGGTGTCCCACGTGACCCGGCTCGCGGCCGTCGAGCTGGGCCCGCAGGGCATCCGCGTCAACGCGATCTCGCCGGGCGCGGTCGCCACCCCGATCTTCTGGGGCGGCTCGGCGGCCGCCGCCCGACTCGCCGACGAGGACAACCGGCGCAAGCAGGCCAAGCTCGAACGGAACCTCGCGCGGGCCACCCCGCTGCCGAGAGCGGGCACCCCCGAGGACGTTGCGCGCGCGGCCCTGTTCCTCGCCTCCGACGAGGGCGGCTTCGTCAACGGGCACGACCTCGTGGTCGACGGGGGACGCATCGCGCAGTTCCACGAGCGCCCCGCCGACCGATGACCGCGACGGCGCACCCAGCCGGCAAGCCGCGTCAGGCAGGCTCGTCGCAGTCCTCGGTCCCGCCTGCGCGGCTGCGGCGAGCTGCGTCCTGCTCCCGCAGCCGGAGGTAGCCCTCGGAGAATGTGATCAGAACGTCGATCGCCTCTTCGATGTCGGGGTATCGCCCCTCGATGTGGCCCAGCATCATCGACTCGGTGAGCGCGATGACGCCGTCGGCGATCATCTCCAGGCGTCGCCGGTCGGCATCGGATCCATTCGGCATGCCCAGACTGACCAGGTCCTCGACGAGCGCGGCCCGGTTCTCGTCGAAAACGCTGCGACTCCACTCGCCGAGTGGGGACGCGGGATCGTGCCGGCTGCGGATCAGCAGCCGGAACAGTCGTGGATGGGCGATCGAGTGGGTGATCGGCACCCGGAACGTGTCGCGGAAGCGCTCCATGTCCCACGGCGCGGAGCGCGATCCGCGCCGCGCCTCCCGGGTGAGGCGCAACCGCTCCAGCGACAGCTCGTCGATGAGGCTGTGCAGCAGGTCGTCCATGTCGGCGAAGTGGACGTAGAAGCTCGACTGCGCGATGCCGGCACGGCGCGTCACGTTGATCGTCGTCAGCGCCGCCTCACCCTCCTCGTCGAGGATGGCCAGCGCGGCCTCCAGAAGTCGGGAGCGGGTGATGGCCTTGACTTCTTTGCGGGTGAACGGGCGGCCAGCCTTCGTCGCCGCCGCCGTCGTCGTCCGGACCTGGTCGGTCATCCTCACAGGATCTCAAACAGGCCCGCCGCGCCCATGCCGCCGCCCACGCACATGGTTACCACGCCGTACCGCGCGCCGCGCCGCTTGCCTTCCCGCAGCACGTGTCCCGTGCAGCGCGCGCCGGTCATGCCGTACGGGTGGCCCACCGCGATGGCCCCACCGGAGACGTTCATGCGGTCTTCGGGGATGCCGAGCTTGTCCCGGCAGTACAGCACCTGGCTGGCGAAGGCCTCGTTGAGCTCCCAGATCCCGATGTCCTCGACGCGCAACCCCGCCTTCGCCAGCAGCTTCGGCACGGCGTGCACCGGGCCGATGCCCATCTCCTCGGGGTCGCAGCCGGCCACCGCCATCCCGCGGTAGACGCCGAGCGGCGGAATGCCCCGCCGCTGTGCGAGCCCGGCCTCCATGAGCACCAGTGCCGCCGCGCCGTCCGAGAGCTGCGAGGCGTTCCCGGCCGTGACGCAGCTGCCCTTCTCGACGAACGGCCCGCCCGGCCACACCGGCGCCAGCCGCTGCAGGTCCGCCGCCGTGGTCTGGGGCCGAGGCCCCTCGTCGGCCTTGAGGATGACCTCCTCGTGCCGCATTTCGCCGGTCTCCTTATCGGTGATTTTCTTGATCGTCGGAAGGGGGACGATCTCGTCGGTGAACCGGCCCTCCGCGTGCGCCTGCGCCGTGCGCTGCTGGGAGAGCAGCGCGTACTCGTCCTGGGCCTCCCGGCTGATGCCGTAGCGCTGCGCCACCAGCTCAGCCGTCTCGATCATGGGCCGGTACAGGCCAGGCGTGGACTTCAGCAGCTCCGGATCGGTGGCACGGTAGCGGTTTGCGTGCTCGTTCTGCACCAGCGAGATCGACTCCACCCCGCCGCCGACGGTGATATCCATGCCCCCGGCGACGATCTGATGAGCGGCGATGGCGACGGCCATCAGTCCGGACGAGCACTGGCGGTCCACGGTCTGCGCGGGGACCGAGGTCGGTAGGCCCGCACGCAGGGCGGCCTGGCGGGCGGTGTTGAAGCCCGTGCTGCCTTGTTGCAGGGCGCAGCCCAGGACGACGTCGTCGATCTCGGCCGGGTCGACGCCGGCCCGCGTCACGGCCTCCCGCACGACGTGCCCGGCCAGCTGCTGGCCCTGGGTGTCGTTGTACGCGCCGCGGTAGGCCTTGCCGATCGGGGTGCGGACTGTGGACACGATCACCGCTTCTCTCATGCGATAACGCTATCGGTGAAACTGACCGGAGTCACTACCTCGCCACCACTTCGGCCCGGCGGCCACGGCGTGGCGGAGACGGACGTGCCGGCGCAGCTGCAGGACGTCCCGTCGCTCAACGACGACGAGATCGCCGAGCTGGTCGCGATCGCCCGGAAGGTCGAGGCCCACTACGGCTGCCCGCAGGACATCGAGTGGGCGGTGTCGCGGACGGCGCCGTCCGGGGAGAACGTGTTCCTGTTGCAGAGCCGGCCGGAGACGGTGTGGGCGGAGAAGGACGCCGCCCGCGGGCAGGCTCCCGCAGCTGTGCCGACCGCCCGCGCCTTCGACCACGTCTTCAACATGCTGGGCGGCAAGCGCCCGTCGGGGGGCTGACGTGGAACTCAGCCCCGACGACGTCCGCGACGTCCTGCGAGTGCTGGACTCCAGCGGCCTGGACGAGCTGCACCTGGAGCTGGGCGACCTCACGCTGACGGTGCGCCGGGAGGGTGCGACCGGCTGGACGGCGGAACAGCAGGTGCTGCGCCGACCGGTGGTGGAGCGCGGCGCCGAGCCTGCCGTCGCCGCTGAACCAGAACGGCCGCGCGCCGGCGTGGCCGAGGGGATGGTCGCGGTGCACCCGCCGCTCCTGGGCACCTTCTACCGGGCGTCGAAGCCCGGTGCCCCGCCGTTCGTCGAGGTCGGCGACAAGGTCGAGGAGGACACCGTCGTCGGCATCGTCGAGACCATGAAGATGATGACGCCGGTGCACGCCGGCGTCCGCGGAACGGTGGTGGAGTTCCGCACGGGCAACGGCGAGTTCGCCCACACCGATGCGGTGCTCCTGATGGTGGACCCGGCGTCGGGCGTCGCCGGGCTCGGCGAGGGGGCCCAGTGAAGACCGACCCAGTGAAGACCGACTCAGTGAAGACCGACTCAGTGAAGACCGACTCAGTGAAGACCGACTCAGTGAAGACCGACTCAGTGAAGACCGACTCAGTGAAGACCGACTCAGTGAAGACCGACTCAGTGAAGACCGACTCAGTGAAGA
>NZ_JAHKRK010000084.1:17617-28037 GCF_019396355.1 Pseudonocardia nigra
GAAGACCGACTCAGTGAGGATTCGCCGGTTGCTCATCGCCAACCGCGGGGAGATCGCGCTCCGCGTGATCCGCACGTGCCGCCGGCTGGGCATCGAGTCGGTGCTGGCCGCCATCGACGCCGACCTCGACGGGCTGCCGGCCCGCTTGGCCGACCGGGTGGTGCGGCTGGGCCCCGCTCCGCCGTCGGCGTCCTACCTGGACCCGGCTGCGGTGGTGCGCGCAGCGCAGGCGGTCGCCGCCGACGCGGTGCACCCCGGCTACGGGTTCCTCTCGGAGAACCCCGCGCTGGCCCGGGCCTGCCACGAGGCGGGGATCGTTTTCGTCGGGCCGAGTCCCGAGTCGCTGGAGGCGGTCGGCGACAAGCTGCGCGCCCGCTCGCACGCGTTGGCCGCCGGGCTGCCGGTGGTGCCCGGGGGCGAGGCCGCCGACCTGGCCGGGGCGCGAGCGGTCGCCGCAGAGGTCGGCTACCCGCTGCTGGTCAAGGCGGTCGGCGGCGGCGGTGGCCGCGGCATGAAGCTGGTGCGCTCGGCCGGCGAGCTCCCGCACACCCTCGACCTCGCGATCGCCGAGGCCGCCGCCGCGTTCGGCGACCCGCGGGTGTACCTGGAGCGGTTCGTCGCCTCGGGCCGGCACGTCGAGGTGCAGGTGCTCGGCGACGGCAGGCTTGCCGTGGCGCTCGGCGACCGGGACTGCTCGGTGCAGCGCCGGTACCAGAAGCTGTTCGAGGAGGCTCCGGCGCCGCTGCTGTCGGACCGGATCCACGCCGAGATGGCCGCCACGGCGCTGGCCCTCGCCGAGCACCTCGGATACCGCGGGCTGGGCACCGTCGAGCTGCTCTACGACCGCGAGCGCGAGGCCTTCTACTTCCTGGAGATGAACGCCCGCATCCAGGTCGAGCATCCGGTCACCGAGATGGTCACCGGCCTCGACCTGGTGGCCGAGCAGCTCGCCGTCGCCGAGGGGCTGCCGCTGCGCATCCGCCAGGAGGACGTCGGCCTGTCCGGCCACGCCGTCGAGTGCCGGATCAACGCCGAGGACTGGGCGCACGGCTTCCGCCCGTCACCCGGGCGGATCGAGCGGGTGGTGCTGCCGGCCGGCGACGGCATCCGGGTGGACACCCACGTGCAGGGCGGCTCGGTCGTGCCGCCGTACTACGACTCGCTGCTGGCGAAGCTGATCGTGCACGGGGTCGACCGCGCCGACGCCCTCGCCCGGGCCCGCGCCGCGCTGGAGCTGCTGCAGATCGCGGGCGTGACGACGACCGTGCCGGTGCACCAGGCGCTGCTGGCCGACCCCGAGTTCGCCGCCGGCGGAGTCGACACCGCCTTCTTCGAGCGGTTCCTGCAGACACACGAGCCGGATCTCGTGGAGGTGTCCTGATGAGCGACGTCCGGCTGGTCGACGTCTCGCTGCGCGACGGCAACCAGAGCCTGTGGGGCGCGGCCGGTCTGCGGACCGCGCACGTGCTGCAGGTGGCGCCGGTCCTGGAGCGGGTCGGCTTCCGGGCGCTGGACTACAGCTCGAGCACGGCGATGGGCATGCTGGTGCGCACCCATCGGGAGAACCCGTGGGAGCTCCTCCGGCGCACGCGGGCGCTGATGCCGACGACGAAGCTGCAGTTCATCGGCACGGGCTTCCGGTTCATCTCCTGGCAGAACTCGCACCCGGAGACGATGCAGCTGGTCTACGACCGGCTGGTCGAGGGCGGCATCGACCGGGTCGTCGTGCTCGACCCGATGCACGACATGGACGCCGCTCGTGCGACTGCCCGCCGGCTGAAGAAGGCCGGCGTCGACGAGGTGGTGGGCGCGCTGACCTTCACGATCAGCGCGATGCACGACGACGCCTTCTATGCCGACCTCGCCCGCCAGATGCGCGAGTGCCCCGACATGGACCGCGTCTACGTCAAGGACCCGGCGGGGATCCTCACCGCCGAGCGGGCCCGCACGCTGCTGCCCGCGATCAAGGCGGAGCTCGGGAGCACGCCGCTCGAACTGCACTCCCACGCCACCATCGGGTTGTCGCCGCTGACCTACTCGATTGCTCCCGAGCTCGGCGTCGAGGTGGTCCAGACCGGCTGCGGTGTGCTGGGCAACGGCTCGTCCCTACCGGAGGTGCGGCGTACGGTGGCCAACCTGCGCGAGATGGGCCACCGGGTCGACATCGACGACCGCGCGCTCGGCCTGGCCTGCGACTTCTTCGACCGGCTGGCCGCCGCGGAGGAACTGCCCGCCGGGCGACCGCAGGACTTCGACGCCGCGTTCCTGCACCACCAGATCGCCGGCGGCGTGATGACGACGACCCGTCGCCAGCTGCGCGAGATCGGCATGGAGGACCGGTTCGACAGCCTGATCGAGGAGGTCGGCCGGGTCCGCGCCGAGCTGGGCTACCCGATCATGGTCACGCCGTTCCCACAGATGGTGGTCTCGCAGGCGCTGTTCAACGTGCTCGGGGAGCGGTACGCCAACGTGCCCGACCAGGTGATCCGGTACGCGCTCGGCAGCTTCGGCCGGCCGACCGCCCCGATCGACCCGGACGTACTCGACCGGATCCTCGACCGGCCGCGGGCGCGGGAGCTGCAGTCGGAGCCGCCGCCCCCGTCCCCGGCCGAGCTGCGCCGCCAGTTCGGCCCGGCGATCAGCGACGAGGAGCTGCTGCTGCGGGCGCACATGCCCGCCGAGCAGGTCGACGCGATGCTCGCCGCCGGACCCGCGCCGCAGCACTACAACCCCGCCTTGACGCCCGTGCTCACCCTGCTGCGCGAGCTCGGGGAACGGAGGACCGTGCACGACCTGGCCGTGGCCAAGCCCGGTCTGCGCCTGTTCGTGCAGCGCCGGAGGGAAGGAACCGTCCGTGCCTGATCCTGACCCTGCTGCCCTGGACCGACTGCGGCGGGTGCGCGGTTTCGTCCTGGACATGGACGGCACGCTGGTGCTCGGCGACCGCAACAACAAGGGACTGCGCCCCTTGCCGGGAGCCGAGCAGCTGTTCGCGGCGCTGGCCGAGCTCGGCCTGCCGTTCCGGATCTTCACCAACGGCACCACCCGGACGCCGCAGCAGTACGCGCACGCGCTACAGGCCCTCGGCTTCCCGGTGCCCGACGACGGGGTGCTCACGCCGACGTCCTCGGCGGTCGACGTCTTCCGGCGCCGCGGGCACCGGCGGGTGATGGTGCTCGGTGGCAAAGGGATCATCGAGCCGCTGGAGGCGGCCGGTATCGAGACGTTGCCGCCGCTGCGCGGCACGACGGCCGATGCGGTCCTGGCGGGCTGGTTTCGGCAGGAGCTGACGTTCGAGGCGCTGGAGGCCGCGTGCGACGCGGTGTTCGGGGGCGCCCGGTTCTACAGCGCCTCCCAGTCGCTGTTCTTCGCGACCGCGGAAGGACGTCAGCTGGGCACGTCACGAGCGATCAGCGCGGTGGTGCGCGACATCACCGGCTGCCGGGTCACGGTCGTCGGCAAGCCGTCGCTGCAAGCGCTGCGCGCGGCCGCACGTCACCTCGGGGTGTCTACCGCCGAGATCGCCGTCGTCGGCGACGACCCCGAGCTCGAGGTGCCGATGGCGCACAAGGGCGGCGCTCTGGCCGTGGCCGTCCACACCGGAATCGGGCACGCACGCTCGTTCGCCGGCCTGCCCGAGGAGGTGCAGCCCCATCTGGACCTGCCGGACGTGGGCGTCCTTGCCAACCTCCTTGCGACGTCGTCGCGGCGGGGCACACGACCGGGCAGAAGGTGACCCACCTGCGCGGGTGGAGTGTTCCCGATTTGGTGGACAGGCGGTGGCTGCGCTCGGCGCTCCGGTTGGGCGGATCGTCACGTCGGTTCACCGTCCCTCGGTTCGACCTGACCCTGAGCGAGCAGGGCATCGAGCGTACCGGTGGGTAGATGGTCAGCACGTCCGAGCGTGGGTCAGCTGCGAGCAGGACGTGTGGCCGGGCTGCAGCCCCGCGGTGCCGGATCGGTGCGGCCAGTCGGAGGTGTCCGTGAACGCTCACGCTGGAGTCGCCGCGGGCAGCGGCACGGGTGAAGAAGGAGACATCATGACCACGGTTCGGCGCCACCAGCGCCGTGGCTGGGATGCCGAACCCCAATGGCGGGTGAGGAACCCGACGACCTGCGCCCGGCCGCACTGCAGGTTGGGCACGTAGAGGTCGAGATACAACCGGTCGATCGACTCGATCTCGAACACCACATGACGAGCGAGCAATCGCAGCAGTGCGGTAGCGTCATCACCGGCTCCGGTCGGACAGGCCGCGAGGCCACCTACCCGCCCTCCGGCGGTCCATACCGGGACACGCTGTCACCGCTCCAACCGGAGCCACGAACACGACTCGGCGTGCGGGGCCCTCAGCCCCGCTGGATAATTTCCGCCGAAACGCGGTTCGTGATGCTCCCGACCCCGTCGATCTCCACGGTGACGGTGTCGCCGTCGTGCAGGAACAGCTGCGGCTCGCGATGCTGCATGGGCTGGCCGTGATGTGGCGCAGGGCTCACGAAGCCGCGCTCGCCGCGACAGCGGACCGAGTGCAGCAGCGTGACGCTGTCCGGCCGGTGCCTCACCCGGCGGGCACCTCAGCGCTGTCGAGCGCGAGCGCGGCCGGTCGTAGGCTGCGCGCCCTGCGCTCGACCCGCCGCAGGCCGGCCAGCCCGGCCGGGATGGGGCGGCGTTCCTGGAGCCGCCGGTACCCATCTGACGGGGTTCGCCACCGGCCGCATCACCCGTGTCGCTCGTGCTGTGGGCGTTTGAACCACCACGCCTCCTCAAGCCGGGAACAACGCCGTTGGGCCCACGGTTCGGATGCGGCTTTCGCGGTGAGGAACCCGGCTCTTGGCGATCTCGCGGCGAGCGAGGTTGCGCGGCCTGACTGCCGGGTACGGGGTGCAGTGCCCGGCGGTGGGTGTCAGCGCTGGTAGCCGGTGAGGCCGTGCGTGGTGTAGTAGCGGCAGGTGCGGGTCGCGATCGGCAATGGCGCGCCGGGTGGTGCTGGGTACATGTCGTGTTCGACGATCGCGATGAGTGGGACGCCGAGGGCGTCGAGGTCGGCGAGCAGTGGCGGCATGTCCGGTTCCCCGTGGGTCGGTTCGACCATGGCCCCGTTCTGTACGGCGTCGGCGAAGGACATGCCCTCGGCGCGGACGCGGGTCAGCCCGGCGGGGTCGACGGACTTGAGGTGCGCGTAGCCGATCCGGGCGGGGTGTTTCGCCACGATCGCGCGGTTGTCGCCGCCGGCGTAGGTGACGTGCCCGGTGTCGAGGCACAGCGAGACGGTGTCGGGGTCGGTGACCTCGAGGAACCGCTGGATCCGGGGTTCGGTGTCGACGTGGGCGTCGGCGTGCGGGTGGAACATCTGCCGGACCCCGAACTCGTCGTGGAGGACGCGGCCGAGCTCGGAGTGTCCGTTGCCGAGCGTCGACCACTGTTCGGCCGTGAGCTCGGCGGGTTCGAGCAGCTCGCCGGTGTGGAGGTCGGTGTACATGGCGGGCAGTGTGATCAGGAAGGGGGCGTCGAGGGCGGCGAGCAGGGCGGCGATCTCGCGGCACTCGGTGAGTGCGGTGCCGAGTGCGTCACCGCCGCGGTGCAGGTGGGTGCCCGCGGTCGCGCCGGTCAGGGTGAGCCCCCGCCGTCCGAGCTCGTCGCGCAGCTGTTCGGGGTGGGTCGGCAGGTAGCCGTAGGGGCCGAGCTCGACGGCGGAGTATCCGGCGTGGGCGGCCTCGTCGAGGAACTGGTGCCACGGAACCTGGTGCGGGTCGTCGGGGAACCAGACGCCCCACGAGTCGGGGGCGGTTCCCAGGCGCAGGTTGGTCAGGCTGTGCTGGGTCATGTCGGCTTCTCCGTCGTCGGTCGAGGCGGTCTTCCTGGTGGGGCGGCGCGGCCGCGGCGAAGACGCCCGTCTCCGTCGGTGGTCTCGCGCCGGGGGCTCACCGGGTGTTGTTCGCCGCGTACTCCGCGATCTGGGCGATGTTCGAGGAGTCCACGAAGGACGGTCCGGTGAGCACGGGGCGGCCGCCTCCGATGTCGTTGCCGTTGGTCAGGTTCAGCCAGAGCGCTTGGACGGCGAGGTAGCCCTGCAGGTAGGGCTGCTGGTCGACGGAGAATGCGATCTCTCCGTCCTGGATGGCCTGGATGACTTCGGGGTTGAGGTCGAAGGTGGCGATCGTGGCCTCGCTGCCGGCGGTGTCGCGGGCGGCGAGGGCGGCGCCGGCGATGCCGGCGTCGAGGGTGACGATGTGGGTGATGGCGGGGTCCTGCTGCAGCTTCGCGGTGATCGTCGCCTGGACGGCGGGCAGGTTGGTGCCGTCGACGTTGAGGTTCTCGGTGTTCGGCATGCCGGCCGTCACGCCGGCGCAGCGGGTCTCCAGGCTGATGTTGCCCTGTTCGTGCACCACGCAGATGGCCTTGCCCGCGCCCTCGGAGGCCATCCGCTCGCCGAGGGACTGTCCGGCGAGTTGCTCGTCGGAGCCGAAGTACATCATCGCGCCGTACTGCTCGTACTGCTCGATGCCGGAGTTGAACGCGACGACCGGGATGCCGGCCTGGGCGGCGGCCTGGACGGCCGGGCCAACCGCGTCCGGGAAGGCCAGCGTCACCGCGATGCCGTCGACCTGGCTGTCGATGGCGTTCTGTACCAGGGTGGCCTGTTCGGGCGCGGCGACGTTGTTGGCGTAGCGCAGGTCGATCCCGAGCGATGCTCGGCGCCGGCCCGCACCCGGTCCCAGAACGCCGCACCGGGCGCCTCGTGGGTGACCATGGCGATGGTGAAGCGTTGTCCGCCGTCGCCGGACCCGCCCGCGACGCCGGGCTCGTTCTGGGCACCGCCTTGGCTGCTGCAGGCCGTGGCGGCGAGCAGGAGGCCGGCGACGGCGGCGGTGGCGAGCTGTCGTGTTCGGAGCATCGTTGCCCTTTCGATCGGTGGGACGAGCGGCTATGCGTCGACCGCAGCCCGGGTGTCGGAGCCGGCGGAGCGGACGATGGCCTCCTGTACCTGCAGGTTGTGGAGCCCGTCGGCGAACGAGGCGTTGCGTGGCAGTTCGTCGCGTCCCGCGACCTCGTCGAGGAACGCGCGGGCCTGGTAGACGAAGCTGTCGTTGTGCCCGACGCCGATCCCGGTGGCGTCCATCGCCATGCCGCCGGCGATGTAGGGGTGCTCGACTCCGACGATGACCCGCCGGAAGCCGTTGGTGTCGCCGGGCAGCCCGCCGGTCGCGATCGCGAACTCGCCCGGGCGGCTCACGTCGAAGGCGAGGGCGCCGTGCTCACAGAAGACCTCGAACTCCAGGGTGTTCGGGTGGCCGTAGGCGATGCGTGACACGCTCAGGTCGCCGGTCGCGCCATTGGCGAAGCGCACGGAGAAGCTGGCCCAGTCGTCGTTCTCGACCGGTTCGCGCCGGTCGCTCACCTCGACGTGGGCGTGCCCGACGACGTGCCCGATCGGGACGGGACGGTCGGGGACGACGGTGGTGAGGGCGGCTCCGTGCACGGAGTCGACCGGCCCGAGCAGGAACTCGGCCACGTCGGTGAGGTGGCTGCCGAGGTCGGCGAGCGCCCCGGACCCGGGCCGGCCGCGGTAGCGCCAGCTCATCGGGGCCTGCGGGTCGCAGCCGTAGTCGGTCCAGTACTGGGCGCTGATGTACAGGGGGCGCCCGAGCCGACCCGACCGGAGCTGCTCCCGGACGGCGCTGATCCCCGGCGCGCGGCGGAACGTGAACCCGACCCGGGCGACGATGCCGGCGGCCACGGCGTCGATCATCGCGCGGGCGTCGGCCGAGGTCGGGGCCAGCGGCTTCTCGCACAGCACGTGCTTGCCCGCGGCGGCGAGCTCGGTGACGATCTCGCGGTGCAGGTCGTTGGCGACGACCACGCTGACCGCGTCGATGTCGTCGGCCTTGACGACGGCCTCCCAGCTGCTGTCGCCGCGCTGGAAGCCGTACCGCTGCGCCGTGTCGCGCGCCAGGTCCTCGTTGATGTCCGCGACGGACACGAGGCGCACCGGCGGTAGGCCCGGGGAGAAAACCGTCCCGGCGGACCGATAGCCGTGCGCGTGCGCCCGGCCGGCCATGCCCGCCCCGATGACGGCGACACCGATGTCGTGACTCATGTGGTCTCCGTGGTGTCTGGTTGCGAGAAGCGAATCGCACCTCTAACTCGTGCTAGTAGCACGTGCTAGTGCGGTAGTGTGCGCGTGCGTCGGGTCGGCGTCAAGGGGTCACGGGGAAGGGACGGCATGACCGAGCAGGAGCGAACGGGCGGACCGCCCGCCCGCGGGCCCCGGGCGCCGAAGGAGCGCCGCCCGACGATGGCCGACATCGCGCGCCACGTCGGCGTCTCGCGCCCGCTGGTCTCCATCGTGCTGCGCGGGGTGGACGGCGCGTCCGAGGAGACGCGCCGGCGCGTGCTCGAGGCCGCTGCGGAGCTCGGCTACCGACCGGACTCGCTGGCCCGGGGCTTGCGGAGCAACCGCACCCGGAACCTGGGCGTGGTGTTCGCGCTGCGCCGCCCGTTCGAGGTCGAACTGGTCGAGGACATGTTTCCCGTGGTCGAAGAGCTGGGCTACCACCTGCTCCTCGGCGCCACGACCCCCGGCCGGGGGCAGGAGGCGGTGATCGACGAGCTGCTGCGCTACCGCTGTGAAGGGTTGATCGTCGTCGGCCCCGAGCTGCACGGCCACCGGCTCGACCCGATCGTCGAGGAGGTGCCCGTCGTGGAGGTCGGCCGCAGCGTCACCCGCGGCCCGGTCGACGTCGTGGGCAACGACGACGCGCTTGGCACCCGCCAAGCGGTCGACCACCTGGCGGCCCTTGGGCACCGGCGGATCGCCTTCGTCGACGGTGGCGCCAACCCCGGGGCGGAGGACCGGCGGTCCGGGTACCGGGCGGCGATGGCCGACCACGGCCTGGCGCGAGAGATCCGCGTGGTGCCCGGCGGCTACACCGAGGACGAAGGCGCGAAGGCCGCGCAGACGCTGCTGGCCGAGCGGCTGCCGACCGCGGTCATCGCCAGCAACGACCTCTCCGCCATCGGGCTCCTCGACAGCATGCTGCGCGCCGGCGTCACGGTGCCGGAGGAACTGTCCGTCGTCGGCTACGACGACTCCCGGTTCGCCCGGCTGCCCGGCATCGACCTCACCTCCGTCCGGCAGGACATACCCCAGATGGCCCAGCTGGCGGTACACGCGGTCGTCGAACGGCTCGACCTTTCCCCGCGCGCGCCCAAGAAGGTCGCATTACCTCCGCAGCTCGTCATCCGCGGAACGACGTCCCCGCCACGACCGGAACGCGCACCGGAACTCGGCGCGCGATGAAGGTCCGGCCTCCAGTCGAACAGACCCAGCAAGGAAGTCGAGATCCAGCGGCTCGCCCAGGCCGAGACCATCGCCGTTGTCGTCTACGGCGACGCCGGTGGGCTGCTGACCCGGCACGTGCGGCAATGACAAGCGCCCGACTCGCCGGCTTCGACCGAGAGCGCGCGCCTTGCGGAGCCGTTCCGAGCACGGCGACGCGAACGGGTGAGGCGCAGCCCAGGCCTCGGGCGTTGCGGGCACGCGGTAGTCCAACGCGGCGCCCCGCCTTCGTCCATGTTGCGCCGCCCAGCCGGGCGTGGACGTGATCACTGTGACATGTGCCGCGCCGCCTGTCCGCGGTCGGCGGCTGTCAGTCCTGGTGAGCGGTGGTGTTGGCCGACCACAGCATGTCTGTGAGCAGGCCAGGGCCGTCGGGCTCCTGACCCGAGACGTACACGTTGGCGCCGACGGAGCGAAGGGCGTCGATCTCGCCGGCGGAGGTGCCGGAATCCACGATGACGACGTCGAAAGCGCTCATCGGGGCCAGTTCGTGGACCCCACGCCGGTGGAACCTGCTGTTGTCGAGCAGCAGGACGCGACATGCTGCCGCGTCCATCATCGCCCGCTTCACGGCAACGGTCTCCTGCGACTGGTGGAAGCACCGCCCGTGCGTGACCGCTGTCGTCGACATGAAGAGCAGGTCGGCGTGCAGCGGCTTGATCGCCTCTCGGGTGTGGATTCCGAGGAAGGGTCGCAGACGGGGTAGTAGCCCCTGCCCAGGGCGATTCGCTCCACTCCCCGCTCACCGGCCAGTAGCTTGCGATCATCCACCGCAAGGAGGCCGTCGGAGACGACCGGGTCGAGATGCGGTACCTGTCGGCCAGCGAGCTGCTCGAGGCGCACCAGCAGTTCTGGCCGACGCAACTGCAATATCGGCGCATCATGCTTCATGCCCTGGACCGACCCGAACCGGGCCGCCGGGCTCTCCATTATCAGCATCATCGGCGGCGTCCCCGCTCACTGGTGCACCATCCTTGTGTCGGTAGCCGCCAGGCTGCTGATGCACCCGAGGTGCCCCTGGGTCACCGCCCTGCTCGCTCGACGCTGCGACGTCCAGCATGAGTTTCGCGGGGCCCGGTGGT
>NZ_JAHKRK010000085.1 GCF_019396355.1 Pseudonocardia nigra
CCGGTGCAGATCCAACCCGCCTACGATCGCCATCGGGACCTCCTCGAGCACCATCAGAACCACGGTCTGGTTCCCACGGGACCGATGTTTCCGTGCCGAGGGGGTCCCGCCACATGTCACCTTTCGACCAGACCTGTCGGACGAAACCGCCGTTCGTTCGTCAGGAGCGGGGCGTGGCGATCCGATCGGTCGCCCGGCGGCGGTGTAGCAGCGTCATCGCGGCTCCGGCGAGGAGCCCCCAGAACGCGGACCCGATCCCGAGGAAGCCGACCCCGGCCGCGGTCACGACGAAGGTGACGGCGGCGGCCTCGCGGCCGTCCGGGTCGGCGACCGCTGCAGCGATCGCGGCGGCCAGCGCCCCGAGCAGCGCGAGCCCGGCGACGGCCTCGACCAGTACCGGGGCGAGAGCAGGAGCACTGCCGTGGCCAGGCCGGCGCCCAGTCCCAGCACGCCCAGGCCCAGCCCGGTGGTGATCGAGGCGATCCAGCGCCTGCCGGGGTCGGGATCGGCGTCGGGGCCCGCTGCGAGCGCGGCGCTGATCGCCGCGAGGTTGACCGCATGCCCTCCGAACGGTGCTCCGGCGACGGTGGCGAGCCCGGTGGCGGTGAGGATCGGGCGCAGCGGTGGCCGGTAGCCGAACTGCGCGAGCACCGCCATCCCCGGCACGTTCTGTGCGGCCATCGTGACCAGGAACAGCGGCAACCCGATGCTCACGAGCGCCGTCGGCTCGAACACGGGTGGGGTCCACACCAGTACGGGGCGATGTCGATGGACCCGAGCCCCGGGGCGGTCAGTGCGATCGCCACCACGGCCACGGCGAGCGCGGCCGGCACCGCCCACCGCCGCGCGAACCGGCCGAGGAGCGCCCAGACCGCGATCACGGGGGCGGCCAGCAGCGGGACCTCCGCCAGCGCTCGCACCGGGGCCAGGCACAGGTCGAGCAGCACGCCGGCGAGCATGGCGCCCGCCACCGGCGCCGGGATCGCCGCGACCAGCCGGCCCAGCGCCGGCACGAGCCCGGCCACGACGACGAGCACCCCGCACAGCAGGAACGCCCCGACCGCTGCCGAGAAGCCGCCCGCGGGTGGCCCGGCCGAGAGCAGCAGGGCCGCCCCGGGTGTCGACCAGGCGATGCTGATCGGCACCCGGTGCCGCAGGCCAAGCACGACCGCCACGAGCGCGGAGCCGAGGCACACCGCGAGCAGTCCCGATGCGGCTTGCGCATCGTCGGCCCCGGCGGCCCGGAGCCCGGTGAGCACCACCGTGAAGGAGCTCGCGAAGCCGACGAGCGCGGTGACGACACCGGCGAACACGGGCTGCACGGACACGCTCCCTCCAGTCTCGTTCCGTTTACGGAACGAACGACGCGAGGGTGGACGATAGCCGCGTGCCACGGACACCGGCAAGCGAACGGTCCGCCCGCCCCGCCCTCGCCGACGGGGCGGACGTCGGGCGCCGGGTCAAGGAGCTGCGGGCCGAGCGGGCGATGTCGCTGTCGGAGCTGGCGCGCCGGGCGGCCGTGGGCAAGGCCACGCTGTCCGGACTGGAGGCCGGCACCCGCAACCCGACGCTGGACACGCTGCACGCCGTGGCCGCCGCCCTCGACCTGCCGCTGACCGCCCTGCTCAGCAGGCAGGCGAGCACCATCCGCGGCGCCGCGGTGGAGATGGACCTGCTGCGCGTGTTCGACGACGGCCCGGTGACCTACGAGCTGTACCGGATGCGGGTGGCGGCGGGCGTCGTGCAGACCTCGCCCGCGCACCATCCCGGCGTCACCGAGCACGCGAGCGTGCACAGCGGCGAGCTGCGCGCCGGGCCGGTGGACGCGCCGGGCTCGGCCGGCCCGGGCGGCTACGTGGAGTGGGCCGCCGACGTGCCGCACGTCTACGCCGCTGCCGGTGCCGAGGACGTGCTCGGCACCCTGCTCATCCGCTACCCGGCGGCGCTCACGACCATGTGACCCGCGCGCGTTCCGCCAACCGGACGAACAGCGACGGGTCGCCCTCCAGGACCGGTTGTTGCCGCCCGCGGTTCCACAGCAGCAGGTAGAGCTCGCCCGCCGCCCCGCGGACCGTGCAGTCGGCGCGACCGTCGCCCCGGTGGGTGCGGGCGCCGTGCGGGCCGAGCGTGACGAGCCAGCGCTCTTCGGCGTCGCTGGCGCCACCAGCAGCCGGAACGGCTCGTCGACGCGCAGTCGTCCGGGCCGGGCCATGAAGCCGCAGAGCAACTCGTCGATCCCGTCGACGGCGAACCCCGGTGCGTACGTGGGCGTGCGGTCACCGGCCTGCTCGGCATCGGCGCGGTGGATCGCGGCCTCGTGCGCCTGGCGGCGGGCCCAGAACGCCAGCGGTGACGGCGCGGGCAGGAAGCTCCAACACTGCAGATCGGGCGGGGCGGCCCGAAGGGCGGCGACCAGTGCGGCGTGCTGCTCCCGGTACCACTCGACGGGATCGCCTGCCGGCATCTCGACCAGCTCGGCGTCGGGGGCGGCGGCGGGGTCGGCCCGGGCGAAGGCGGCGGCCCAGTCATGCACGCCGCCGGTGTGCGCGAGCAGATCGCGCACCGACCAGCCGGGGCACGCGGGCACCGGCGCCGCCGGGCCGGCTCGTGCCGCCGCGGCGGCGAGTGCCGCTCCCTGCCGTTCCAGCTCGTCGACGTGCTGCGTCACATCCACGCCGGGAGGGTCGCACGCGCCACCGACAGGGCCGGGCCCGAACAGCACCGTGCGCGGGTACGAGCGGCGACGCGCTCGTACCCGCGCACGGGATTGCGGGAGCACCATCCCGCCCGGTGGGGAGCGCCGGGCGGAACGTGCCGGTGCGGGAGCTCTCCGGACTACTTGTAGATCCGCATGTAGTCGACGTACATCTCGGTGGGCTGCGGCGAGCCGCCGTCCGGGAAGTAGTCGAGCTGGATCGTGGCGTGCATCTTCCCGGGCGGCATGGTGTTGCCGTCGGTGCTCTCGAACCACTTCTCACCGTCGATGTAGCCGGTGATCCGTCCGTCGACCCACTCCACGGCGTAGTTGTGCCACTGGGTGATGTCGATGTTCTTGTGGGCGTACTTCTGCTTGTTGTCGTGCCCGTAGTGCAGGAAGAACGAGACCTTCTCGGACGCGCTGATGGTCTCGGCGAAGTCGATCTCGCCGCCCTCCGGCCAGTCGTGGTCGGACGGCCACAGGATCAGCACCGGGTGGTACTGGCTGTCGCCCTTGGGGAACTTGGCCCGCATCTCCCACTTGCCGAAGCGCTGGCCCTCCTTCCAGGCCATGCCGCCGGTGTTGCCGTCGGAGTCGCCGCGGATGACGAGGGAGCCGTTCTCCACATTGATCGCGTCCGAGGTGCGGCGGCCGTTGCCGGCGTGGCCTGCGCCGTTGTACGCGCCCCACATGGAGCTCTTGCCGCCTTCGAACTCGTCGCCGCCGACGAGCGTCCAGCCGTGCGCCGCGGCGGCCTGCGTGCCGTCGCCGTTGCTGCTCGCGGCCTGCGCGCGGGCCGCTTCCTCGTCCTGCCGGGCCCGTTCGCGCTGGGCTTCCCGCTCCTGCTCGGCTTCCTGGGCACGCTGCTCGGCGCGGCGTTCCGCCTCGGCAGCGTCCTCCTCGGCTTCAGCGGCCTCGGCGGCCGCGGCGGCCTCGGCTGCGGCCGGGTCGGGCTCCGGGCTGGTCGGTGCGGCCTGCGTCGTCTCCGACATCGGTTCGGTCGTGGGTGCGGCGCTGACGGTCGTCGGGTCGGCCTGGGTGACGACGCTGCTCAGCTCGGGGGACGCGAGCGCCTGGTCGTCGCTGGGCTGCACCACGGTGGCGATCGTCGTCGCCACGAGTGCCACAGCTGCGCCGACGGCCAGCGGGGCCAGCCTGCGCGTCATGGAGTTCTTGGGGAGCGGTGTGGTCGTGACGGCGGCGTCCGTGTCGCGCGTCGCTCGGTGTCGCCCGGTGGACACGGTGGGGGAGCCGTGCTCAGCGGAGATCCGTGCGATCAACTCGGTCGGGGTTTCCGAGTGACCGTCCGCACCGGAGGATGTCCGTCGCATGGGGCGGAACACTAAGAAGATGACGACGGGTGATCGCCGAACCTGAGAGCTCTGGTTGCTCGTCCGCGCCCACAGGTCGATCACGCGCGCCAAAACGCAGCGAAACGGTCGAACGGGCACGGTGCCGTACTCCGTTCGGAGCAATCCGACTCTCAGCAGCGCTCAGCGGCCGTCCTCGATCGGGTGAAGTAGCTCCGTTAGCCGATTGTTACCGCCGCTGGGCTGCGAGAAGGTGGGGGGCGATGCTCCCCGCTGCTCCCCCGGGGGGTGCGTCCTCGTACCGGTCGGTCGATCCGTCCACGCGTGTGTCCGTGCCCCCGAACGACCATGTCCTCCTGGCGCTGCCCCCGACCGCCGCGTCCGCCTCCGTGCTGCGCAGCCTCCGCTCGGAAGGTGTCACCGTCAGCCCGGTGAGCGACGGGATCGGCGTGCTCGACGCCATCCGCTCGCGCGACCCGGCCCTCCTCGTGTTCGACGTGGAGCTGCCCGGTCCGGACCAGGCCGCGGTGCTCGCGGCCGTCCAGTCCGAGGTCCCGCATGTGCCGGTGATCGCCGTGACGCCCCGCGAACGGCGCGCGGGCCTGCTCGGCCAGCTGCGTGGCGACCGCGACGACTACCTGCTGCGGCCGTTCGCCGTCGACGAGCTCGCCGCCCGCATCCGGCTGCGGCTGCGGCTCGGCGCCGACGTCGAGAACACGTTGCTGCGCCTCGGCGAGCTGGTGGTCGACACCGACCTCGCCGAGGTGACGGTCGACGGGCAGGCCGTGCCGCTCTCGCCCACCGAGTACGCGCTGCTGATGGCGCTGCTCACCGCGCCCGGCGAGGTCCGGTCGCCCGAGCGCCTGGCGAGCCAGGTGTGGTCGGAGCCCGCGTCGGTCAACCTCGTGCAGGTCTACATCTCCTATCTGCGCCGCAAGATCGGCGCGGAGCGGATCCGCACCGTGCGCGGCGAGGGGTACGTGCTGGAGGCCTGACGCGCTCAGCTGAACGCGGGACGACCGGTCGGTAACTCTTCGGGTGGCATTTCCGCTGGTCGGTGTACCTGGACCGGTCCGGTGCTATTCGATGCGCACAGGCGCGGCAAACGGGGTGCGGCGCCACGAGGGCGCGGAGGCGGCCATGGACTTCGGTCTGTTCAGCATCATCGGAATCATCATCGGCGGATTGATCATCGGCCTGATCGGCAAGGCGATCGTCAAGGGTCGCCAGGACATCCCCCTCTGGCTCACGATCGTCGCCGGCATCGTCGGCGTGCTGATCGGCTCGGCCATCGCCGGCGCGTTCGGCTGGGAGACCGCGGGCATCTGGAACATCGGCGAGCTGATCCTGCAGATCGTCGTCGGCGCCGTGGCCGTGGCGGCCGCGGCAGCCCTGTACCCGAAGGCGGTGGGGGCGCGCCGCTGAGCGCGGTATGTCGCGAACGCGGCCCGGTCTCCCTCGGGGACCGGGCCGTGCCGCGTCCGGGTCAGGAGAGGAAGCGGATCGTCAGCGGGTAGCGGAAGCTCCGCCCCGACGATGCACGCACGGCCCCGACGACCACACAGATGGCGTAGAAGGCCAGGTAGGGCAGCAGCAGGACGATTCCGATGATCAGGAACGCCAGCAGCCCGAACAGGACGCTCCAGACGAACGCGTTGATCTGGAAGTTGAGCGACTCGATCGCGTGCCGGCGGACGTAGGCCGAGCTCCCGCCGCGCAGCAGCAGCACGACCAGCGGCGCGACCAGGCCGAGCGCGAACCACGCCGTGAGGAAGCTCCCCAGGTGCGCGGCCATCGCCCAGTTGCGGTCGTCGGTCGGGACGGGTTCGGCATAGCGCGGATCGCCGCGCGGGGGCCACGACGGGCCGGGCTGCGAGGTCATACCCACCATTGAACGCGCCCGGCCCGCCGCGTGCCGGTTCTCGCGGCTGCTATCCGTCGAAGGAGCGGGCCGCGGCCAGGAACGCGTCGTTCTCCTCCGGTGTCGACACGGTCACCCGGCAGCCGTCCGGCGCGAACGGGCGGACGACCACCTTGTGGTCCAGGCAGTGCGCGGCGAACGCGGCGGTCCGCTCGCCGAGCGCGACCCACACGAAGTTGGCCTGGGTGGGCGGCACGGTGTAGCCGGCGGCGAGCAGGGCGTCGCGCACCCGCACCCGCTCGGTGACGACCTCTGCGCACGCGGCCAGCAGGTTCTCGGCGTCGTCCAGTGCCGCGATCGCGGCGGCCTGCGCCACCGAGTTCACGCTGAACGGCGAGCACACCTTGCGCAGCGCGGTGGCCACCTCGGGGGTGCCGAGCGCGTACCCGACCCGCAGCGCGGCGAGGCGGTAGGCCTTGGAGAACGTGCGGAGCACGACGAGGTTGGGATGCGCGTCGAGCAGCGCGGTGCCGTCGACGGCGGCCGGGTCGGTGACGTACTCGTGGTAGGCCTCGTCGAGGGCCACGAGCACGTCCGGCCCGACGGCGGCGAGGAACCGCTCCAGCTCGTCGCGGGTGACGACCGTGCCCGTCGGGTTGTTGGGGCTGCACACCATCACCAGGCGGGTGTTCGGGGTGACCGCCGCGGCCATGGCGTCGAGGTCGTGGCGGAAGTCCGCGTCGAGCGGCACGGTGCGCATCGTGGCGCCACCGATCTGCGTCACGATCGGATAGGCCTCGAACGAGCGCCAGGCGAACAGCACCTCGTCGGAGGGCTCGCGGCAGGTCGCCTGGACCAGCTGCTGGCACAGGCTCACCGACCCGCACCCGATGGCGATCCGCTCGGCGGCCATGCCCAGCTCGTCGGCGAGGCGCGCCGTGAGCCCGGTGACGGCGAGGTCCGGGTAGCGGTTGCCGGCCGCCGCGGCCTCGGCGATGGCGGCGAGCACCGGCGGCGTCGGCGGGAGCGGCACCTCGTTGCTCGCCAGCTTGATGGCCCCGGGGATCGCCCGGCCGGGCACATAAGCGGGGAGGGTGTCGAGGTCGGGGCGGATCAGGGTCATGCTGGTCACCGTATCGGCGCCCGGAAGGTCTCCGGGCGTCCCGCCGTGCCACCCTGTGGGCATGACCGACATCCGCACGGAGACCGTGCCACTGGTCGACGGCAGCGCGTTGCGGCTCACCGTCGCCGAGCCGGTCAGCGCGATCCGCGGGGGGATCGTGGTGCTGCACGAGGCGCGCGGCGTCACCGAGGCCGTGCGTGGGCTCGTGCAAGGGCTCGCCGGCGAGGGATGGCTCGCCGTCGCCCCCCACCTCTACCACCGCGACGGCGCCGACGAGCTGGCCGACACGGCGGGTGACGCCGAGGTCCAGCAGCAGGTCGACCGGCTCGACGGCGAGCAGGTGATGGCCGACACCGACACGGCCTTCGGCTGGCTCGCCGATCGCGACATCAGCGCCGACCGGATGGGCGTGGTCGGGTTCGACCTCGGCGGGTCCGTCGCGCTGCTGGTGGCCGCGAAACGCACGCTCGGCGCCGCCGTCACCGTGGCGGGCGAGGGTGTGTCGACCGCGCCGTCGAGCGACCTGTCCGCCCTGATCACCGCCGCTCCCGGCCTCACCTGCCCCTGGCTGGGGATCTACGGCGAGTCGGCCGACGGCCGGGTGGACCCGGAGATCGGCGAGCTGCGCGACGCCGCCGCCGCGTCCGGAGTGGCCACCAACGTCGTCGTCTACCCGCGCAAGGGCTACCGCTTCGACGACGACCCCGAGGTGGCCGCCGACGCCTGGCAGCGCACCCTCAGCTGGTTCGACTCGCACCTGCGCTGACGCCGCACCGGGTACGGCACACACCGAGTGCATGCCGCACACACCGTCGGCGGTGTGTGCGGCGCCGGGACGGTGTGTGCCGCCGCCGTGTGGTGCGGCCACACATCCCCGGGGACGGGGCTGTGGTCCAGCCGACCCTGGCGCTCCCCGCCCCTGGATTGCATGCTGACCGGCATGGCTGCGTCCGAGACCCCCGACGTCCTGTGGGCTCCCGACCCCGACCACACCGGGCCCATGGCCGAGTTCATGGCGTGGGTGCGGGAGCACCGCGGGGTCGACGTGCCGGACTACGCCGCGCTGCACGCGTGGTCGGTGGAGGACCTCGAGGCGTTCTGGTCGGCGGTGGCGGAGCACCTCGGCGTCCGCTTCCACGCGCAGCCCACCGCGGTGCTGGGCTCCACGCAGATGCCCGGGGCGGAGTGGTTCCCGGGCGCCACCCTGAACTACGCGGAGCACGCGCTCGCCCGCGACGACGACGGCGTGGCGATCGTCTTCGCCCGTGAGGACGGGCTCGAGCGCACGGTCACCCGTGCCGAGCTGCGCGACCTCGTCGGCCGCGCACGGGCCGGGCTCGTCGAGCTCGGGGTGGGGCGCGGCGACCGCGTCGTGGCGCTCGCACCGAACTGCGTCGAGACGCTGGTGGCGTTCCTCGCCACGGCGAGCCTCGGCGCGACCTGGTCGTCCTGCTCGCCCGACTTCGGGGCGCGGGCGGTGCACGACCGCTTCGCCCAGATCGAGCCGGCCGTCCTGATCGCCGTGGACGGCTACGTCTACGGCGGCAAGCGGTTCGACGTGCGGGCGAACGTCGACACCCTCCGCGGGCAGCTCCCGACGTTGCGTGCCACGGTCCTCGTCCCGTACCTGGACCCGGAGGCGGCGCTCGACGGCACGGTGCCGTGGTCGGAGCTCACCGCCACGCCCGCCGAGCCGGCCTTCGAGCCGGTGCCGTTCGACCACCCGCTGTGGGTGCTCTACTCCTCGGGCACCACGGGGCTGCCCAAGGGGATCGTGCACGGCCACGGCGGCATCGTGCTGGAGCACCTCAAGGCGCTGCGGCTGCAGATGGAGCTCGGGCCGGAGGACCGGTTCTTCTGGTTCACCACCACCGGCTGGATGATGTGGAACTTCCTCATCGGGGGGCTGCTGGCCGGCACCCCGATCGTGCTGTTCGACGGCAACCCCGGCCACCCCGACCTCGGGGCCCTCTGGCGGCTCGCCGAGCGGCACGGCGTCACGTACTTCGGGACCTCCGCCCCGTTCATCCAGGCGAGCCTCAAGGGGGGCCTGCGCCCTCGGGAGCAGTACGACCTCGGCGCGCTGCGCGTGATCGGGTCGACGGGTGCGCCGCTCTCACCCGAGGGCTTCCGCTGGATCGGGGACGCGGTCGGCGAGCAGGTGCAGATCTGCTCGGTCTCCGGGGGCACCGACGTGTGCGCCGCGTTCGTCGGCTCCGCGCCCAACGTGCCGGTGTGGCTGGGCGAGATCTCCTGCGCGTCCCTCGGCTCGGCCGTCGTCGCCTACGACGAGTCGGGCAAGGAGCTCATCGACGAGGTGGGCGAGCTGGTAATCAACCGGCCGATGCCGTCGATGCCGGTGTCGTTCTGGAACGACCCGGACGGCAGCAGGCTCCGCGAGGCCTACTTCGACGAGTTCCCCGGCATCTGGCGGCATGGCGACTGGGTACGGCAGACGCCCCGTGGCTCGTACGTGATCTACGGGCGCAGCGACTCCACCCTGAACCGGGGCGGGGTGCGGATGGGCACGGCCGACTTCTACTCGGTGGTGGAGGGCTTCGAGGAGGTCCTCGACTCGCTCGTGATCGACACCACCGAGCTCGGGGCTCGCGACGAGGGCGCGCTGCTCTGCTTCCTCGTGCTGGCGCCCGGCGCGTCGCTCGAGGACGTGGAGCCGCCGCTCCGGCGGGCCCTGCGCACCGAACTGTCGCCGCGGCACGTCCCGGACCGGTTCGTCGTGGTGGACGCGGTGCCGCGCACCCTCAACGGCAAGAAGTGCGAGGTCCCGGTCAAGAAGATCTTGGCGGGCGTGGCCCCGGACAAGGCCGTGAGCCGCGGCGCCCTGCAGAACCCGGACGCGCTCGGCCCGTTCCTCGCCCTCGCGACCGGGGGGTGGTGAACCCGCTCGACGGGCCTGTGTACCCTGGTGCGTGCTGGAGGCCGAGAGGCCCCGGGAGGCTTCGCCTAGTCTGGTCTATGGCGCCGCACTGCTAATGCGGTTTGGGGTCACCCCCCATCCCGGGTTCAAATCCCGGAGCCTCCGCCCCGGTGCAGTCGGGTGAAACCGGCTGCGCTAGAGTACGGACAACTGAAGAGCACGCGCCCGTAGCTCAACGGATAGAGCATCTGACTACGGATCAGAAGGTTAGGGGTTCGAATCCCTTCGGGCGCACAAGATCGGATCTAGCCCTGACCAGTAGCAACGGTCAGGGTTAGATCTTTTATCGGACCAGGAAGACGATCACGATCCACGATCTGATCAACGAGCCCTGCTAGCTTCCGCAGCGATGACCGCGGCGCGGGCCCAGAACGCGGCCGCGGTCTCCTTGCGTTCATCGGGGAGGACGTCGGAGGTGTTGCCCAGCTTCTTGACGTCGACGTGGACCAGCTCACCGGGCCGGTCGCGTTCGTAGCGGCGTACCGGTTCGCGCACCGCCCGGCCGGTGGCGCGGTCGAGCTCGGCCAGCCGCGCGACCCGGTAGCGGCGCAGTACGGCGTAGACGGTCGAGGCGGCCATCCGCAGGCGCCCGGCGATCCGGGCCGGCCCCCAGCGTCGGGCCACGCGCAGGCCGAGGATGCGTCGTTCACGGCGGATCGGCAGCTGCCGCGGCGAACGTCGGGGCCGACTGGAGCGGCGTGCATGCCCGCCTCGCCGTGGGCGCGGTAACGGGCCGCCCACCGCGCCGCGCACGGCACCGAGACCTGGAACCGCTCGGCCGCCCGCCGCAGCGGCCAACCGTCCTCGACGATGCACCGGGCCAGGCGCAGCCGGCCGGCCGGGGTCAGCGGGGCGTTACGGTGGGACACGAGGGCTTCCTTGCGGTTCCGGTGCAGATGTGGTGATCCACACCGAACCCGGAGGCACTCACCTACCTCGAGATCATCCGATCTCGTGTCCCGCTGTCACCAACCTCCGTGGGCAGTACAAGCCTAGCTCTGCAGGACGTCCTTGACGAACACGATCCCGTCGTTCCCGGCCAGGTGGGCCGGGTCCAGCGGAGAGTAGCCGTAGTAGGGGGACACGCGGGGGGCGGGCCGTGCGTCGCCGAGGGCGGTGGCCAGCCGGGGGGCGTCGACGACGTAGCGGTCCTCCGGGAGCGCGTACAGGAGTCCTTCGACGGTGTCCGGGGGCGGGGTGTCCACTCCCTGGTGCCGGATCGTGCCGAGGGCCGTGGACAGGAAGGCATACCCCTCGCCCAGGTGCGCGCTCACGAGCGCGCCGGCGCTCCACCACTCCAGCGGCAGGTCGCCCATCCGCATCGTGCTCTTGTCCCGCTGGAGATGGCCGTTGTGGGCGTGGGCCAGCGCCGGTCCCCACTCGGCGACGGCGAGAAGGTTGTCGGCCATCATCTGGGCCCGCAGGCTCACCAGCCGCGTCATGCGGCTCGGTGACGTGTCGGCCATCCAGAAGTGGTAGCGCAGCAGGCCGGTGGCGGTGCGCCCGTACAGGCGTGCCCGGTCCCAGTCGTCCCGCGAGGCCGCCGTGATCAGGTGCGGCGTCTGCGCGTCGAGCAGCACCACGAGATCGTCGGCGAGCAGCCGCAGTTCCCTGGCCTCGGCCGACTGCCCCACGGACTGGGCCGGGTCCATCATCGCGGCTGGATTGGTCCACCGGTCGTCGGCGCCGAGCAGGCGGTCGAGCGTTTCCGCGGTGCAGGGGAGCAGGTCCGCGCCCACCCAGGCCGCCAGGTAGCCGTGGAGTGCGGTGAGGGCCTGCCGGGGGCTCGCGGCGCCGGTGATCTCCAGCGGGCCGTCGAAACCGGCGAAGTGAAGCCGCTCGGACGCGGGCCGACCGTCGTTGTAGGCGCGCATCCAGCGCACGAGCTCGCGGTTGGCCGCAGACCCGTTGAACCACCCGTGGCTGAATCCGCGCTCCATGACCTCGTCGAGGGTGCCCGTGCCCGAGGTGACGTAGTCGTCCACGACCAGGCCCATCATGCAGTCGCTCTCGATCGCGATCGTCCGGTAGCCCTCCTGCTCGACGAGTTGCCGGAAGAGCTCGTTGCGCAGGTCGAGCAGAGTGTCCTCGCCGTGGGTGGGCTCGCCCAGGGCGAGCAGCCGCGGCCGGGCCGGGAGCAGCCTCATGACGGCGGCGGCCTCGACGGCATGGGTGTGCTTGATGTCAGTAGCCATGCCTTTAATGATATCGTTGAACCTTCGCTTGAAACTTTTCGTGATATCGGCAGGCCAGTGGGACGAAACCTTCAAAACGGCGAGCGGCTCAGGCCGGTTGATCTGGCGCGCGAGCACGGTCTGTCCACGCAGGCGATCAGGAACTACGAGGAGGCCGGCATCCTTCCGGCCGCCGGTCGCACACCCCACGGCTACCGCACCTATACCTCGCTGCACGCGCGGGCCCTGCGCGCGTTCCTCGCCCTGGTGCCCGGCCACGGTCACCAGACGGCGACGTCGATCATGCGGGCGGTGAACGAGGGCGCGGCCGAGGGGGCGTTCCGCCTCATCGACGAAAGCCACGCCCAGCTCCTCGACGACCGGCGGACCCTCCAGGCCGTGGAGAGCGCCCTCCGCGACCTGGAGCCCACCGCGGTGTCCGAGCCAGCCGCGGTGTCCGAGCCCGGCGGCACCTTCATCGGGCCGCTGGCACGGAAGCTCGGTATCCGGCCCGCGACGCTGCGCAAATGGGAGCGCGCCGGGCTGGTGCGCCCGCGCCGCGACCCGCGGACCGGGTACCGCGTCTACGACGAGGCCGACGTGCGGGACGCCCGGCTGGCCCACCAGCTCAGGCGGGGCGGCTACCTGCTGGAGCAGATCGCCCCGCTGATCGCCCAGGTGCGGGCGGCCGGCGGGCTGGAGCCGCTGGAGGCCGCCCTGCGCGACTGGCGCGGCCGGCTGTCCGCCCGCGGGCGCGCGATGCTGGCCGGGGCCGCCGAGCTGGAGGCGTACCTCCGCGAGCGCGGATGAGGCTTCGGCCGCCAGCCAGAAGCGGAGCTCCCAGGGCAGACACGGCCGTTCGGGCTCATGACACGTTTCTACCGGCACCCCTACGTCGAGCACGACATCGCGACAACCTTCACCTTCCCCCTGGTCGAGCGCTTCTTACCAGCGCCCCCGCTCCGCGCGCTGTCCAACGCGGAGAACGCTCAGGTAGCGACGTGATGCTCGATCGTCCATCCGGGTGCGGATGCATTCGGCGATGGCGTCGAGCAGGGGCTCACGGACGTCCGGCTCGAGCCTGCGGTACAGCGATGTCGAGCGAAGGAGATCGGCAAAGCCGTTCCCGTCGAACCACTGAACGGTCGGGTACCAGCGCACGATCGGCGGGCCGAACAGGTCGCCGGGACCATCGACCAGCCCCCAACCGCGGTCGGTTGTGCGCACGTCGTCCTCGAGCGGCGGATGACACCAGCCGGAGTTCCCAGGGGAGAACCGCTCGTGGAGATCGGCCGTCTCGGCGTACACCTCCGGCTCTCCCGGCCTGCGGACGACAACGTGGCCGAGCAACGCCATCCAACCCCCGGGATCCAGCACTTCGCGCGCCCGCTGCCAGCCGACCGACGGATCGACCCAGTGCCACGCCGACGCCGCCACGAGGACACCGAATCGACGACCGCGGTCGTCCCACTCCTCGAACGTCGACCTCTCGACGTCGACGTTGCCGAAGTCGGCGAGCCGTTGGCGAGCGAGTGCGGCCATTCCCGCGCCCGGCTCGACGGCCGTCACCGAGCACCCGAGCGCTGCCAGCGAGCGCGTTGCCTGGCCGGTACCGCAGCCCACCTCGAGCACCGACCCGTTGTCGGCCATGCCAGTGATGGCGACGAGGTCCGCGAACAGCTCGTCGGGGTAGCTCGGTCGGACCCGGTCGTAGAGCTCTGGGACTTCGTCGAACACCCGACCGAGGTAACGTTGATCCGGGCCTGCCATCACACCGTCCTGCCGAAACTGTCGCCGAGTGCGGATCATGGAGAAGTACTTCGCGCGCCGGCGTTGGTCGATCAAGTAGTCAGTAGGGACCAGGATGAGGCGTTGGGCGATCGCTCCAGGCCGAACCGGGCGGACGGATCTTCAAGCTCGACCGCCCAACATCGGCCACCCCGCGACGGGTTCCCGCTCGAAGGAGCACCAGATTTCGCGAACTCGCGCACTTTCGTGTTCGACGTCCTCGCCATGGGCGGAGAGGACCTGCGCAGCTGCCCGTACTGGGCGCGCCGCGAGCACCTCGAGCGGCTCCTCCGCTGCGCTGCGCCGCCGTTGGCCCGGTCGCGGACGCGGCGTAGTCGCGCGAGGTCGCTCAGGCGCTGCGCCGCGGTGCGTGCGCGCCCCCACGAGGGGTGACACATGAGAGAACTCCTTTTCATCGATGCCCGCGAGCACCTGGGTTGCATGCCGAGACAGGCGGCGGCGAGGTGCTCGATGGCGATGACCGGCTTGCCGGACTCGACGAGCCGGTCGCGCAGGCCGAGCAACTACTCGACGGCGGCGGGGTGGAGGCCGGTGGTCGGCTCGGCGAGGATGGCGACGCCGCCCTTGTCGGCGGCCGGCGCGCGCGCTTCATCTTCAACCTCGGGGCCGTCTGCACCGCCGGCGAGTCGAGCCGGGTTGATCATGAGTGCAGCCCTTGGCCGATCACGCTTCCGTCGAAGGAAGAAGATCGACACAAGGGCTGCGGTGGACGATGTGCACGACATGCTCGGGCGGCGGCGTCGGGGGAGCCGGCCGCCGAGTTCTTCGCAGGTGGTCGCGACGCCGGGCATCATCGCCCGAAGCGATGACGGGACGGCTCAGCGCAGCTCCTGGATGCGGACCAGGTTGCCCGCGGGATCGCGGAAGGCACAGTCGCGGATCCCGTACGGCTGCTCGGTCGGCTCCTGGACGACCTCGGCGTCGCCGGCCTGCACCTTCTCGAAAGTGCCGTCGAGGTCCCGGGTGGCCAGCAGGATCCAGCCGTAGGTGCCCTTGGCCATCATCTCGACGATGGTGCGGCGCTCGTCCTCGGTGACCCCGGGGTCGGCGGCCGGCGGGGCCAGGAGGATGGACGTGCCGGGCTGGCCGACGGGACCGACCGTGATCCAGCGCATCTTGCCCTGTCCGACGTCGCTGCGGACCTCGAAGCCGAGGACGTCGCGGTAGAAGGCCAGGGATGCGTCCGGGTCGTCATGGGGGAGGAAGCTCGTGTGAATGGTGATGTCCATGACGATCACGCTAAATGCGGCTCCTTGCCCGCGCTTCTCGATTCCTGATCGATCTCGCCGCCTGTTCGCCACATACGGTCGCATCCCCGCCGTCGCCGCGTCCCCCAGCATCTCCTCAACCGCTCACGAGCCGGGACAGCGCCTCCTCGCGTGGTGACGTCCGTGGCCGAGGACGACCTGCGCGACGAACCTGCAGGTCGACGATCAGCCGATGTCCTGAGCGCCCCGCTCAGGCGCCCTTGCGGGCCTCGATGAGCGTGCGGGAGGAGTGGGCGACGAACGCCCCGTCGCGGCGGATCCGCTCGTGCAGCTCGCGCAGCCGGTCGCGGTGACCGTCGACGGTGAACCCGGGGACGGTCCAGATGACCTTCCGGAGGAACCAGACGACGGCGCGGATGTCGAAGAACTCCATCCGCAGCCGTTCGGAGCGCAGGTCGACCACGCGCAGGCCGGCGGCCTCCGCCGCGGCGCTCTCGTCCTCGGGGTGCCGCTTCCGGCGCGCCTCGGGCTGTGTCCCGAGGAAGTACTCCACCAGCTCGAACACGGTGGCCGGGCCGACGTGCTGGGCGAAGTACGTGCCGCCCGGCCGGAGCACCCTCGCGATCTCGGTCCACCACACGGTGGCCGGGTGCCGGCTCGTGACGAGGTCGAACGCGGCGTCGGCGAACGGCAGCGGCGGCTCGTCCGGGTCGGCGACGACGACCACGCCCCGCGGGTGCAGCAGCAGGGTGGCCTTGGCGAGGTTCGGGGGCCACGACTCGGTGGCCACCATCGTGGGCGGGAACGCCGTCGCTCCGGCCAGGACCTCGCCGCCGCCGGTCTGGATGTCCAACGCGGCCGAGGCGCCCGCGAGCCGCCGGGACATCAACCGCTGGTAGCCCCACGACGGGCGCTGCTCGGTGGCCCGGCCCGCCAGCCACGAGAAGTCCCACCCGTCTACAGGCGCCGCCTCGGCCTCGGCCACCAGGTCGTCGAAGCTGCGGTCCATGCCCTCACGATGGCAGCCCGCCGGGGACGCCGATACCGGAAATCGCGCCCTCCCCGGCGTCGCGCGGCTCAGCCGGTTTGCTGCGCGTCCCAAGCTTCGGCATGGTGTTGAACCGCTCGGCCAGCGGGGTGTCCGACGGAGCCTGCGGCCAGTAGGCGGCGAAGTTGTCGTAGGTGCGGCGGTCGAGCAGCAGCGCGTCCGGGTGGGCCAGGTGCGCAGTGATCGCCGCACCCGCCTTCGCTCTCGGCCGCGGTTCAGGCGAGGTCGACCGCCGCAGGCGCCAGCCTCGCCCAGCTCCGGTCGTCACCCCAGAGCGAGGCCGGATCGACGTACGGGCGCAGGAGCGCGACGAGCTCCGGATCGTTCCGGCCCGCCAGATCGTCGGACGCGACCTTGCGCGCGACCCCGGCGATGAAGTCCGCGACCTGGACCCGCGGGTCCGTGCGGGACTCGACGAAGCACAGGCCGACCGGCCGGCCGCCCGGTGTGCCCGCCAGGTGGGCGATGGTGGCCACGCGCTCCTGTGTGAGGGCGGTCTGCCGGTCGTGGACGACGGACACGGCCAGCCGGCCGCCGTCGCTCCACCGGTCGACGGCCCGGACGATCGCCGGGACGAGGGGGTCGAGCAGCCCGCCCCCGCCGCGCGGATCGCCGAGCTCCAGCAGGACGGCCCCGGCCTCGGCCGGCATGCCCGTGCGCAGGGCTCGGACCGTGTCGGCGAGGGACCCGGCGGCTCGGGCGTCCTGCCGGTTCCGCGGGCGGAGCACGTCGTTGGCCGCGGCGAGGAAGGCGTGCCAGTGCGCGCGGTGCGGTGCCTCCCGGCCCGCCCGGTACAGCGCACGGGCGGCGTCCGAGCCCGGCGCGCCGTCCCCGACGAGCCGGTCGACCAGCAGGAACGCCTTGTCGACGAGGTGGACGCAGGCCGCCCCGCCGAGCGGCCCCCGCGGCCCGAGCAGCCACACGAGGGCCGACCGGTGCTTCTCGCGGAGTAGGTAGTTGGCCTTGTACTCGAGCGCAGGGGAGCGGATCCGCCGCCGCAGCTCCACGACGCAGCCCGCCGCCGACTCCGGCGTGAGGTACACGCTGGCGTGGGCGAAGACGTCGGTCTCCCCGCCGACGAGCTTCTCGCCCTCGTAGCCGGACTCGTCGCAGGCGATCTCCCGTGGCGCGGGTCCGCTCTGCATGGGCCGGCTCCTCCTCGACCGCCGCCGGCGCGGTCGCCGTCCACCCTGCCACCCGGGGCGGCAGCGGCACATCCGACTTCGCCGACCCGCGGAGGATGATCGGTCGGTGACCACCGTGACGGCGCCGGACGGGACGCGCATCGCCTATCAGATCGGCGGGGAGGGCCCGCCGCTGCTGCTGCTCGCCGGGCAGGCCGGATCGCATCGGTGGTGGACCGGGGTGCGGGCGGACTTCGAGGCCTACCGGACGACCGTGACGATCGACTACCGGGGCATGGGGGAGAGCGACAAGCCCGACGTGCCCTACAGCACGCAGGGCTTCGCCGCCGACGCCGTCGCGGTGCTCGACGCGCTCGGGTTCGAGCGGGCCGACGTGTACGGCACGTCGATGGGCGGGCGCGTGGCCCAGTGGATCGCCGCCCGGCACCCGGAGCGGGTGCACAGGCTCGTGCTGGGCTGCACCTCGCCCGGGGGTGAGCACGGTGTCGAGCGCAGCGCGGCGGTCCGCAAGGCGCTGGCCCACCCCGATCCGGCGACGAGCCGCGAGGCGCTGCTCGACTTGATGTACACGCCGCAGTGGCGCGAGCGGCACCCCGGCCCGTACTGGACGCTCGGCGACCCGGGCATGCCGCGGCACGCCCGCAGGCGGCACCTGGTCGCGAGCGCCGAGCACGACGCCTGGGCCGCGCTCCCGCAGATCGTCGCCCCGACGCTCGTCCTGCACGGCGACGCCGACGAGCTCAACCCGTTCGCCAACGCGCGCCTGCTGGCCGACCGGATCCCGCACGCCAGGCTGGAGGTGCTCGCCGGGGCGCGGCACGCCTACTTCGAGGAGTGCCGCGCCGAGGCCGGGCGGCTGGTCAGGGAGTTCCTGGAGGCGCCGCAGGAGTGACGGGCCGCGCGAGCCGCCGGGCGAGCACGCCGCCCTCGCGCAGCCCGCGGGCGTGCTCGGCGGATCCGGCGAGGCGGTCGGTGAGCCGGTCGACCTCGGGCTGCTCGCCCCGCACGCGCGGGCGCCCGGTCGCGGCGCGCAGGCCGTCGGCGACGCCCAGGTGGTAGGCGGCCGTGGCGGGGGCCGCCGCGAGCAGGGCCCGGCTCTCGGCGCTGAACGCGACGGCGCGCGGGTTGCGGGTGCGCAGCGCCGCGGTCCAGGACGCCTCGAGCAGCGGCTCGGCCCGCCCGGGCGGGCTGACGCGGGCGAGCACCGCGCTGCAGTGCGCGACGCCGGAGACCGACCCGACGCGGCGGTACCACTGCAGCGCCAGTGTCTGGTGGTGGGCGGCGGCCGCGGTGTCGCCCGCACGCGCGTCCGCCATCGCGAGGATGTTGCGGATGAACGCCACCATGGACGGGGAGTCGATCCGGCGGGCGATCGCGAGCGCCTCGACCAGCCGCTGCCGTCCGGGCTGGACCTGCCCGGCCAGCGACAGGACGCTGCCGAGCCGCATCAGCTGCATGCACTGGGCGTGCGGCCACCCGCCGTGCAACGCCAGCAGCAGGGCCCGTTGGTGCTGGTCGGCGGCGTCGCGCCAGTCCCCGCGGACCTCCGCCGCGTAGCCCAGCAGGTCCAGGGCGGCGAGCTGCCCGGCCGGGTCCGGCAGGTCCTGGAAGACGGCCAGGGACCGGTGGCCCAGCTCCTCGGCCGCGTCGATCGCCCCGAGCAGGAGGTGCCGCCGGGCGGTGACGAGGTCGGCGAGCGCGATGCCCCACCGGTCCCCGGCGGTCCGCAGCGCCGCCAGGGCCGGGTCGAGCAGCTTCGCCGCGGCGTCGTGCTCGCCCCGCTCGGTGCGCCGGTCGGCGAGCAGCACCATGGCGAGCGCCGCGAACTCGCCCGGGTCGGCCGGTGCCGCGGCGTCGGCGTCGGCGAGCGCCAGTGCCTCGTCGCGTTCGTGACACGCCAGCGCGGCCGCCCACAGGCGCGCCGCCCGGGTGGCCGGGCCGTCGGGGGCGGCGCCCGACTCCGCGTCGGCGAGCAGGTCGAGCAGCAGCCGCCGGCCCCGGCCGCGGTCGCCGGCGAGCCACCAGCCCCACGCGCACCGGACCGCGAGCCGCAGCGCGGCGTCCAGGTGCCCGTTGCGGGCCAGCCAACCGATCATCTCGGGCGGTTCGAGCACGCCGGGCCCCGCCGACTCGGTGTGGGTCCTGGCCCGTTCGGTGTGCAGGATCTCGGCGTGCACGGCCCGCAGCGCGGCGGAGGGCTCCAACCCGGTGGCGGCGGCCAGCTGCCTCCGGCCATCGTCGTAGGTCGCGAGCGCCTCGGCCCGCCTGCCCTGGGCGTCCAGCGACTGCATCAGGACGGCCCGCGCGTCCTGCCGCAGGGGCTGCTCGGTCACGAGCGCCGCGGCCAGCGCGCCCGCCGACGCCGGGTCGCCCGCCTCCAGCGCGGCGCGCGCCTGCAGCTCCCGCGCCGACCAGACGAGCTCGCGGGCCCGGGTGGCCGCGGCGAGGGCGAACGCGTGCTCGCCGACCGGTGCGTACGGTTCGCCGCGCACCTGCACCAGCGCGCCGTCGAGGAGCTCCCGAGCCGCCGCGGCCTGGCCCGCGGCGAGCAGTGCCTGCGCCTGCCCGACCGCGTCGGCCAGCACCTGGTCGTCGCTCTCGCCCGCGCCGACCGCCAGGCGATAGCCGTCGCCGACGAACGTCAGCCGCTCCGACTCGAGCGTCAGCGTCCGGCGCAGGTGCGACACCCGCGCCTGCAGTGCGTTGCGTGACGGCTCGCCGTCCGGGCCCCACACCAGCCGCGCCAGCCGGGTCACGGGAACGGACTCGTTGCGGTGCGCGAGCAGCCCGGCCAGCACGACGAGCTCCCGGCGGCCCGTGACGCGCAGCACCTGTCCGGCCCGCTCGACGGCGAGCGGACCCAGCACGAGGAACCGCATGGTGCGACGGTAACCGGCCCCCGCTGACGTGGTGCTGACTTCGCGGACGGCGCCGGTTGTCGGGGCGGCCGCCGCCACGACAACGTGCGGGGTGTGACCGCCACGCTCGTCCATCTCGCGCTGGTCCTCGCCGTGATCGCGGCCGTCGGGGGCAGCCGGGGCCCGTCGGGTTGCCTGCGCGCGGAACTACGACAGGGTTGGCGGGTGCTGTGCCGGATCGGTGAGACCCAGCAGTACCTGTGGCGGCGCCACATCGACGGCCCGCACCGCGAGCCGACCGAGCTCGATCGGCGGTGGTGACCCCGCGCAGCGTGCGCCCGCCGGGCGACCGCACCCGCGTCGGCCCGGCCCGCTGTGGCACGACGCGCGGCCCGGGGCGCAGCGCCCGGAGGTCGGGGCCGTCAGGACGGTGGGCGGGCACGTCTGCTCCATTGCGGTTCGACCTCGGCCCACTCGTCGTCCAGCCTGCGGCCCGCGCTGCGCTCGACACCCGCCCGCACGACGGCGACCAGCGCCGTCGCCGCGGCGAGGACGCCGACCGCTGCCACGAGCCCGGCAGCAGCGGCGTCGGACGCGTGCGGCGGTTGGGCGACGACCGCGCCACCTGCGTCGACCCAGACCGCGATCTCCCGGCCCGCGCGGGTACCGCCGGGAACGTCGACCTCGCCCAGCCGGCCGGTCCCGTCCGGTGCGGTCCACGCGGCGAGGGCCGGCACCCGCGGCGGCACGAGCGTGTCGGTCGACGAGTACGCCTGCGGCGCATCGGCCAGGACGACGGCCTCGGCCGGCACGGGCACCGGTCCGCCCGGCTCGAGCCGGTCCCGGTACACCGAGGCGGCGGCGACCGCGGCGGTCACCGACACCAGCAGCGCCAGGACGGCGAGCGCGGGGCGACGACCCATGTGGTGAGCGTCGGTCGCGGCCGGGTGGCCCGGCAACGGTCGGCCGCGCCGGCGTCAGCGAGCCGTCAGACCCCGCCGGAAGCGCGCAGGACCGCCCCGGTGACGTACGACGCCTCGTCCGAGAGCAGCCACAGCACCGCCGCCGCGATCTCCTCCGGCTCGGCGATCCGCCCCATCGGGACCCGCGCGACCACGCGGGCGGGGCGGTCCGGCTCGCCGGCGGCGGCGTGGATGTCGGTGTGGACGGTGCCGGGCGCGACCGCGTTGACCCGCACGCCGTGCGGCGCGACCTCCTTGGCCAGCCCGACCGTGAACGCCTCCACCGCCGCCTTGCTCGCCGCATAGTGCACGTACTCGCCGGGTGCGCCGAGGGTGGCCGCGACCGAGGACACGTTCACCATCCGGCCGGCCGTCCCGCGCTCCTCCCAGCGGCGCACCGCCTCCTGCGCGCAGAGCATCGTGCCCAGGACGTTGACGTCGAGGACCCGTCGGAAGGTGTCGGCCGACGCGTCCCGGAACGGGCCCAGCGGCCCGGTCACGCCCGCGTTGTTGACCACCGCGGTGACCGGGCCGAGCGTGGCCTCCGTGGTGTCGAACAGGGTCCGCACGGCGGCGGGCTCGGCGACATCGGCCCGGACCGTCACGATCCCGGGCAGGTCCGCGCGCAGCCGCTCCGCCGCCGCGTCGTCGTGGGCGTACCCGACACCCACCGCGTACCCCCGCTCGACGGCGCCGCGGGCGACGGCGGCGCCGATGCCGCGGCTGCCGCCGGTGATCACCACAACTCCTCGGTCCATCCCGCGAGTCTGCGTGCTGACGGCCCGCTGACGGGCCGTGGGTGGGGCCGTTGACCCGCGTCAGCGCGCGCTCTACACCGAGGGCGTGACGAGTGATCGCGCCGATCTCGAGCGGCAGTTGTGGCGGGCGGTGGAGGCGGTGCACGCCGTCGTGTACTTCGCGCCGGAGGCGAAGGCGGCGTACGCCGGCGTCGGGCTGCGCGGCTTCTGGATGGGCTACTTCGCCTCGCGGGTGGCCGCCCTCGGGGCGGTCGGGCCGCAGGTGACCACTGCACTGTTCTTCGGGTTCGCCCCGCGGATGGTCCAGCGGGCGCTGCCGCGGGCGTGGGAGCTCGCCGCCCCGCACGAGGTGCTCGCGGCGCGGGCGGAGGTCGCGCGCACGGTCCTCGGCCGGTTTGCGGGTGTGGACGTCGCACCCGCCGCGAACGCGCTCACCGCGGCGGCGGATGGGCTCGATCTCGCCGGCAGGCCGCTCGCAGCCGCCCATGCCGCCGCCCTTGCGGAGGGGCCCGACGCGCTCGGCGCGCTGTGGCGCGCGGCGACGGTGCTGCGCGAGTACCGCGGCGACGGCCACATCGCCGCGTTGGTGGCGGAGGGCGTGGACGGCGTCCAGGCGAACGTGTGGACGGCGGCGGGCGGCGTGCTGGTGCCCGAGCAGCGCGAGTTCCGCGGGTGGACCGAGCAGGAGTGGGCCGGCGCCGCAGCCGCCCTGCGCCGGCGCGGGTGGCTCGACGGCGACGGCATGCTCACGCCGGCGGGCCGCGAGGTGCGCGCCGAGGTCGAGCGGCGGACCGACCGCGCCGCCGCCCCGGCCCTCGCCCGGCTGGACGACGCCGCGCTGCGTGCGGTCGCGGCCCGGCTCGTGCCGGTGGCGTCGGCGATCGCGCAGGCCGGGGCGGTGCCCTACCCGAACGCGATGGGCGTGCCGGCGCCGCGGGCGATCAGCGCAGCACCGGCGGGATCGTGAGGAGGCGCGGGTCGAGGGACCCGCGCGGTGTCCGGCCCGTGAGGTGCTCGATGAGCGCAGCCGTGCCTGCCTCGTCCGTCGCGGCGCCGTCGCGCAGCAGCTCGGCCGCCGGCGCGGGCAGCCGAGCCACGAGCAGCGTCAGGCACTCGTGCGCGGCCGCCGGGTGCACGAACTCCGTCGGCGCGCCTGTGAGGGCGTCGGCGAGGTCCAGGCCGTGCACCACGCCTTCCACGCAGCGCGTGACGAGGAAGTCGCGCAGGCCCAGGCTGCCGAGCCGGGCCAGGATCAGCCGGTCGTGCGGCTCGCGCGCCAGCCGCCCGGAGACCTCGTCGACGACGGCGGCGAGGTGGCGGCGCAGGTGCTCGCGGGGGATCGCGGCCGCGTCGTCGATCGACCGGGCACGCACGGCGGAGGCCACCGCCTGCGCGCCGTCGTAGTACTCGACGAGACCGACCTCGGCCTGTGCCGGAGCCGGCTTGTCCAGGCCCGAGCGCACCGCATCCCAGTTCCGCGCGAGGTGCGCCACGAGCTCGGCCACCCGCCAGCCGTCCAGCCGGGTCGGGCGCTCCAGCGCACCGTCGTCGAGGGCGCTCACCCGCCGGGCGAGCAACGCGAACTGTTCGGTCGCCGCACTGCGGACCTGATCGAAGGTGGAGTCGTCCACGCCCTGCTCCTCTGCTCGGTGCCCGCGTCCCCGGCATCATCGCGGCGAGGCCCGGGCCGAGGGACCCCACGTCTCCCGCCCGTCAGCGGGCCGTCAGCGGCGAGCCGTGATCGAATTGTCGGGCCGACCCCATAGCGTGTCGCCCGTGCAGGTGATGCGGCTCGAGTGCTGTGGTTTCGCGTGGGTGGGGGAGGAGCGGGCGCATCGCTGCAAGCGCACCGGCGGGTGCGGCCACGTGTTCGACGATGCGGTGCTCTGGGACTCCCACCGCCACGCGGGCGCCTGCCTCGACCCCGGCGGCCTCGGCCTCGGCCGCACGAAGAACGGTGTGTGGCTGCGGGTGCCCGGCGCGTTGGAGCCCGCGTGAGGTCCGTGGTCGCGGCGACCGGTCGCTCCCCACGGGACCGCGCACCCCGCGGACGCCCCGGGCTGCGCGGATGGGGCGGGGTCGGTTCGCAGCGGGGGCGAACCCTCTCGTTACGGTAGGCCGACCGCCTGTCTCGGGAAAGACGATCTCGTGCCCTCGTTCGGCCGGACCGCCAGCGGAGGGGCCGACGCCCGGGCCACCACCGCAGGGGCCGCGGCGTACGTCCTGACCGCGCCGGGGCGGACCGCTGCGGTGTCGGTCGTCATCGACCCGCTCGTCGAGGAGCTCGCGGTCGGCCGGGCCGCATCGGCCGTCGGCCCGGTGCTGCTGGTGGGCGAGCCCCGTCCGGCGGCCGTCCCGACCGGAGCCGCCGGCTCCGGTCACCGGGTCCGTCCTGCAGCCTCCGACCAGAGGGAGCTCCGTTGACGCCCAGCGCGTGCCGCTTCTGCCGCTCGACCGAGGGCAGTGTCGTCCTCGACCTCGGTCATCAGCCGTCGTCGGAGCTCTTCCCGGCCCACGCCGATCCCGGGCCGGATCCCACCTTTCCCCTGCGGATGTGGCTCTGCGCCGACTGCCGCCTCGCGCAGCTCGCCGACGACGCGGACGTGCCAGAGGAGCCGGTGGGACAGGAGCCCGCCGCGCTGTCGGCCCAGCGCCGGGCCGCCGTCGACGCGCTGGTGGCCGCAGGTGCCCTGCCGGCGAACGGCACGGTGGCCGAGTTCCCCAGCCCGCACGGCGGTACCTGGCTCGACCTGCTCGCCGAGCACGGGCTCACCCCGGCCGCCCCCGGGACGGCGGCCGACGTCGTTGTCGACGGGTGCTTCGGGATCATGCACGCGGCCGACCAGCTCGCGGCGTTCCGGGAGCGGGCCGAGTCCCTGCGCCCCGGCGGCACGCTGGTCCTGCAGTTCCACTCGCTCGAGGCGATCCTCACGGGCGCCCAGTGGAACGCCCTGCGGCTGGGCCACTACGCGTACTACTCCACGCCCGCGATCCTCGACATGCTCGGGCGCGTCGGGCTGCGGGTCACCACGGCCCACCGGTTCCCGCTGTACGGCGGCACCGTGCTGCTGACCGCGTCCCGGGACGGGGCCGTGGACCCGTCGGTCGAGGCGCTGTGCGCCGCCGAGCTGGCGGCAGGCGTCCTGCGCCCCGAGGTGGTGGCCGGCCTGCAGGAGTCGGTCCGGCGCACGGCGACGGGCCTGCGCGAGATGCTCGAGCGGGAGCGGGCCCTGGGCAGGCGGGTCCACGGCTACAGCGCCGCGTCCCGCGCCGTCGCGCTGCTGTGTCTCGCCGGCGTCGACGCCACCCTGCTCCACGGCGTGGCCGACGCCTCGCCCGCGAAGCAGGGCGGGCGGATGCCCGGAACCGACATCCCGATCATCTCCCCGGCCGACCTGGTGGCCGCCGAGCCGGACGCCGTCCTGCTGTTCGTGCCCGACCTGCTCGACGAGGTGCGGGCGGCGCTGCCGCAGGTCGAGGCCACCGGTGGGCGGTGGATCGCCGCGGGCGACGATCGCTGAGGCGGGTGGCGGTCTCTGCCTCCACTAAGCTCCCAGGGATCCGATGGGAGGGGAGTAGGGCCACGTGATGCAGATCGGTGAGGTCGCCGGTCGGGTCGGCCTGTCGCTGCGCACGATCCGGCACTGGGACGAGGTGGGGCTTGTCGTGCCCTCCGAGCGGTCCGCCGGTGGCTTCCGGCTCTACACCGAGGCCGACGTCGATCGGCTCATGCTGGTCAAGACGCTCAAGCCGCTGGACCTCACCCTCGAGCAGATGCGCGAACTGGTCGACACGATGGACGCCCTCGCCGCCGATGACGGGAGCGACAGCGCCGTCACCGGCGACCTCCTCGGCAAGCTCGCCGCGTTCCGGGCCGCCGCCGACGGGCGGGTCGGCGCGCTCCGCGCTCAGATCCAGGGGCTGGAGATGCTGTCGCGCGAGCTGCGCGCGTTGGCGGCGAGGAGCGCGCGGTCGCGCCGCGGAGAGCCGCGGCAGGCGACGGTGGTCGACGCCGTGCAGGACGCCGACCGGAGCTGACCCACGGACGGCGTCCGGGTGGCGCTCCCGCACCCGGCGACCTCCCACGCCCGGGTGGTCGCCCTCCTGTTCCGATCATCACACCTGGAGCGATACACCCTTACGTGAGGGTAGAATTCCCCCGGTCGAGCCCCGGCGCTGTGCGGCTCACCCTCTCCCCTCCTTCGCGAAAGAGACGATGGCCGCTTCTGTGCTGCGCGGGCTCCGCCCTGCCCTCCGTCCCACCCGTCCCTCCTGGTCGTCCCCCCGGGTCCTGCGCACCGAGGCCCTGGCGGGCGTCGTCGTGGCGCTCGCGCTGATCCCGGAGGCGATCGCCTTCTCGATCATCGCGGGGGTGGACCCGAGGGTCGGCCTGTTCGCCTCGTTCACGATGGCGGTGACGATCGCCTTCACCGGCGGCCGGCCCGCGATGATCAGTGCGGCCACCGGCGCGATCGCCCTGGTCGTGGCGCCGCTCGCGCGCGACCACGGCGTGGAGTACCTGCTCGCGGCCGTGGTGCTGGGCGGTCTGCTGCAGGTGCTGCTCGCGGTGGCCGGCGTCGCCAGGCTGATGCGGTTCCTGCCGCGCAGCGTGATGGTCGGCTTCGTCAACGCGCTCGCGATCCTGATCTTCATCGCGCAGCTGCCCTACCTGTCCGGCGTGCCGTGGACCGTCTACGCGCTCGCCGCGGTGGGGCTCGCCGTGATGGTCGGGCTGCCCCGGCTGACCACCGCCGTCCCGGCGCCGCTCGTGGCCATCGTGCTGCTCACCGTGTTCACGGTGAGCGCGGGCGTCATCGTGCCGACCGTCGGCGACCAGGGCGAGCTGCCCGACAGCCTGCCGGTGCTGGGCATCCCGGCCGTGCCGTTCTCGATCGAGACGCTGCAGATCATCGCGCCCTTCGCCCTCGCGCTGGCCATGGTCGGCCTGCTGGAGTCGCTGATGACCGCGAAGCTCGTGGACGACATCACCGACACCCACTCGAACAAGAGCCGCGAGTCGTGGGGCCAGGGCGTGGCGAACATCGTCACCGGCTTCTTCGGCGGCATGGGCGGCTGCGCGATGATCGGGCAGACGATGATCAACGTGAAGTCCAGCGGCGCGCGCACCCGGGCCTCGACGTTCCTCGCCGGGGTGTTCCTGCTGATCCTGGTCGTCGCGCTCGGCCAGGTGGTCGGGCTGATCCCGATGGCCGCGCTCGTGGCCGTGATGATCATGGTGTCGGTCGGGACCTTCGACTGGCACAGCATCCGGCCTGCAACGCTGCGGCGGATGCCGAAGAGCGAGACGACGGTGATGGTGGCGACCGTCGTCGTCACCGTGGTCAGCCACAACCTGGCCTACGGGGTCGGGGTCGGCGTGCTCGTGGCGACCGTGCTGTTCGCGCGCCGGGTCGCGCATCTCGTCGAGGTGACGAGCGTGATCGACCCGGACGGGACGACGAAGGTCTACCGGGTGAGCGGCCAGTTGTTCTTCGCCTCGAGCAACGACCTCGTGTTCGCGTTCGACTACGCGGCCGACCCCGCCGACGTCGTCATCGACCTCTCCGCCGCGCACGTGTGGGACGCCTCGACCGTGGCGGCGCTCGATGCGATCACCACGAAGTACGAGGTGCGCGGCACGACGGTGACCATCACCGGCATGAACGAGAACAGCAAGCAGCGGCACTCGACGTTGGCGGGGCACCTCTCCGCCGGTCACTAGGCCAGGGCGTGTCCGGCGGACCCTGATCGCGGTCCTGGCGCCCAGATCGCCCCTGGCGGCGTTGTCGGCCCGACCGGATACGCCAGGTATGACGGCTCGAGCCTCCGCCTTGCCGGGAACGATCCGGATCACCAGGCCCATCGACCCGGATCCACCGGACACGCCCTAGAGCGTGTCCCTTGGATCATGGGACGGGGTCGCGGAGCCAGATCCTGATCGAGGCGACGTCGATGGTTCCGCGGAACATGTAGTCGCGCTTGTCGTAGCGGGTGGCGACCGCGCGGTGGCCCTT
>NZ_JAHKRK010000086.1 GCF_019396355.1 Pseudonocardia nigra
GCGAGGCTCCCGACGGTGTCGCCGACGGCGCCGACGAGCCCGCCGGACCGCTCGCCGCCGTCGGTGTCCTCCTCGCGGGAGGAGTCGTCCTCCCGCGAGCTGTCGGCCGAGCGGGCGCTGCGCTCCGACCGGTCCTCGTCCTCGGCGGCCGTCGGCTGGGGAGCGGACGATCGGGTCGAGCTCTGCGGCTCGCTCTGGGCGCCGAAGAGGACGGTGTCGAGCGTGTTGCCTGCCCCGTCGACCGTGTCACCGAGGCTGTCGGTTGCCCCCTTCAACGGGGGTGCGGCGTCGCCGACGTCACCGAGGGTGTCGCTGACCCCGCCGGCGAGGCCGCCGACCGGACCGCGGTCATCGGCGCTGTCGCCGTGGTCGGAGCTGCCGCCCTGGTCAGGACTGCCGCTGTCGGGCTGTGTGCTACCGCCCGCAGGGGGACCAGCGCTGCCGCCGCCGTCGTCGGCGACGGCGGTCGACACGTCGCCCCCACCGGCAGGCTCGTTGCCGCCGACACCGCCGTCGCCGCCGGTCGGGGTGCCGCCGCCGCCCGCACCACCCGCGCCGTCCGAGCCCGTCGTGCCGGCGTCGCCTGGGCTCCCTGCGGTGTTCTGCGCGCCCGCATCCGCGCCCGCCTGCCCACCGGCGAGTGCGCCGGAGAACGCGACGTTCATCCACTCGGTCGGAGCCGGGATGCCGGCGTCGAGCTGCCGGGAGACCGCAGCCGGATCGATCACGGCGGCACCCGGAGGGTTCGCCGACACCTCGCCGCCCTGGTCGAGCAGGCCCTGGCCGGGGTAGCTGCCGTCGGTGGCGCCCTGCGCGTCGATGCCGGACGGGCTGACGTCGGTGAAGACCGCGGCCCCGATGACGGAGCCCGCGGCGAGGAGGGTGCCTGCGGCGACGGCGCTGCGACGCACGAGGACGCTCTTCGGCGTGGACCCGTCGGCGGGCTCGTCCGCCTGCTGGCCCGCTCGGGCCTGGATCGGGCGCTCGAGCGCGTGCGGCGCCCGGCCTTCACGGCGCAGGAGCGTGCCGACGGACACACCCGCCGTCGGGTCGTCGACCTCGATCTTGACGGGGACCGGCGCGTTCCGGCTCAGCAAATCGGCGACGGAGATGGCCGTCGTCGAGGTCGTGCCTGGTCCGCCACGGGACACCAGTTGAGCCACGGCGCGAGATCCTCCCTTGGAGTGAACGGATCAGCCGAATGTCTACCGGAAGCCGATCGGGCACACCAAGAGCTACTCCTCCGCCGGAGAGATGAACGGTCAGTAGCAGGCGGCGAGTGGAATTGCGCCGTTCGGGTGACCCTGGTGGCTCGCGGTTAACGGTCGGGTCACTGCTGACTGCGGAAGCGGCTGCGCGTGGAGTCGAGCGCCTGCTTGGCGGCGATGCCGGCGCCGCCGCCGAGCAGGAGCCCGAGGACGTCGGGGCCGACGCTCCCACCGGTGAGCAGCAGGCCCAGCAGCGCGACACCTGCGGTGCCGCCCGCGACCTTCCACCGCCCGTTGACGTAGTCGGCCGTGGTGGCGCCGACGGCGCCGCGCTGCTTGGCTGCTTTGTTCAGCAGCGCCAGGTACCCGACGTGCCTCAGCGCGACGAGGAGTCCCACCAGCGCGACGACGGTCGCGACGATCCCGAACGCGGTGCCCATGGAAACCAGAGTGCCACGCGGACGCGGGCCCGCGCCGGAACGCGGAGGGCGGCCCGCTCAGCCCAGCCTGCCGCGTCCCAGGCGGAGCAGCAGCATGGCGAGCTCGCGACCCTCCGCGCCGAGCTCGCGGAAGCGGGCGAGCACTGCCATCTCCCGGTTGTAGACGATGCGCGGGCCACCGGCCGCCATCCTGGCCTTGCCGATGCGTTGCGAGACCTCGCTGCGGCGCTTGACCAGCCGCAGGATCTCGGCGTCCAGGTGGTCGATCTCCATCCGCAGCGCCTGGATCTCGTCGTCGGCGGGGATGGCGGCGTTCGCGTCATCGGTGGTCACGGTCACGGTCTCCTCCTCGTGCGGGTCCGGTCCCGTGACGCGGAAACGCCCCGGGTCCGCGGACTCCGGGGCGTCGTGGGGGCTGGTCAGCTGGCCACGGGAACCGGTGTCCGGTACCCGTAGAAAAATCGACAGCCGATCAGTGGCACGCGGCAAGTGTGCCACAGGGCGCGCTGTCGGAGGCCGCCGGTACTCTTTGGAACACAATGAGCGAGCTTGTGAGCGAATCATCGACACAGCGTGTGCGCGAAGCGTTGGCCGAGCGCAGCGAGGCCTGACGATGAGTGCGCTGTTCGAACTGCCTTCACAGACCCTGACCCAGCCCCGCACCGACCGCGGCGCGGCGCTGCTGGAGGGGCTCAACCCCCGGCAGCGCGAGGCGGTGGTCCACGCGGGTTCGCCGCTGCTGATCGTGGCCGGGGCGGGTTCGGGCAAGACGCGTGTGCTCACCCACCGCATCGCCTGGCTGCTCGCCGAGCGCGGGGTCCACCCCGGCGAGATCATGTCGATCACCTTCACCAACAAGGCCGCAGCCGAGATGAAGGAGCGGGTCGACACGCTGGTGGGGCGGCGCGGCAACGCCATGTGGGTGTCCACGTTCCACTCGATGTGCGTGCGCATCCTCCGTCGCGAGGCAAAGCACCTGGGCGTGCGCTCGGCGTTCTCCGTGTACGACGCCGACGACACCCGCAGGCTCGTCGGGCTGGTGGCGCGCGACCTCGAGCTCGACCCCAAGAAGTTCGCCGCCCGCGGCCTCGCCGCCCAGATCTCCAACCTCAAGAACGAGCTCCTGGGGCCCGACGCCGCCGCCGAGCGCGCCACCAACGACTACGAGCGCAAGGTCGCCGAGGTCTACGCGCTCTACCAGTCCCGGCTGCGCACGGCCAACGCGTTCGACTTCGACGACCTGATCATGGAGACGGTGGCGCTGCTGCAGCGGCTGCCCGCCGTCGCGGAGTACTACCGGCGCCGGTTCCGGCACGTGCTCGTCGACGAGTACCAGGACACCAACCACGCGCAGTACGTGCTGGTGCGCGAGCTGGTGGCGCCCGCGGCCGAGGGCGTGGAGCCGGGCGAGCTGTGCGTCGTGGGCGACTCCGACCAGTCGATCTACGCCTTCCGCGGCGCGAGCATCCGCAACATCATCGAGTTCGAGCAGGACTTCCCGAACTCCCGCACGATCCTGCTGGAGCAGAACTACCGCTCCACCCAGCGGATCCTGTCCGCCGCCAACGCGGTGATCGCACGGAACCCCGACCGGCGCGACAAGCGGCTGTGGTCCGAGCAGGGCGACGGGCAGAAGGTCACCGGCTACGTCGCCGACAACGAGCACGACGAGGCCGCCTTCGTCGCCCAGGAGATCGACCGGCTGGTCGACTCCGGCGAGGTCCGCAACAGCGACGTGGCCGTCTTCTACCGCACCAACTCGCAGTCCCGCGTCTTCGAGGACGTGTTCCTGCGGGTGGGGCTCCCCTACAAGGTCGTCGGCGGGGTGCGCTTCTACGAGCGCAAGGAGGTGCGCGACGCGCTGGCGTACCTGCGGGTGCTGTCCAACCCCGAGGACACCGTCAGCCTGCGGCGCATCCTCAACGTCCCCAAGCGCGGCATCGGCGACCGCGCCGAGGAGATGGTGGCCGCCCACGCCGATCGCGAGCGCATCTCGTTCGCCGCGGCGCTGCGGATCGCGGCGGAGCAGCCGGAGCGGATCCCCGGGCTGGTCACGCGGTCGCAGCGGTGCATCGCGGCGTTCGTCCGGCTGCTCGACGACCTCTACGAGCTCGTGGAGCAGGACGAGCCCACCGCCGAGCTCCTGGAGGCGATCTACGCGCGCACGGGCTACACGGCCGAGCTGGAGGCCAGTGAGGACCCCCAGGACGGGTCCCGGCTGGAGAACCTCGCGGAGCTCGTCACGGTGGCGCGGGAGTTCGCGGGCGACGCCGCGGTGGCCGACCTGGACGACTCCGACGTCGAGGTGGGCGCGCCCGCGCCTGGCTCGCTGGCGGCGTTCCTGGAGCGGGTCGCGTTGGTGGCCGACGCCGACTCCATCCCGGACAACGACGCGGGCATGGTCACGCTGATGACCCTGCACACGGCGAAGGGGCTGGAGTTCCCCGTCGTGTTCCTCACCGGCTGGGAGGACGGCGTCTTCCCGCACATGCGGGCCATGGGCGACCTCGCGGAGCTGGCCGAGGAACGGCGGCTCGCGTACGTCGGCATCACCCGCGCCCAGGAGCGGCTGTACCTCACCCGGGCGATGATCCGGAGCTCCTTCGGGCAGCCCAACGCCAACCCGGCGTCCCGGTTCCTCGCGGAGGTCCCCGACGACCTGGTCGAGTGGCGGCGCTCCGAGCCCGATCGCTCCGCCCCGGTCGGGCGGTTCGGCTTCGGCAAGCGGGCCACCGCCACCGACCGCGGCGACTGGCGGGTTCCGGAGCGCAAGCTCACCCCGACCATCAGCCTCGAGGTGGGCGACCGGGTCAGCCACGACAAGTACGGCCTCGGCACCGTGATCGCGTCCGACGGGGCCGGGGTGAAAGCGACGGTCACCATCGACTTCGGCAGCGCCGGCACGGTACGGCTCATGCTGATCGGCGGCGTGCCGCTGCAGAAGCTGTAGCGGGCCGCGGGCGGGCCGCTGGGGCAGGGACGGTCCGCTGGGCCGAAGCCGGGGCGGGCCAGGGGATGGGTGACGCGGCCGGGCCATGGACGGGTGTGATCGAAGTCGGCGGCCGGGGTAATCCCGCTGATCAAGGCGCAAACGTCGCTGGTGGATCGATTCGGAGCGACACTTGCGCCTTGATCAGCGCGCTGGGGCCGGGGGCGAGGCGCGACGGGCCTCGCGGACGGGCGCTGGCCGCAGGACCGGGTGATCCGCGTGAGAGTGCGCTCGTTGGTGTCGGCGGTGCGATCGCGGAGGTCTCGTGGCGATCATGGCGGCAGTGATCGCCGTGAGAGTGCGCTTGTTGTCGTTGCCGGCGCGATGCCGGCCATCTCGCGACGATCTCGGCCCGCGCCGGCCGTGCCCGCGGTCCCTGGCGGAGTGACGTCGACCGGGCCCCGCCCCGCTCCCGTCGACCTCGCCTCTACCTGGGGCGGGAACCCGGTGATCAAGGCGCAAACGTCGCTGCTGAATCGATTCGCGACGACATCAGCGCCTTGATCAGCGCGTTGGGGCCGGGGGCGAGGCGCGACGGGCCCCGCGGAGGGGGCGTCGGCCGCGGGGTCGGGTGATCGTCGCGATAGCTGCGATTGCGGGGGTCTCGTGGCGATCATGGTGGGCAGTGATCGCCGTGAGAGTGCGCTAGTTGTCGTTGCCGGCGCGACGCCGGCCATGTCGTGGCGATCTCGGCCGGCCGCCGTGCACGCGGTCCTTGCCGGGCCTCGCGTCAGTAGTCGATCCCGTGCCGCTCGAGCCAGGGGATGGGGTTGATCTTGCTGCCGTCGGTGTCCCAGATCTCCAGGTGCAGGTGCGGGCCCGTGGAGTAGCCGCGGTTGCCGATCTCCGCGATCTCCTCGCCCGCCTCCACCCGCTGGCCCACCTCGACGAACATGCGGTTCACGTGCCCGTACACGCTCTGGGTGCCGTCGGGGTGGCGCAGAACGACCCAGAGGCCGAAGCCCGTGGCGGGCCCCGCCTCCTCGACCACCCCGTCGGTGAGGGCGTAGATCGGGGTGCCGATGGGGCCGGCGATGTCGATGCCGTTGTGCAGGGCGTCCCAGCGGGGGCCGAACATCGAGGTGAGCCGGCCGGTCGTGGGTCGCACGAACGCCTGGTCGCCGATCAGGTGCGCCTCGGCGGCGCCGTAGGCGAGTGCGGCGTCGATGATCGCGGCCTGGCGGGCGAGCTCGCGGCCGATGTCGACGGCCTTCACGAGGTTCTGCACGTCGACCTGCTCGGTGGCGTCGAGCGCGCCGAGGGTGAGCGGGTCGGGGAGGAGCTGGTCGCCGCCGATCGCGTCGACCGTGGGGTCCGGGGTCGCGACGTCCTCGGTCACCGCGGCGACGGGGAGGAACGCGGCCATGGCCTGCGGCGGTGGCTCGGCCTCGGCGGCGAGCGGGGAGACGAGGGACTGCCCGGCCGCGACGACCGCGCCTGCGGCGACGGCGGCGACCGTCGCCCGGCTACGCACGGACGCGGCGGGTGGCGCCGGGAGGCGGTGCCCGCTCGGGACCGCGACGACGCGTATGGGCATCGTGCGATCGAGCTGGTCCGCCTGGGCGCCGCGTGGGGAGCGGTGGCGCGCCAAGACCTGCCCTTCTCGACGTCTGGCCGGTGGTGCCCGGGTCCCGTTCGCGACAGCCGGGCTGGGGATCCCGCAGTGGCGATCGGGGTTGCCACTGATGCTGTCGTGATCGGTCTGTGACACGGACCGGAGGAAGGTAGCGGGCGGCGTGAGTGGGGGGCAAGCCCGGGGTCGGCGTGTCGGCGTTCGTGTCACTCCGGTCAGGACGCCGGCGACGATTCCGCACGGACGGTCGCCACTCGGGGGGAGAAGTGGCGATGACCTCGGCAGAACGAGTGATGCGGATGGTCCGAACAGGCGAGGGACGTGGCTACCCAGTGCACGGAGCGCGGATCGATGGGCAGCGAGAGGTGACCGACGTCACGTAGCTCGAACTCCTCGACGTCCAGGTCGGGGTGAATCAGCCGGGCGTTGCGCTGCGGGACGATCATCTGGTCCATCCGGCTCCACACCACGAGGAACCGGGTGGTGCAGCCGGGTGCCGGCGCGGCGAGCTCCTCCAGCAGCTCGGAGCCGGGGCGCAGCTGGCGGGCCAGCGGGGTGGGCATCAGGTATGCCGCGAGCGTGCCCGCGTGCGGGCTGCCCAGCGTGACGAGCGCGTCGACGGCGGCGGCGCCGCCCATCCGCTGCACGTAGTAGCGCGCGATCACGCCGCCGAGCGAGTGGCCGACGACGTGCACCTTCTCCGCCCCGGTGCGCTCCCGCAGTTGTTCGACGTGCTCGCGCAGCGCGTGGGCGGCGGTCCGGATGTCACCGGTGAACAGGCTGTAGTTCACCGCGTGCACGACGCCGAACCCGCGGCGCAGCAGCGAGCGGCGGAAGACGGTGAACACCGAGCGGTTGTCCATGATCCCGTGCACCAGCAGGATCGGCCTGCCCGCGGCCTCGACGTCGGTGACCAGCAGGCTGCGCCGGATCGGTGGCAGCGGGTCGGTGCGGTAGCCGCCGGACTCGGTGAACTGCTCGCGCACGAGCCCTGCCGGGTAGACCGCCAGGTGCGCGGCGAGCCAGGCCCATTCGACGGCGAGGCCCCGGATCCCGGCGGGCGCCCCGAACGTGCGGGCCGCGTACGCGCCGGCCCTGCCCAGTTCGGTCGCACCGGTCTGCACCGCCGCGGCCGCCGTGGCCAGGCGGTCCACCCCCGCGCGGACCAGCGCCATGGATAGACGGTAGGTGATGTTCGCCGCTACTGCGCGTCCTGACGGCGCGATTCGCGCCGTCGGAGCATCGCCGTCGCAGCGGGTGACAGAAGCGGGTGACTACCGTCACCAGGGCAGGTCAGGGCAGGTGCGGGCGGCGTCGCTAGGGTCGCTGCAGCGGATGTCGCGGGCTGTCCGGACCAGTGGAATTCGGGCCGAGCGCAATCGGAGTCGAGGGAGAGCCGAGTGGACCTGTACGAGTACCAGGCGAAGGACCTCTTCGCCGCGCACGGAGTCCCGGTGCTGCCGGGGAAGACGGTGGAGACGGCCGACGACGCAGCAGCCGCCGCCGCCGAGCTCGGCACCGCCGTGGTCGTCAAGGCCCAGGTGAAGACCGGTGGCCGGGGCAAGGCGGGCGGCGTCAAGCTCGCCGAGAACGCCGATGAGGCGCGGGAGAAGGCCGAGGCCATCCTCGGCCTCGACATCAAGGGCCATACGGTGCACCGCGTGCTGGTCACCGAGGCCAGCGACATCGCCGAGGAGTACTACTTCTCCTTCCTGCTGGACCGCTCGAACCGCACCTTCCTCGCCATGGCGTCGGCCGAGGGCGGCATGGAGATCGAGCAGCTCGCCGTCGAGCGCCCCGAGGCGCTGGCGAGGGTGCCGGTCGACGCGATCGCCGGCGTCGACCGCGCGAAGGCCGCCGACATCGTCGCCCAGGCGAAGATCCCGGCAGCGGTGGCCGACCAGGCCGCCGACGTGATCGTCAAGCTGTGGGAGACCTTCGTCGCGGAGGACGCCACGCTGGTCGAGGTCAACCCGCTGGTGCGCGACCCGCAGGACAAGGTCATCGCGCTGGACGGGAAGGTCACCCTCGACGAGAACGCTGCGTTCCGGCAGCCGGCCCACGCCGCGCTCGTCGACGAGCGCACCGAGGACCCGCTCGAGGCCAAGGCCAAGGCGAAGGACCTCAACTACGTCAAGCTCGACGGCGAGGTCGGCATCATCGGCAACGGCGCCGGCCTCGTCATGAGCACGCTCGACGTCGTCGCGTACGCCGGCGAGAAGCACGGCGGCGTGAAGCCCGCCAACTTCCTCGACATCGGCGGTGGCGCCTCGGCCGAGGTCATGGCCGCCGGCCTGGACGTCATCCTCGGCGACCCGGCCGTCAAGAGCGTGTTCGTCAACGTCTTCGGCGGCATCACCGCGTGCGGCGCGGTCGCCACCGGCATCGTCGAGGCGCTGAAGATCCTCGGTGACAGCGCCTCCAAGCCGCTGGTCGTGCGGCTCGACGGCAACAACGTCGTCGAGGGGCGGCGGATCCTGGACGAGGCGAACCACCCGCTCGTCACCCAGGTGGACACCATGGACAACGCGGCCGACAAGGCCGCCGAGCTCGCAGCGGCAGGGGCCTGATCATGTCGATCTTCCTCAACGAGAACAGCAAGGTCATCGTCCAGGGCATCACCGGCGGTGAGGGCACCAAGCACAGCACGAAGATGCTGGCGGCGGGCACCAACATCGTCGGCGGCGTGAACGCCCGCAAGGCTGGCACCACGGTGACGATCGGCGGCAAGGACCTCACGGTGTTCGGCACCGTCGAGGAGGCCATGAAGGAGACCGGCGCCGACGTCAGCGTCGTCTTCGTGCCGCCGAAGTTCGCCAAGGACGCCGTGATCGAGGCCATCGACGCCGAGATCCCGCTCTGTGTGGTGATCACCGAGGGCATCCCGGTGCACGACTCCGCCTACTTCTGGGCGCACGCCTGCGCCAAGGGGACAGAGACAACACCGGGGGCACCCCGGACCCCGAGGACGCGGATCATCGGCCCGAACTGCCCCGGCATCATCTCCCCCGGGAAGTCGAACGCCGGCATCATCCCGGCCGACATCGCCGGCGCGGGCAAGATCGGCCTGGTGTCGAAGTCGGGCACGCTGACCTACCAGATGATGTACGAGCTGCGGGAGATCGGCTTCTCCACGGCCATCGGCATCGGCGGCGACCCGGTCATCGGCACCACCCACATCGACGCGCTCGAGGCCTTCCAGGCCGACCCGGAGACCGCGGCGATCGTGATGATCGGCGAGATCGGCGGTGACGCCGAGGAGCGGGCGGCCGACTTCATCAAGGCCAACGTCACCAAGCCCGTCGTCGGTTACGTCGCCGGGTTCACCGCCCCCGAGGGCAAGACGATGGGCCACGCCGGCGCGATCGTGAGCGGCTCGGCCGGTACGGCGCAGGCCAAGAAGGACGCGCTGGAGGCGGCGGGCGTCAAGGTCGGCAAGACGCCGAGCGAGACGGCCGCGCTGACGAAGGAGATCATCGCGGGTCTCTGATCCGCACCGCGAAGTGACAGGAAAGCCACGTTCCTGACGTTCAGCGTCAGGAACGTGGCTTTCCTGGCGTTCGGGGTGGGACCACTAATGCGACTGGTGTTGCGTTTGCCGCGGCTGCTCCCGTATGGTGGTCCCGTGCGCAGCTGACACCTCCCTGCCCGCGTCCGCGGCTCGTCGCCCGGCGGGTGATCCGGTTCGTCCGTGAGGTGTCGCCCATGTCTCCTTCTCCGTCCACGCCTGCCGTCGTCTGCTCCGGTCTGTCCTTCGACTGGCCCGACGGCACGCCCGTCCTGCGCGGCCTCGACGTCGCCTTCGACTCCGGCCGCACCGGGATCGTCGGGACCAACGGTTCGGGCAAGTCCACGCTCCTGCGGCTGATCGCCGGGCGGCTCGCCCCGACCGCGGGCGCGATCAGCACGGTAGGGAGCGTCGGGTACCTGCCCCAGGACGTCGCGCTGGGCGCCGGGCGGACCGTCGCCGAGCTGCTCGGCGTCGCCGACCAGCGCGCCGCGCTGCATGCCGTCGAGGCCGGGGACGCCGCGGCGGTCGCGACCGTCGGCGACGACGGGTGGGACGTCGAGGAGCGGGCCGTCGCCGCGCTCGCCCGCTTCGGGCTGCCGACCGCCCTGGACCGCCCCGTCGGCACGCTCTCCGGCGGCGAGGCGGTCCTCACCGGGCTCGCCGGGTTGCTCGTGCGGCGCCCGCCCGTCGCACTGCTGGACGAGCCGACGAACAACCTCGACCGGCGGGCCCGGGGCCTGCTGTACGACGCCGTCGCGACGTCGCCCGGCGTGCTGCTCGTCGTCAGCCACGACCGCGAGCTGCTCGAGCTCGTCGACTCGGTCGCCGAGCTCCGGGACGGCTCGGTGCGCCTGTTCGGCGGACGCTCTCGGCCTACGAGGAGCAGCTCGCCGCGGAGCAGGAGGCGGCGAAGCGGCTCGTCCGGGTGGCGGAGGCGGATCTGCGGCGTGAGCAGCGCCAGTTGGTGGAGGCCCGGATCAAGCTCGACCGGCGGGTCCGCTACGCCGACACCGATTACGCCAACAAGCGCCGTCCGAAGGTCATCATGAACCAGCGCAGAAGGGAGGCCGAGGTCTCGGCGGGCAAGCACCGGATCATGCACGAGCAGCGGCTCGACGGCGCCCGGCACGGGCTGCGGGTCGCCGAGGCCGGCGTCCGAGACGACGACCACATCCGCGTCGACCTCCCGGGCACCGTGGTACCGGCCGGCCGCACCGTGCTGGAGGTCGGCGGGCTCGTCGTCCGCGGCCCGGAGCGGATCGGGCTGCTCGGCGGCAACGGCACGGGCAAGACCACGTTGCTGCGCCGGCTCGAGCCGACGGTCCCGTTCGCGTACCTGCCGCAGCGCCTCGACGTGCTCGACGACGCCGCGTCCGTGCTCGACAACGTGCGCGCCGGCGCCCCGGCCGCCGACCCGCAGCAGGTGCGGGCCGGGCTCGCCCGGTTCCTCGTGCAGGGCGACCACGTGAGCAGACCGGCGGGCACGCTGTCCGGCGGCGAGCGGTTCCGGGTGGTGCTGGCCCGGCTCCTGCTCGCCGATCCGCCCCCGCAGCTGCTGTTGCTCGACGAGCCGACGAACAACCTCGACCTCGCGAGCGTCGACCGGCTCGCCGAGGCGATGACGGCCCATCGCGGCGCGCTGATCGTGGCGAGCCACGACGTGGCTTTCCTGCGCAGGCTGGGTATCTCCCGCTGGTGGACGGTGGAGGGCGGGCTGCGCGAGGTGGCGCAACCGTGACCCGGCGAACCGCGGCACGTTGATCGCCCGCGCGCACCCGGGGACACGGAATGGACTAGCGTTCCCCTGCACCGCCTGCGTGGACCGCGGGAGTCCGCACGGAGGGAGTTCGCCATGAGCCAGCAACCCGGGACGCCACCGTCCTACGGCACGCCGTCCACGCCGCCGTCGTCGGTGACCGGCTCGCCGTCCGCGTCGTCGGGCGAGCAGACGGGCGCCACGGCCTCGGCCGATGGCGGCGGGCTGGCACCCGGCCCCGCCCGGCTGCTGGCGCTCGCCGCCGCCGGTCTCGGCCTGGTGATCTACCTGCTCGGCTTCTTCGGCGAGCTCGGTCTGGCCGGCCTCGGAGGAGTGCTGCTCATCGGTGGCGGGCTGCTGGCGGGTGCGGCGGTGCTGCCGAAGGTCGGCCGCGTGCTGGTGCCGGCCGCCGTCGTGGTCACCACCGGCGCGCTGCTGCTCCTGCAGGCCGTGGTGAGCCTGGGCGCGTCGGGCATCGGCATCTTCGCGCTGATCCTCGCGATCCTGCAGGCCGCCGTCGCTGTCGGCGCGGTCCTGCTCGACGCCGGCCTGGTCAAGGCCCCCGCCGCGCGGTCGAGCACACCGCCGGGCTACCCGCAGGGCGGCTACGGCGGCTACCCGCAGCAGGGCTACGGGCAGCAGGGTGGCTACGGCCAGTACGGCGGCTCCCCCGGCGGCTACGGGCAGCAGCCGGGCTACGGGCAGCAGAGCGGCTACGGGCAGTACGGCGCACAGCAGCCCGGCAGCTACCCCGGCTACGGCGCACAGCCCGGGTACGGCCAGCAGCCGCCCGCCCAGAGCGGCTGGGGGCAGCAGCAGGCGTCCCCGCCCGAGGCCGGCGCCCGGCCCGGCGCGCCCTGGTACGGCGGCGGGGCGGCCGAGAGCGGCGCCGAGACGCCGTCGTCGCCCGGCACGCCGCTGGCGTCCGGCGCTCCGGCGGGGGCCTCCGACGCCACCACCGCGATCCCGCAGGCGGCCGCCCGGCCGGAGCAGGCCGAGGGCCGCCACGAGCAGCGCGACGGCGAGCAGGGCGAGGGCGACCAGACCCGGTTCATCCAGCCGGGCAACCCGCCCCAGCACTAGGCCGCGTCCCGCGGATCATGAACGCGGTCTTCGCGCCCAGATGGGCCCTGGCTGCGTTGTCGGCAGGCCCGGGTACGTCAAGTACGACGGCGCTCCCCTCACCCACCCCGCCGGCTCCGCCGGCTGCCGTCCCCCGGTCCTCCGCCTCGCAGGAACCATCTGGATCACGAAGCCCATCGCCCCTGATCCACGGGACACGGCCTAGATCCCTCCGAGGTCCGGCTCCACGGGTTCGGCGTGCCTGACCCGCCCCGGCGCGCCGCGCTGCAACCCTGGAGCGCGTGACGTCCGCTCGCACCTCCACCGACCTCGACCCGACCGACCAGCAGCCGGACGGCGCGCCGGAGCGCCGGGAGCCGGCGGGGGTCGAGGGCCTGGACCGGCTGCGGCTGCTGCTGGCCGGCGCGATGGGCACGGTGCTCGTCAGCTACGCCCTGCTCGTCCCGGCGGCGGTCGTCGTCGTGGCGACCGCGGGCGGCGGGGTGTCGATCGACGGCGCCTTCGCCGCCGCGATCCCGCTGTGGCTGGCAGCACACCAGATCCCGCTCGTGCTGGAGGGCCGGCCACTCAGCGTGCTGCCGCTGCTCCCGACCATGGCGGTGTTCGCGGTCGTGGCCGTCGGGTCGGCCTGGTCGGTCCGCAGGCTGGGGTGCCGCCCGCGCGTCGACGCCGGAGCCGTGATCGCCGGCATCGCCGGGGCGCACGCCGCGGTGGCCGTGCTGGGCAGCGCACTGCTGCCGCGCGCGGCCGAGGTCGCGGTGGCCCCGTGGTCGGCGATGGTGGGCGGCGGCCTCGTCTCCGGCGCCGGTGCCGTCGTGGGCGTGCTCCGGGTGTGCGAGCTCCCGGCCGAATGGGCGGCCCGGCTGCCCGGATGGCTGCGGCCTGCGCTGCGCGGCGCCGCCGTCGCGCTCGTCGGGCTGTCGCTCGTCGGGGCGGCGGTGCTCCTCGTGGGCCTCGTCCTCGGTGCGCCGGACGTGGCTGCGGCGTACCGGGACCTCGCGCCGGACCTGGGCGAGGGCGTCGGCGTCACCCTGCTCGTGCTCGCGTACCTGCCCAACGCCGTGATCGCGGGCCTGGGCTGGGCGCTCGGGCCCGGCATCGAGGTCGGGATCGGCGGGGCGTCGCCCTTCGGGGCCCACGTCGGCGAGGCGTCGAGCTTCCCGCTGCTGGCGGCCATGCCGGACACCGCGCCGCCGTCGTGGGTCGCGGTGGTGTTCGTCCTCCCGGTGGCCGTCGGGGTGCTGGCCGGACTGACCTGCGGCCGCACCGCGACACCGGCGCAGCGGCTCCCCGCCGCAGTGGGCACCGCGGCGCTGACGGCGGCGGCGGCCGCGCTGGCGGCCCCGCTGGCGGGCGGCAGGCTCGGGGCGGGTCCGTTCGACCCGGTGCACCTGCCGGCCGAGCTGATGCTGGCCACCGTCCTGTTGTGGGTCGGGTCGCCGGCGCTGGCGATCGCGCTGCTGCACGGCGGCGGACGACGCGTGCGCCCGACCCCGTCGCGGCCCGTTCGGCGGCGGCCCGAGCGCGTGCCGACGCCCGAGCCCAGCGAGGTGCCCGCTGTCGAAGAGGCCCCGCCGACCGAGGCCACCGAGGCCACCGAGCCTGCCGACGCTGCCGACCTGGTTGACGCCGTCGACGACGCCCCGGAGCCGGAGGCCGTCGGACCCGCTGACGCGGACGCCCCCGACGCCCCCGACGACGCCCCCGACGACGGTGCCGATGCCACCGACGACGCCGAGCCGGAGCGAGCGGAGCCCAGGCGGGTGCCGCGGGCGGAGTGGGATGCCGCGGAGCGGGCGGGGAGGCCGAAGCGCGGCCGGATCCCGCGGCCACGGCGGCGGTCGGCGCCGGTGGAGCAGGCGGCCCCCGCGGTGCCCGAGCAGCGCGGCCCCCGCACCGTCGCCGAGCTCGTGGCGCTGCGCGCCCGGCAGGCGGCCGAACGTGAGGCTGCCGACGGGGCCGAACCGGGCGAGCCGGCCGACGCCGGCGACGCCGCGGACCGGCGGCACCCGGACGCGTAGACCGCGAACCAGCAGGGCTGTCAGGCGCTCCAGTCGGGACGGCGGCCGAGGTGGCGCAGCAGCGCGGCGAGGTCCCCGTCGCCGTCGACGGGTTCGAGCGCCGGTGCGTAGGCGCCGTATGCCCGGAGGGGCTCGACGATGCTGGTGGCGACGGGCATCAGCTCCCTGGCGAGCTCCGGACCGAGCGGCGAGGGCTGATCGGTGGCGACGGCGATGTCCCAGGCGTGGACGGCGGCGTCGAGCGCACAGGCGCCGACGCCGAGCGTGGCGGGCATCTTGCCGGGCGGCACCGGAACCGGAACCTCCTCGACGTCCTCGCCGACGGTCGCCCAGCCGGCGGCGGAAGCCGCCATCGCTTCCTCCGCGACCTCGACGGGGGTGCGGTCGAGCACACCGGAGGGTGCGAACGGGTTCTCCGACGGCCCCGGTGCGCCGGTGAGGAACGCGGCGAAGCCGATCTGGTCGCCCGCCGCGTGCTGGAGCACCTGGGTCACGGTCCATCCCTCGCAGGGAGTGACGCGGTTCCAGTCGCCGTCGGCCACACCGTGAACGGCGCTGCGCAGGGCCTGGTGCGCAGCGCGCAGGACGGTCCACTCGTGGGCGGTGGTCTCGCTCATCGTCGTCTGCCTCTCGGTCGGGTCGGCCGCGCTGTCCGCGTCGCGCGATCTGCTGTCAGCTTAACAGAACGGAACGCTCTGTTCCAATAGGTCCGATCGAGCGGGCTCCTCCCCTGCGAAACGGGCGCCGGGCGCGGTGTGACCTGCGCCGCCGCCTAGGCTGGTCACCGACAGAGGCGATCTGAGAACCGTTCGAGGAGCCCCCGCTTGCCCGCGCCGACGAGCCGTTCCTACCGGGTCGAGATCCCCGTTCCGGCGCGGGTGGTGGTCCTGGTCTCCGGGTCCGGCACGCTGCTGCAGGCGCTCCTCGACGCCGCTTCCGGACCCGGCTTCCCGGCCCGCGTCGCCGCCGTCGGCGCCGACCGCGCCGGGATCGAGGGCCTGGCGCGGGCCGAACGGGCCGGCATCCCGACGTTCACGGTGCGCGTCGCCGACCACGCCGACCGCGCCGCTTGGGACGCCGCCCTGGCCAAGGCCGTGGCCGAGCACCGGCCCGACCTGGTGGTCAGCGCCGGCTTCATGAAGATCCTCGGCGCGGGCTTCCTGGCCGGAATCGGCAGCCCGATGATCAACACGCATCCCGCGCTGCTGCCCGCGTTCCCCGGCGTGCGCGGGGTCGCCGACGCGCTCGCGTACGGCGTGAAGGTCACCGGGGCCACCGTGCACCTGGTCGACGACGGCGTGGACACCGGACCCGTGCTCGCCCAGAGCGCTGTGCCGGTCGAGCCCGGCGACACCGTCGAGACCCTGCACGCACGCATCAAGATCGAGGAGCGGCGGTTGCTCGTGGGCACCGTCGCCGCGCTGGCCCGCGAAGGGGCCACCGTGACCGGACGAGAGGTGAGCATCCCGTGAGTGAGCTTGCGAGCGGACCGTCGCCGCTGAGTGGCCAGCGACGGCCGGTGCGCCGCGCCCTGATCAGCGTGTACGACAAGTCGGGGCTGCTGGAGCTCGCCACGGGCCTGCACGCGCTGGGCGTCGAGATCGTCTCCACCGGTTCCACCGCGCAGCGCATCGCCGACGCGGGCGTACCGGTCACGCCGGTCGAGGAGCTGACCGGGTTCCCGGAGTGCCTCGACGGCCGGGTCAAGACGCTGCACCCGCGCGTCCACGCCGGCCTGCTGGCCGACACGCGCAAGCCGGAGCACCTCGCGCAGATCGAGCAGCTCGGGATCGCCCCGTTCGACCTGCTGGTGTCGAACCTCTACCCGTTCACCGAGACGGTCGCGTCGGGCGCCGGCCCGGAGGAGTGCGTCGAGCAGATCGACATCGGCGGGCCGGCGATGGTCCGGGCGTCGGCCAAGAACCACGACAGCGTGGCCGTCGTCGTCGACCCGCAGCGGTACGACTGGGTGCTCGAGCAGGTCAAGAACGGTGGGTTCGAGCCGGCCGACCGGCGGCTGCTGGCCGTGGCCGCGTTCCGGCACACCGCCACCTACGACGTCGCCGTGGCGTCGTGGCTGGGCAACGTGCTGGCGCCCGAGCCAGAGGCCGCCGTCTTCCCGTCGTGGGTCGGCGCCACGTGGGAGCGGTCCGCCACCCTGCGCTACGGCGAGAACCCGCACCAGGCGGCCGCGCTGTACGTCTCCGGCGAGCCCGGTCTGGCCGGTGCGGAGCAGCTGCACGGCAAGGAGATGTCGTACAACAACTACGTCGACGCCGACGCCGCGTGGCGGGCCGCGCACGACCACGAGGGTGCGTGCGTGGCGGTCATCAAGCACGCCAACCCGTGCGGCATCGCCGTGGGAGGCGACATCGCCGAGGCCCACCGCAAGGCGCACGCCACGGACCCGGTCAGCGCCTACGGCGGTGTGATCGCGGCGAACGGCGAGGTCAGCGTCGCGATGGCCGAGCAGGTCGCGGAGATCTTCACCGAGGTGATCCTCGCCCCGGCCTACGCCGACGGCGCGCTCGAGGTGCTCACCCGCAAGAAGAACATCCGCGTGCTGCGGCTGCCCGGCACCGTCCGGCGCGGCGGCGCCGAGATGCGCCCGATCTCCGGCGGGCTGCTGCTGCAGCAGCGCGACGCGATCCACGCCGCGGGCGACGACCCGGACACCTGGACGCTCGCCGCCGGCGACCCGGTGCCCGCCGACGTGCTGGCCGACCTTGCGTTCGCGTGGCGGGCCTGCCGCTCGGTGAAGTCCAATGCGATCCTGCTGGCCTCCGGCGGCGCCGCGGTCGGGATCGGGATGGGCCAGGTCAACCGGGTCGACTCGTGCCGGCTCGCGGTCTCGCGGGCGGGCGACCGGGCCCGCGGCTCGGTGGCGGCGTCCGACGCGTTCTTCCCGTTCCCGGACGCGCTGGAGGTGCTGCTCGAGGCCGGCGTCCGGGCAGTGGTGCAGCCGGGCGGCTCGGTGCGCGACGAGGCCGTCGTCGCGGCGGCCGCGGCTGCGGGCGTGCCGATGTACCTGACGGGCACCCGCCACTTCGCCCACTGACCCCGACGCGTGGCCCCGGCCGCCCTCGGTTGACCGCAGCAAAGCCACTTTCCTGCAACGTCGTTGCGTGAAAGTGGCTTTGCTGCAATCGGAGCGCGTGGCCGGATCACGCGCCCTGGTCGAGTCGTCACCTGAGAGGGGCTTGAGAGCGCCGCGCGGCGAGGCTATTGTCGAACATCAGTTCGAACTCGCCGGCTTCCCCACGGCGTGGATCGCCAGGGGAGGTGTGCCATGCCTGAGGCCGCCGTGGCCGGCGGTGCCGCTGCGGGAGCCGGGAGGGCCGATCCGGCGAGCCGGCTGGAGCTGGCGCGCGGGCTGTTGCGCCGCATCGAGGACCGGTCGGGGAGTGTACGGCCCGCGGCCGTCCCCGAGGCCGACGGACGCGTGCTGCCGGTGGCCGAGCCCCTGGCCCGGCTGCTCCCGGCGGGCGGGCTCCGCCGCGGGTCCACCGTCGCACTCCCGGAGGCGCCGGGCGCCACCTCGCTGCTGCTCGCGCTGCTCTCCGCGGCCTCGGCGGACGGGGCGTGGGCCGGGGTGGTCGGCAGACCGGGACTCGGGCTGGTGGCGACCGCGGAGGCGGGCGTCCGCCTCGAACGGCTGGCGCTGGTGCCCGATCCCGGGGCCGACCTGGTCGCCGTCACCGCCGCGCTGCTCGACGGGATGGACGTGGTCGCGGTGTCCGGCGCCGCCCGGGCGGGGGTGCGCGCCGCCGACCGGCAGCGGCTCGCGGCAAGGGCGCGCCAGCGCGGCGCGGTGCTGCTGGCGCTCGGCGCGTGGCCGGGGGCGGACATCGAGCTGAGCTGCAGCGACACCCGATGGCATGGGGTGGGGGCCGGCGCAGGCAGGTTGTGCGCCCGGCAGGTCGCGGTGCACGTGCGGGGGCGGGGGGTCGCCCGCAGCGGTCAGGAGGGCCGCCTGCTGCTGCCGGGCCCGCGCGGCGCCCTCGGCAGCGTGCCCGGCACCGTCGAACGACTGGCCGCGGTCCCGATGGAGGCGGCGGGGTGACGGCGGGCCCCACCCGTGTGCTCGCGCTGTGGTCGCCCAACTGGCCGGTCACGGCGGCGGCGATGGCCGCGCACGTCCCGGCGCACCGGCCGGCGGCGGTGGTCGTGGCCAACCGGGTGCTGGCGTGCTCCGCTGTCGCCCGCGCCCACGGCGTGCGCCGGGGGCTGCGCCGCCGGGAGGCGCAGGCCCGGTGCCCCGACCTCGTGGTGCTCGAGCGCGACCCCGACCGCGACGCCCGCGCGTTCGAGCCGGTCGTGGTCGCGGTCGAGGAGCTGGCCCCCGGCGTGGAGGTGGTGCGGCCGGGGCTGGTGGCGCTGGCCGCGCAGGGTCCGGTCGGCTGGTTCGGCGGGGAGCAGGCGGCGGCGGAGCGGCTGGTCGACCAGGTCGCCGCGCGCACCGGGGCGGAGTGCCAGGTCGGGTTGGCCGACGGGCTGTTCGCCGCCGTGCTCGCGGCCCGGCGCGGGCTGGCCGTCGCGCAGGGCGACACCCCCGCGTTCCTCGCCCCGCTCGGTGTGGAGGAGCTCGACCGCGAACCCGACGTGGACCGCTCCGAGCTGGTCGGGCTCCTGCACCGGCTGGGACTGCGCAGCCTCGGGGCGTTCGCCGCGCTCGACGCCGAGGACGTCGCCTCCCGGTTCGGGGCCGACGCCGTGCTCTGCCACCGCCTCGCCCGCGGCCTCGACCCCCGCCCGCCGGTCCGCAGGCTCCCTCCCGAGGAGCTGACCGTGGAGCTCGAGCTGGACCCGCCCGTCGACCGCGTCGACGCCGCGGCCTTCGCTGCGCGCGGGCTGGCCGAGCAGCTGCACCGCACGCTGGCCGGGCACGGGTTGTCGTGCACGCAGCTCGGGATCGCCGCGCGCACCGACACGGGGGAGGAGCTGCACCGGGTCTGGCGGTGCGCCGAGCCGCTCACCCCCGCCGGCACCGTCGACCGCGTCCGCTGGCAGCTCGACGCCTGGATCACCCGCTCCGCGGAACGGCGCGCGGAGGCCCCGGACGAGCCGGGCGGGGTGGGGGCGGTGACGCGGCTGTGGCTGGTGCCGGAGGAGACGGTCCCCGCGGGTGCCCTGCAGCTCGGGCTGTGGGGGGACGTCGGGGAGTCCGACGAGCGCGCGGGCCGCGCGCTGGTGCGGGTGCAGGCGCTGCTCGGCCCCGAGTCCGTGGTCACGGGGGTACTCGTCGGCGGCCGGGAGCCCGCCGAGCAGGTGCGGCTGGTGCCGTGGGGCGACGACCGCGACCTCGGGCTCCCCGCGCTGCCGCTGGAGGACCCGGCCCCGACCGAGCGGCCTGCTGTCGCCCCGCCGGTGGGGAGACCGCGCCAGGAGGCCGAGAAGCCGGCCACGGCGGCACCGGCGGGGTGGCCGGAGGACGTGGTGCGCCGCGCCGGCCGCGACCCCGTGGCGGCCGGGGACGACGCCGCCCGGCCGCGCTCGACGAACCGGCGCCGCCGGACCCCCGCTCCGCGCCGCTCCACGCGAACATCCGCGGTCCGGGAGCCGCCGCCGTCCTGGCCGGGCCGGGTGCCCGCGCCGTCACCCGCCACCGTGCCCCCGCAGCCCCTGCCCGCCGAACTGCTCGACGCCGAGGGCACCGCGGTGGCCCTCACCGCGCCCGACCTGCTGTCCGCGTCCCCGCACCGGCTCGCGGTCGACGACGGATCACCCCGCACGGTGCACGGGTGGGCCGGGCCGTGGCCGTTGCGTCAGCGGTGGTGGGTGCCCGACGGCGTGGAGGGCAGCAGGCTGCAGGTCGTCGTCGATGGGGGTGCGGCGCTGTTGCTGCTCGCCCGGGACGGGAGGTGGTGGGTCACGGGGATCTACGACTAGACGCTACGGCGTGAGGCGGTGCAGGTCGCGGGGGAACAGCGTCGTCCGCCGGATGTTGTCCGCCCCGACCAGCCGCGCGGTCCACCGCTCCAGCCCGAGCGCGAACCCGCCGTGCGGCGGCATGCCGTGCCGGAACGCCTGCAGGTACGGCTCGTACGGGCCGGTGGCCTCGCCGCGGTCGGCGAGCGCCTGCGCGTAGTCGGCGTACTCGTGCAGCCGCTGGCCGCCCGTCACGAGCTCCAGCCCGCGGAAGAGCAGGTCGAAGGAGTTCGTCCAGCGCGGGTCGTCGGGCTGGGGACTGGTGTAGAACGGCCGCTTCCGGGCCGGGTGGCCCTCGACCGCCACGAAGTCCGACCCGTGCTCCTCCAGGGCCCAGCGGCCGATGCGCCGTTCGTGCTCCGGGGCCAGGTCCGGCTCGTCGGGGTGGGCGCCCACGAGCGCGAGCGCGTCCCGGAAGTGGATCACCGGGATTCGCTCGGGCACCTCGGGCAGGCGCGCCCCGGCCGGCGCCACCGCGTCGGGGACGTCGGTGCGGATCGCCTCGAGCATCCCGGCCAGCACCTCGCGCAGCACGGCGAGGACGTCGCGGTGGTCGTCGATGAAGCCGAGCTCGACGTCCAGCGACACGTACTCGGCCAGGTGCCGCGCCGTGTCGTGCGGCTCGGCGCGGAAGACCGGGCCCACCTCGTAGACGCGCTCGAAGACCCCCACCATGATCTGCTTGTAGAACTGCGGGGACTGCGCGAGGTACGCGGGTCGCCCGAAGTAGTCGACGGTGAACACCGTCGCCCCGGACTCCGTGGACCCGCCCACCAGCTTCGGGGTCTGGATCTCGGTGAAGCCGCGCTCGTCCAGGGTGTGGCGGAACCCGCGCAGGGACGCGGCCGCCAGCCGCCAGACCGCGGCCTGCGCGGGATGGCGCCAGGTGATCGGCGCGTGGTCCAACAACGCCGGCAGGCCGGCTGCGAGGGCGGGCCGCCAGAGCTCGACGGGCGGTGGGCTCGCCGAGCCGAGCACGGTGATGCGCGGGTCGGTCAGCTCGGCGCCGCCGGGCGCCTTCGGGTTGGCGACCACCGTGCCCTCGACGGCGACGGCGGTCTTCTCGCCGAGCCCGTCGACCTGCCGCCGCCCGGGCTCGTCGCTCACGATGACCTGGGCGAGGCCGGCGCGGTCGCGGACGACGAGGAACGAGACGTGCGACAGCCGCCTGCGGCGATGGACCCATCCGCGTACGGTGGCGCGCCGCCCGATCTTCTCGGGCAGGCCCGCGGTGAGCGTGCGTGGCATTTCGGCACCTCCTCGGTTCGACATCCCGGGAGGTGTGGGCGATCGGGTGCTCGCGGTGCCACCACACCTTCGCAGGCCGCGGCGGCGGCCGGCCTCGTTGCGCGGTCGGGTGACGGGGACCGGCCGGGCGGCTCGGGGGTCGTCACTCCCGTCGGCGCCGCCGCGACCGAGGGTAGCGGGGGCGCGCCTCCGGATCGCCGGGTTTTCGCCTGTGATGCTGGCGTTGCCGTCGACGTGAAGGTCTAGCGTCGCTGACGTGCGGATCGGCGAGCTGGGGCGGCGCGCCGGGGTGAGCGCCCGGACGTTGCGGCACTACGAGGAGCTGGGGCTGCTGCGCGCGCGGCGGAGGGCCAACGGCTACCGCGACTACGACGAGGCCGACCTGCGGGTGGTCGCCGAGATCCGGTCGCTGGTCGGGCTCGGGTTCGCGCTCGAGGAGACCCGTCCCTTCGTCGAGTGCCTCCGTGCGGGCCATCCGACGGGGACGAGCTGCCCCGACTCCCGAGCGGTGCAACGGCAGAAGCTCGCCGAGGTGGATGCCTGGCTCGCGCGGCTGCACGCCGTGCGCGACGAGCTCGCGGCGCAGCTCGAGGCCCCGCCGGAGCCGCGCTGCGCGGTCGCGTCCGCGCTCACCGATTCGCCGACTCGCGCGCACTGATCGCCCGACTCGCCCACCAGTTCGTGCCGACTCGCGCACCGATTCGTGCCGACTCGCGGACGGGGCGTGCCGACCACGAGGAGTTTACATGATCGTCACCGTCACCGACGCCACGTTCGACGAGCTGGTGCTGCGCGCCGAGCTGCCCGTGCTGCTCGACTTCACCGCGGACTGGTGCCCGCCCTGCAAGATGATCGTCCCGGTGCTGCGGGAGCTCGCCGCCGAACAGGAGGGGCGGCTGGTCGTGGCCCAGCTCGACGTCGACGCGAACCCGGAGACGGCCAGGGCCGCCGGCGTGCTGGGGATGCCGACGCTCACCCTCTACGTCGGCGGGCGGGTCGCCACGCAGATCACCGGCGCGCGACCGAAGGCCGCCCTGCTGCGCGCGATCAGCGGCCATCTTCCGGTGTCCGCAGCCTGATGCGGAACTCCGTCGCGCCCGCCGGGGCGGAGTGGCTAGCCTGCCGCCCCGTGCCCGACGTGGACGTTCCCGAGGTGGTTCGGGCGAAAGCCGTGCAGGCGGGCGCAGCCGGTTGGCTGGCCGGGCTGCCCGAGCTGGTCGTCGGTCTGGAGCGCGACTGGGGGATCACGTCGGCCGGCCATACGAGGGCGCGACCGAGGCGTACGTGGCCGAGGCGATGCGGGCCGACGGCGCGCCCGCCGTGCTGAAGCTGCTCGTCCCGCGCCCCGGGCAGGCCGCGGACGAGATCACCGTGCTGCGGCTCGCGGGCGGTTCGGGATGCGTGCGCCTCGTCGAGTCCGACCCCGGCCGCAGCGCGCTGCTGCTGGACCGGCTCGGCCCGTCGCTGTACGAGCTCGACGTGCCGATCGACCGGCGGTTGGAGATCATGTGCACGCTCGCGGCCCGGCTGTGGCGTCCTGCACCGGACGCGGGCCTGCGCACCGGCGCGGAGAAGGGTCGCTGGCTCGCCGACCACGTCGTGACCGCGTGGACGGATCTCGACCGGCCGTGCTCGCGCGCGGCGGTCGACCACGCGCTGCGGTGCGCCGACCGACGGATCGCAGCGCACTCCCCGGACCGCGCGGTGCTCGTGCACGGTGACGTACATCAGTGGAACACGCTGCGGGTCCCCGGTGGTGGGTTCGCGCTCGTCGATCCGGACGGGCTGCTGGCCGAGCCGGAGTACGACCTGGGCGTGCTCATGCGCGAGGACCCGGTCGAGCTGATGGCCGACGACCCCCGCGAGCGCGCCCGCCTGCTCGCCACCCGGACCGGGTGCGACCCGGTGGCGATCTGGGAGTGGGGAGTGGTCGAGCGGGTCTCCACCGGGCTGATCGCGGCCGCCATCGGTCTGCAGGCCGTCGGGTCCGAGATGCTCGCTGCGGCCGACGCCATCGCCTCCGCGTTCGTGTGACGCCCGACGGGGTGCTTGAACCGATCATCGAACCTATGTTCGACTTCCGGGGTGGGCTGGAACAACCCGGACGTCCCGTGGAGCGAGCTGGAAGCGGCGCTGTCGGGCCGCACCCGCGACGTGCTCAACCTCGCGGGCCCGCCGGACGGCGGCGACGGCCCGGCCTGGTCGCGCAAGCGCGAGCCGTACACGCCGCCGCAGCTGCCGCCCGCCGGGCCCCGCGTCCCGTACGCCGAGCTGCACTGCCACTCCAACTTCAGCTTCCTCGACGGGGCGAGCCACCCCGAGGAGCTGGTGGAGGAGGCCGCGCGGCTGGGCCTGGACGCGATCGCGCTCACCGACCACGACGGCATGTACGGGGTGGTCCGGTTCGCCGAGGCCGCCGCCGAGCTGGGCGTGCGCACCGTCTTCGGGTCCGAGCTGTCCCTCGGCCTCACCGCCCCGCAGAACGGCGTGGCCGACCCGGAGGGCAGCCACCTGCTGCTGCTCGCCGGCGATCCCGACGGCTACCGCGCGCTGTGCCGCACGATCAGCACCGCCCAGCTGCGCGGGGCGGAGAAGGGCCGCCCGGTCTACGACCTCGACGAGGTCGTGGCCGACACCGCGGGGCAGGTCGTGGTGCTCACCGGGTGCCGCAAGGGCGCGGTGCAGCAGGCGCTGCGGGCGGGCGGGCGCGACGCGGCCGGCAAGGAGCTGCGCCGGCTCGTCGAGCGGTTCGGGGCCGACCACGTCGCCGTCGAGCTCACCCACGGCGGGCTGCCCACCGACACCGAGCGCAACGACGTGCTCGCCGAGCTCGCCCGCGACGCCGGGCTGCCCACGGTCGCCACCACCGCGGCGCACTACGCCACGCCGGCGCGGTTCCCGCTGGCCACGGCGCTGGCCGCGGTGCGGGCCCGGCGCAGCCTCGACGACGCCGACGGCTGGCTCCCACCCGCGGGCACCGCCCACCTGCGCTCCGGCGCGGAGATGGCCGCCCGGTTCGACGCCCGCTACCCGGGCGCGGTCGCGCGGGCGGCGGAGATCGGCGCGGCGTGCGCGTTCCCGATCGACCTCGTGGCGCCGGACCTGCCGCCGTTCGACGTCCCACCGAAGCACGACGAGGCGAGCTGGCTGTGGGAGCTGATCCGGCGCGGGGTGGCCACCCGCTACGGCAGCCACGCCGAGTACCCCGAGGCCGTCGAGACCGTGCAGCGCGAGTTCGAGATCGTCAAGCAGAAGAACTTCCCCGGCTACTTCCTGATCGTCCACGACATCGTCGCGTTCTGCCGCCGCTCCGACATCCTCTGCCAGGGCCGGGGCTCGGCCGCCAACTCGGCCGTCTGCTACGCGCTGGGGATCACCAACGTCGACGCGGTGGCGATGGGACTGCTGTTCGAGCGGTTCCTCTCCCCGGCCCGGGAGGGCTACCCGGACATCGACCTCGACATCGAGTCCGGCCGCCGCGAGGAGGTGATCCAGTACGTCTACGCCACGTACGGGCGCGGGTGCGCGGCCCAGGTCGCCAACGTGATCACCTACCGGCCGCGGTCGGCGGTGCGGGACATGGCGAAGGCGCTGGGGTTCTCCCCGGGGCAGCAGGACGCCTGGAGCAAGCAGATCGAGCGCTGGGCCGGGCCGGTGGGCCACGTCGCCACCGCGCCCGCCGGGATGCCCGACCAGGTCGTCGATCTGGCCAACGAGCTGCTCGGCTTCCCGCGCCACCTCGGCATCCACTCCGGCGGCATGGTCATCTGCGACCGCCCGGTGTCGGAGGTGGTGCCCGTCGAGTGGGCGCGGATGGAGGGGCGCACGGTCGTCCAGTGGGACAAGGACGACTGCGCGTACGCCGGGCTCGTCAAGTTCGACCTGCTCGGGCTCGGCATGCTCACCGCGCTGCACCTGATGATCGACCTGGTCGAGGAGCACCACGACCGGAAGGTCCGGCTGCACGAGCTGCAGCCCACCGATCCCGCCGTCTACGCGATGCTGGCGCGCGCCGACTCGGTCGGGGTGTTCCAGGTGGAGTCGCGGGCGCAGATGGCCACGTTGCCCCGGCTGAGACCGCGGGAGTTCTACGACCTCGTGGTCGAGGTGGCGCTGATCCGGCCCGGCCCGATCCAGGGCGGTTCGGTGCACCCCTACATCCGCAGGCGCAACGGCCTCGAGAAGTGGGAGCACGACCACGAGCTGCTCAAGGGCGCGCTGGACAAGACGCTCGGCGTGCCGCTGTTCCAGGAGCAGCTCATGCAGATCGCCGTGGACGTCGCGGGCTTCTCCGCCGCCGACGCTGACGAGCTGCGCCGCGCCATGGGCTCCAAGCGGTCGGAGGAGAAGATGGAGCGGCTTCGGGAGCGGTTCTTCGCCGGTATGGCCGCGAACGGGATCACCGGCGACGTCGCCGACGGGATCTTCACGAAGATGCTGGCGTTCGCGAACTTCGGGTTCCCGGAGAGCCACTCGATCAGCTTCGCTTCTCTGGTCTACTACAGCGCCTGGTTCAAACACCACTACCCGGCCGCGTTCTGCGCCGCGCTGCTCAACGCCCAGCCGATGGGCTTCTACTCGCCGCAGTCGCTGGTGGCCGACGCGCGCCGGCACGGGGTGATCGCCCGCGGCCCGGACGTCAACCGGGGCCGGGCCGAGGCGGTGCTGCAGCCGGACGGGCGCAGCACCGGCGGCCAGGCCATCCGGCTGGGGCTCGCGGAGGTGCGGGGGATCGGCCAGGAGCTCGCCGAGCGGATCGACGCCGAACGCGAGCGCGGTGGGCCCTACCGCGACCTCGCCGACCTCGCCCGCCGCGTGCGGCTCACCGTCCCGCAGGCCGAGGCGCTGGCGACGGCGGGCGCGTTCGGCTGCTTCGGGATCGACCGCCGCTCGGCGCTGTGGGCTGCGGGCGTGGTGGCCGCGGTGCGCCCCGAGCAGCTGCCGGGCACGGCCGTCGGGCTGGACGCGCCCGCGCTGCCCGGGCTCACCGACGTCGAGCTCACCGCCGCAGACGTCTGGGCCACGGGCGTCTCCCCGGACGGCCACCCCATGCAGCACCTGCGCGAGAAGCTCGACGCACTCGGCGCCGTCCGGATCGACCGGCTCGACGCCGTCGGGCGCCACCTCGCCCCCGGCGACCCGGAACAGGTCCCGCCGCGGGTGCTGGTCGGCGGGCTCGTCACCCACCGGCAGCGCCCGGCCACCGCGCGCGGCGTCACGTTCCTCAACCTCGAGGACGAGAGCGGGATGCTGAACGTCACCTGCTCGGAGGGGCTGTGGGCGCGCTACCGGACGGTGGCGATCAGCAGCGCCGCGCTGCTGGTGCGGGGCCGGCTGGAGCGCAGCCCGGAGGGGGTGCTCAACCTGGTGGCCGACCGCCTGCAGCGACTGCCCCTGACGGTGGAGGTGAAGTCCCGCGACTTCCGCTGAGCGCTCCGCACTACCCTGCTGCGGTGCACGACGAGGGGGAGTTCAGCGATCTCGATCTGTCCGAGGTACGGCTCGACGGAACGCCGTGGCGGCAGCGGCGTTTCGTGCGCTGCCGGTTCGTCGAGGCGGACCTGCGCGGCCTCGTCACCGAGTCGTGCTCGTTCGACGAGTGCGACTTCACCGGCGCCGACCTCGGTGACTCGACGCACCGCGGCAGCGCGTTCCGCACGTGCACGATTGTGCGGGCCACGCTGGGCGGCTCGACGTTCCGCGGGTGCTCCCTGCTCGGCACCAGCCTGATCGACTGCCGGCTGCGCCCGATCACCGTCACCGACTGCGATCTCACGCTGGCCGCGCTGGGCGGGGCGGATCTGCGGGACACGGACCTGTCCGGGCTGCGGATGCGCGAGGCCAACCTCGTGGAGACCGACCTGCGCGGGTGCGACCTGCACGGCGCCGACCTGAGTGGTGCGCGGCTGCTGCGCACGCGGCTGGAGGGCGCCGACCTGCGCGGCGCGCGCCTGGGCCCGGACGGGTACGTCCAGGCCCGGCTGACCGGCGCCACCGTCGACGTCGAGCAGGCCATCGCCTTCGCCGCCGCCCACGGCCTGCGCGTCTCCTGATCCGGGCGACTCGCGCGACGAGAACGGGCGACTCGCGTGTACGAACCGGGCGACTCGCGGGCGGAAAACGGGCGACTCGCGGAAATCCCGCGAGTC
>NZ_JAHKRK010000087.1 GCF_019396355.1 Pseudonocardia nigra
GACTCGCGGGGTATCCGCGAGTCGCCCGTTCCTGACACGCGGGTCGCCCGTTTTCGGCGCGCGAGTCGCCCGTTCCGGGTTCGGGCCGGTCAGGGCAGGGCGCGGGCGGCCAGCGCGCGGGCCAGCCCGGGGAGCGCGACGCCGGCGCGCCGGTGGGCCGGGACCGCGACCCGCCGGTGCAGCACGTGGTAGTCGGCAACCTCGATCTCGTCGAGGATGCCCCGGTACAGCGTGAACGCACACGTCACGCACGCGCGTGAGACCGGCTCCAGCATGGCCAGCCCCGGTTCGGCGCGGCGGTACACCGCCCGGGTGTGCGCCACGAGGTGGGCCAGGGCCCGGCGCACGCGCGCGTCGGGGCGGCGGGACCGCCGGCACCAGGCGAGCACGTCCCGGTCGACGCCGAATGCGGCGAGCTCGTCGGCCGGCAGGTAGACCCGCCCGCGGTCGAGGTCTTCTCCGACGTCGCGCAGGAAGTTCGTGATCTGGAACGCCACCCCCAGCGTCGCCGCCGCGGGTTCGGCCTCGGCGCGCGGGACGGTGGTGCCGAGGACCGGCAGCATCTGCAGCCCGATCACCGCCGCCGAGCCGTGGACGTAGACGCCGAGCTCGTCGAACGTGGCGTAGGCGGAGACGGTGGTGTCCATCCGCATCGACACCATGAAGTCGGCGAAGTGCTGGTGGTCGATCTCGTATCGGCGCACGGTGTCGGCGAGCGCCGCGAGCACCGGGTGCTCCGCGGACCCCGTGGCGAGCGCCTCGCGCAGCTGCGCCGTCAGCCGGTCGAGCCGGTCGGCCTTCTCCTCGGCGGGGCGCTGGTCGCCCAGGTCGTCGACGATCTCGTCGGCGTAGCGGGCGAAGCCGTAGAGGGCGTGGACGGCGGGCCGCCGCTCGGGCGGCAGCAGCCGGGTGGCCAGGAAGTACGTGCGGCCGTACCGGGCGTTGAGGGACCGGCAGACGGCGTACGCGGCCCGCAGGGCCGGGTCGCTGATCCCGGCCGCGTCGAGCTCAGCCCGCCCCGGGCTCGGCACGGGAGGACGACGCGGCGGGGGACGGGGGCGCCGCAGGTCCGGCGGGCACCGGCTCGGGGGCCGCCGGCGCATCGGCCGGGCGCGGGCGGGCGCCGAGCCGCAGTGGGTCGGGCCGCAGCAATGACACCGCGGCGAGCGCCCACACGAGCGCGCAGCCGGCGATGAAGGGCCAGTTGTAGAGGGCGTCCTCGCCGTTGGGGTAATAGGCGACGACCAGCATCAGCGAGAAGAAGACGGCCCATGCCATGCCGCGGGCGGTCCAGGCGGCCGCGGCGAGCAGCGCCATGCCCCAGCTGACGTACCAGGGCAGCATCGCCGGGGACAGCAGCGCCACCGCGAACAGGATGACACCGGCCCGGCGCACGGCGTCCGGCCCGCCGTCGCGCGCCGCCCACCACTCGCGCACCGCGATCCAGAGCAGCACCGCGGCGCCGATCACCCGGGTGACGTTGATGAACGGCTGCTTCGGCACGTCCGCGACGATCCCGACGAGCGTGTGCACGAGCTCGCCGACGCCGGTGGGGATCGACATCCAGTTGACGATCATGGACGGCGCGCTCAGCGCGGGCAGCCAGCCCAGGTCGACGCCCGCCACGAGTGTGCACGCCCCGAACACCACAACGAACACGCCGATGCCGGCCGCCGTCGCCTTGGCGATGCGCGCCGGGCGCGAGCCGGTGAGCTGGCCCGCCCACACGAGCACGATGAACGGCAGCGCGACGCCCGCGCTCGCCTTCACGGCCATCGCCGCGGTGACGAGCGCGATCCCGGCGGCGGGCAGCCCGCGCAGCGCGACGAGCGCACCGGCCGCGAGCAGTCCGACCGCGAGCAGGTCGTTGTGCCCTCCGCCGATCATGTGGATCACCATGACCGGGTTGGCGACGGCGATCCACAGCGCGACCGGGACCCGTCCGCCGAGCCTGCGGGTGAGCTCGGGCAGCGCCCAGACGAACAGCAGCAGGCCCGGCAGCAGCGCCAGCCGCATGAGGATGACGCCGAGGATGATGTTGTCGCCGGCCAGCCACGCCACCGACTTCGCGAGCAGGATGAACAGCGGCCCGTAGGGCGCCGGGGTGTCCTGCCAGAAGTAGTGGACGTTGTCGGCGAAGATCCCCGGCATCGCCTCCGGCCCCACCTCGTAGGGGTCGAAGCCGGCGAGCGGGAGTCCGCCCTGCGCGAGGTAGCTGAAGACGTCGCGGGTGAACAGCGGCGGCGTCACCAGCATCGGCGCCGTCCACACGGCCGCGGTGGTGAGCACCGCCCGGCCGCCGACCCGGTGCGCGAGCACGTCCCGGCCGAGCCGGACCCACGCCCACGCCATCAGCGCCACGCCGACGTAGATGAGCACGGTGGCGAGCTCGCGGCCGTGCCCGTACCGCCAGAAGCCGAGCGGCGAGTTCGACAGAATCGGGTCCCGAACCAGGACGCCGCCCGCGCCGAACGCTCCGATGACCATCAGCAGGGACGCGGTCAGCCCGAGCAGAAGCGGCCCCCGCGGCGGCGCACCGAGCCGCGCTCGCCACGACCGCGGCGCGGCGGGGCCGGGGGTGCGCGCCGGGGCGTCGGCCGGTGATGGTGGAGTCATGACGCGATCCATGCTCGCATGACCGCCGTCAGCCCCGGGTACGGACCCTGGGCGTGCCCACGTCCGATCCGGTGATCCGCTGCGCGGCGAGGCGGCCGGAGATCAGGACGGGCGGGATCCCGACGCCAGGGGTGGTCCCGCAGCCGGCGAGCGCCGCGTTCGCGAGTCCCTGAACGAGGTTGCGCGGCCGGAACGGACCGGTCTGGGCGAACGTGTGCGCCGCGGAGAACGGGGTGCCGGCGGCGAGCCCCTGCGCCGCCCAGTCGGCGGGCGTCACGAGCCGGGAGATCTCGACGTCCCCCGCCAGCTCACCGAGGCCGGGGTGGTTGCGGGCGGCCAGCACGCCGAGCAGCTCGTCGCGGTAGGCGGGGCCGACGCGCGCCCAGTCGAGCGGCCCGCGCTCGGTGTTCGGGCAGGGGGCGAGGACGAACAGCAGGTCGCAGCCATCGGGGGCGAGCCCGGGGTCGGTGGCGGTGGGCCGGGTGACCAGCAGCGACGGGTCGCTCATCAGCCTGCCGTCGTCGATGATCTCCCGGAAGGTGGACTCCCACGCCGCCCCGAACGAGATCGTATGGTGCGCCGCTTCCGGCCGCGGGCGCGCGAGCCCGGCGTGCAGCACCACGGCGCTCGGGGACCAGCGCAGCGGCACGGCACGGCGCGGCGTGCGGCCGACGATGCGGTGCACGGCCGGGAGGTCCGGGGTCAGCACCACGGCGTCGCAGGCCAGGCGCTCGACCGCTCCCGCTGGATCGTCGGTCGCGCCGTGCCGGACCGCGCTCACCCGTCCGCTCCGGCGCTCCAGCCCGGTGGCGGTGCGGCCGTAGTGGATCGTCGCGCCGGCCGCCTCGGCCGCGTCGGCGAGGGCCTGCCCGACCTGGCGCATCCCGCCGCGGGGGAAGTGCACCCCGGCGATGGTGTCCATGTAGGCGATGACGCCGTAGGCGCCCAGCGCGAGGTGCGGCGGCACCCCGGCGTAGAGCGCCTGGAAGGAGAAGATCCGCTGCAGCCGCTCGTCGGGGAGTATGCGGGCGACCTGCGGGCCGAGCCGCCGGAACCCGCCCAGCGCGGCGAGCCGGACGAGGTCGGGGCCGAGCAGGTCCAGCGGCGAGTCCAGGTTCGCGCCGATGAAGCGGTCGATCTCCGCCTCGTAGAGGTCGGTGAGCCAGCGGCGCATCCGGCGGTACTGCCCGGCCGCGTCCGGGCCGCAGACGCGCCGGACCTCGGCCTCCATCGCGGCCGCGTCCGTGTGCACGTCGAGCGTGGAGCCGTCGGCGAAATGGGTGCGGTAGGCGGGGTCGAGCGGCACGAGGTCGAGTCGCTCGTCGGCCTTCTCCCCGACGGCCGCGAACGCCTCGTCGAGCAGCTCGGGCATGGTCAGCACGGTGGGGCCGGGGTCGACGCGGTACGTGCCGCGGTCGGTGTGCAGGTCCAGCCGCCCGGCCCGGCCCCCGGGGTGCTCGGCGCGTTCGAGGACCGTGACGCGACGCCCCGCGCCGAGCAGGTGCAGCGCCGCACTGAGCCCGGCCAGCCCCGCGCCGACGACCACGACGTGGTCGGTCGGGCCCGGAACGGTCCTCAACTCCTCCTCCGCGTGGCCGTGACCGCCAGATCGGCCAGCTGCGACGCGGCGGGCTCGGCGACCTCGGCCGCGGACAGGGCGTCGAGCGCCGACCCGGTGAGCGCGGCGATCCGCTGCTCCACCGCCTGCACCGCGCCGAGCTCGGTGAGCAGGTCGCGGACCCGCTCCACCCCGGCGGTGTCCAGGTCGGGATCGCCCAGCGCGGCGGTGACGGCCTCGCGGGCCGCCGTGCGCCCCCGCTCCTCGGCGCGCTCCACCGCGATGGCCACGAGCAGCGTCTGCTTGCCCTCGCGCAGGTCGTCGCCCGCGGGCTTGCCGGTCACCTCCGGGTCGCCGAAGACGCCGAGCAGGTCGTCGCGCAGCTGGAAGGCCACCCCGATGTCGGCACCGAACCGCCGGTAGGAGGCGGTCAGCTCGGGGCCCGCCCCGGCGATCGCCGCGCCCAGGTGCAGCGGGCGCTCGACGGTGTAGGCGGCGGTCTTGTACCGGTTCACCTGCATCGCGCTCCGCGCGGACATCTCGCCGGTGGACTGGTGCAGCACGTCGAGGTACTGGCCGCCGAGCACCTCCGTGCGCATCGCCTCCCACGGCAGCGACGCCCGGTCCCGGGCGGGCTGCGGCAGGCCCGCGGAGCGCAGCATGTCGTCGGCCCAGGACAATGCGAGGTCACCGAGCAGGATCGCGGCGGCGGCGCCGAACCGCGCCGGGCTGCCCCGCCACCGCTGCGCGGCGTGCCTGCGGGCGAACCGGACGTGCACAGTGGGGCGGCCGCGACGGGTCTCCGAGGCGTCGATCAGGTCGTCGTGGATCAGGGCGCAGGCCTGGATGAGCTCCAGTGCGCTGATCGCCTTGAGCACGGCGACGGCCTCCGGCGCGTCGACGGCACCGCCGGCTCCGCGCCAGCCCCACCAGGCGAACGTCGGCCGGATCCGCTTGCCCCCGCTCAGGACGAACTCGGTGAGCGCCTCGGCCGCGTCGGCGAACGCCGGGTCGATCGCGGCCGTGTCGGCGGCACGGGACCCCACGTACGACGCGAGCGCGGCCTCGATCGCGCCGGTCAGGCCCGCGTCGTCGGGGCGCTCCGGCGCCTCCGGTGCGCCATCGGGGTACGCCTCTGCGCGGGTCATCGGGGGCACACCTGCAGGCGGCGGCGGAGGGGACCTCGGCACCGGGGGAGCAGGTGTGCGGAGTAACGAGGCACCCGCCGAGGGTAGCGGCGCCGCGGGCGTCCGGCGCGTCGACGGCCGCCCCGGCCGTAGGCTGCACCCCGTGAAGGTCACGCAGCGCATCGGCGGCGATCGTCCCGTGTTCTCGGTGGAGTTCTTCCCGCCGAAGGACGAGGCGGGCGAGGCGGAGCTGTGGCGCGCCATCCGGCGCCTGGAGCCGCTCGACCCCGCGTTCGTCTCGGTCACCTACGGCGCGGGCGGCTCGAGCCGGGACCGCACGATCCGCACGACCGCGCGCATCGCCACCGACACCACCCTCGTCCCGATGGCGCACCTGACCGCGGTGTCGCACTCGGTGGCCGAGCTGCGGCACGTGATCGGCGCCTACGCCGCGGCCGGCATCCCCAACGTGCTCGCGGTGCGCGGCGACCCTCCCGGCGACCCGCTGGGGGAGTGGGTGCCCCACCCGGAGGGCCTCACCTACGCCGACGAGCTGGTGGCGATGGTGCGCCGCCTCGGCGACTTCTGCGTGGGCGTGGCGGCGTTCCCGTACGGGCACCCCCGTTCGCCCGACCCCGAGTCCGATCTGGCGCGCCTGCTGGCCAAGATCCGGGCGGGCGCCGACTTCGCGATCAGCCAGCTGTTCCTCGAGCCGGAGGGGTTCCTGCGGCTGCGCGACCGGCTGGCCGCCGCGGGCTGCGAGGTGCCGCTGCTGCCCGGGATCATGCCGCTCACCACGGTGCGCACCCTGCGCCGGGGGCCGGAGCTCTCCGGGGCGCCGCTGCCGCCCGCGCTGGTGGAGCGCATGGAGCGCTACGCCGACGACCCGGCCGCGTTCCGCGCCGCGGGCATGGACGTGACCGCGGAGATGTGCGCCCGGCTGCTCGCGGAGGGCGTGGGGGCGCTGCACTTCTACACGCTGAACCGCTCGACCGCCACGATCGAGCTGGTGCAGCGGCTCGGGCTCGGCGCGCGGCGCCCGGAAGGCGCGCTCAGCGGCTCGGCGGGCTGAGCGGGGGGTTGCGGGTGCGGCGGGCGAGCAGCACCACCGCCGCGGCGGCGAGAGCCACCACGGTGGCGAGGCCGATCGACCAGTTCACCGCCGACGGCGCGTTCGGGTCGGCGAAGGCGACGACGGCGTTGACGTCGCCGACCGCGCCCGCGTCGAACGTCCAGCTGACCTCGCCGGAGTCCTCTTCGCCGTTGGTCTCGACCACCTGCCCGGGGAACGCGATCTTGAGCTGGAAGTCGGCCCGGTCCACCGTGACGGTGGTGAGGTCGACGGCCCCGGTGACGACCAGGCGGTCGCCCGCCCGGTGCATCTCCAGGTGCACGGCCTCGCCCGCCGGTCCCGCCACCTGGGTGAGGGCCGCGACCTGCTCGAACGTAAGGCTGTCGAAGCGCAGCAGCGAGCCCGCGTAGCCGTCCTGGCGGTACTCCGAGACGTCGACCTCGTCCTCGAGGTCCTCGGGCAGCGTGACCTGCGGCCCCGGGTCGTCGGGGCCCTTCTCCGGCGTCGCTATCACGATCTGGCCCGTGACGGTGTCGTCCGGCTGGACGGCGAGCGCGACCTGCACCCGCGCGCAGCCGCTCAGGACGCCCACGGCCACCAGCAGGGCGAGCAGCGGCAGGACGACGCGGCGGGCGGTGCTGGCGGGTGCGGACACGGCCGTCATCGTGCCATCCGGGTCCGACGATCCCCCTCGGGGGAACGGAGGCGTGCCGAGCCGGGCCCAGCGCCGGAGGGCGTCAGTGCGGCGCCGTGGCGGGGGGATCGAGGGGGAGCTCGCGGCCGAGCACCGCGAAGGGCCGGGAGTCGCCGGTGAAGCGGTGGTCGCGCAGGACGTCGCGGAACCCCTCGCGCCGGTACAGCCGCCATGCCCGCCCCGGCGGGTGCGGGCCGTACTCGGGCGTGGAGAGCAGTACCTGGGACCGGTCGGTGCCGGCCAGCAGGCTGCGCAGGAGGGCCTCCCCGAGCCCGTGGCCCTGCGCGTCCGGTCGGACGTGCAGCTCGGTGAGCTCGAAGTAGTCGCGCAGCCAGACCTGCGCGTCGGCGCCCGCGGTGGCGAGCCCCCTGCGCACCTCCTCGTACCACCACTGCCCGGACGCCCCTGCGTAGCCGTAGGCGATCCCGAGCAGGGAGCCCGCGGCGTCCACCCATCCGACGGCGCGCCAGCCCGGCCTGCGCAGGTGGTCGAGCCAGAGGGTGCGCCGGTGCCGCGCGGTGCTCGCCGGGTAGCCCATGGCGCTCACGTAGACGTGCAGCGCCTCGGCCAGCCGGTCGGCGAATTCGTCCGGACCGAGCTGGACGAGGTGGCGCGCCGGAGCCCTGGTCACCCCTCCATCACACCACGCGAGCGGCGCATCGGTCGCGTTGTGGCGCGTCCGACTTGACGCGGCCGCCCCGGCGCGGTCTACTGGGAAGCGGATCGAACATGCGTTCGATCTCGGCAACCCGGCTGGTGGAGTGGGGGAAGCACTCCGCCGCCGGGTGTGCCGGTTCCGGTCCCGGTCGGAAGGAGCGTAGGCACATGGCTGAGCCTGCCACCGAGTCGTCGAGGGCGGTGCCGGCCGCGGCACGGCCGCTCCTGCGCGGTCCCCGGGAGGCGGCATGAGCCCGTTCGGCCGGGTGTTCGGCTCGCGTCAGCCCACCCCGATCCAGGTCCGATGGCAGGACGGCGAGCCGGTCGAGTTCCAGCGCAGGCCGGTGCGGCGGGGGCCGCGCTACCTCGTCACCGACGTCCGGGAGCGCTGGATCGAGGAGTCGCCGTGGCCGTTCCCCTCGCCGATGCCCGTCGGGGGCGACCGCCTGCGGTGCTGGCGGGTCGTCGCGCGGTCGATGGGGGAGCCGGAGGCGCCCGCCAGGGAGTTCGTGCTGCGGATGCGGGCGGGCCCCGGGGTCTGGGACCTCGTGCGGGTGACCGAATGAGCCCCGATGGGCGCGGGAACGGAAGGAGCGGACCATGACCATCACCACCACGACCACCTCCGCCGTGCCGAGTCCGCGCGCGCCGGAGCGGGCGGCCCGGCCGCTGCCCGCACCCACCTCCCGGGCCGCGCTCGCACTGCTGCGGCAGGCCGCCGACGGGCTCGCGGAGGCCCACCGCACCGACGACCCCATGGCCCGCTACCCGGCGGCGTATCTGGCTGCGCTGCGCGCCGGGGCCGCGGTGCTCGCCGTCCGCGCCCGGCCCCAGCCGCGGCGCGGGGCCACCCGCAACGTCTGGCAGCTGCTCTCCGACGTCGCACCCGAGCTCGGCGAGTGGGCGGCGTTCTTCGCCTCCTGCTCCGACACCCGCGTCGCCGCCGAGGCCGGGATCAGTCGCCTCGTCGGTCGGCGCGACGCCGACGACCTGCTCCGGCAGGCCGAACAGTTCGTCGGGATCGTGCGGACGGCGGTGCCGCTGCGCTGACGGGCCGGGCCGGGCCGGGCCGGGTCGGCCGGGACCGGGGCGGGCGTCCCGCTCGTCGGGCGGGCGGTGATCACGGGCGGGGGGCAGCGAGCCAGGGGTGGTGGGCGGCCCGCCGCCCGTGATCGTCGCCTGTCGGGCTCCGGTCGGGGTCGTTGCCCCGGGCCTGCGTGCCGGGCGGGGGTCGGGCCCGTCCGGTCGACTCATCAGCTCGGTGATCAAGGCGCTGGTGTCGCTCTGAACCGATCCGTTCGGGACGTCTGCGCCTTGATCACCGCCGTCGGGCCCGCCTCCGACGGCTCGACCGGTCCGTCAGCGCGTCGCTGGCGGCGCCGTGACCTCGCCGTCGGGGCGCCGCGCCCGGTCGCTGCGCAGCACCCGGCCCAGCAGGAGCGTGAACACCGCGGAGGCCTCCCGCGCACCGGGGGTGTCCCAGCGCTGGATGGGCAGGCAGGCGCCCTGCGCCTGTTGGATCGCCGAGCGGTCGGGCAGCACGCTGCTGAACACCAGCGGCCCGAACAGCTCGCGCAGCTCCGCGATCCGGAACTCGTGCTCGGTGTTGCGGGGCCGTACCCGGTTGATGAGCACGCCGAGGGGCTGCAGGTCGGGGTTGCCGCGTTCGCGTTCGGTCTGCACGGCGTCGAACGCCCGCTGGACGCCCGACACGGCGAACATCGTGGGGTCGGTCACCAGCACGGCCCGGTGCGCCGCGGCAAGGGCGCTGCGGGTGAGCTGCCCGAGCGACGGCGGGCAGTCGATGATCACCAGCCGGTACGGCTCGCCCTCGCCGGGCCGGCCGTCGTCGGCCGGGGGCAGCGGGCCGTCGGGATCGCCGAGGCGGTGCAGCGCCCGCGACAGCCGGACGAGCTGCTTGGGGCCGGGGTCGGGATGGTTGTGCCGCTCGGTCTGCTCGGCGCCCACCAGCACGTCCAGCCCCTCGCCCCAGCCGCTCGGGGCGATCGCGCGGCGCACCACCGAGCGGCGCGGGTCGTCGAGCACGTCCGCGACGGTGGCGTCGGTGGGCGAGGCGTCGAGCGCGATCGTGGCGTTAGCCTGCGGATCGAGGTCCACCAGGAGCGTGCGCACCCCGTGGTGCAGCGCGGCTCCGGCCAGTCCGAGGGTCACTGTCGTCTTGCCCACTCCGCCCTTGAGGCTCAACGTGGCGACGACCTGCACGGCGATCAACCTACCCTTTCGAGTGGCGCACTACTCTGCCGCTGTGAGGGTCCGATGGTGAGTGGTCCGACGACAGAGCCGACCGGCGCAGTGGGCGGCGGCCGCGTCCATGGTTCGCTTGCGACCGAGGTCACGCGCGTGCGCGCCCTGCGCCCGGAGCGTCCGCCCCGCGTACTCGACGTCGGGGGCGGCAGCGGGGCGTGGGCGGTGCCGCTCGCGCGGCTCGGATGCGCCGTCACCGTGGTCGACAACAGTCCCGACGCCCTGGCGGCCCTGCACCGCAGAGCGCGCGACGCGGGCGTGCACGACCTGGTCACCCCCGTCCAGGGGGACGTCGACGCGCTGGCCGAGGTCGCCCCGGCAGGCGGCGCCGACCTGGTGCTCGGGCACAACCTGCTCGAGGTGGTCGACGACGCCGCGGCGGCCGTCGCGGCGCTCACGACGGCGACCGCAGTCGGCGGGCTGGTGTCGGTGCTCGTTCCGGGCCGCTATGCGGCCGTGCTCGCGCGCACCCTCAGCGGCAAGCTCGCCGAGGCGAGGGCGCTGCTCACCGCTCCCGACGGCCGGTTCGGCGCCGACGACCCGCTGCGCAGGCGCCTCGACGCCGCCACGCTGCGGGAGCTGCTGGAGGCGGGCGGCGCGCTGCAGGTGGAGGTGCTGCAGGGCGACGGCGTGCTCGAGGGCTGGGTCCCGGGGGCGGTGTGCGACGGCGGGCCGGCGATCGTCCGGGAGGTGGCCGAGCTGGAAGGCCTCGCGGCCGCGGCGCCGCCGCTGCTGGAGGTGGCCGCGCGGCTGCACGCCCTCGCCCGCCACGGGGGACAGCGGAGGCCTGGGGCGCCGTTCTCCACTCCCTGACGGGTGACCGCGCACCGGTGACGGCGACCACCCTCCGTGCCCGGATGCTCCCGGCGTGCTACCGGTCACCGCGTCGGAGCCACCGCCCGCCGTGCGCGGAGCAGTTCAGGGTGCTCGCCGGGCGTCCGGAGCGCCCGATCGGGCCGTCCGCAACGCCGACCGGGAAGATCAACCCGTCCGCTCGACGAGTCCGGGTAGTCGACAGGCCCCAAGCCTCGTATCCTCGGAAGCGGACGCCCAGCCTGGACGTCCGTCGCCGTCGTTCCGGCACCATGGACGATGACCCGACAGGATGACAGTGCCGGAGGTGAAGTCGTGCCCCTCTCCGAGCACGAGCAGCGGTTGCTCGAACAGATCGAGCGCGCTCTCTACGCCGAGGACCCCAAGTTCGCGTCGACCGTCCGTGGCGGCCGGTTGCGCAAGCCCACCCGCCGCCGCCGTCTGCAGGGCGTAGCGCTGTTCGTCGTCGGCCTGGTGCTGCTCGTCGTCGGCGTCGCCGTGCCGCAGCTCTGGTTGGCGTCCCTTCCTGTGCTGAGCGTCGTGGGCTTCCTCGTGATGCTCGGTGGCGCCCTACTCACGGTCACCTCCCTCGGCGGCGGCGGTCAGGCCGCCCAGGCGAAGGAGACCGAACCGGACAAGAACCGGTTCACGGGCCGCATGGAGGAGCGCTTCCGCCGCCGGTTCGAGCAGGAGTAGGCGCTCCGCCCACCCCCGCACGACCACCGCAACCGCCGCCCCCGGCATCGCCGGGAGGCGGCGGTGGTGCATGCGCAGGCAGCCCCGGTGCGGCGCTCAGACCCCGGCGTGGACGTCCTCGTCCCGCGCCCGGTCCCGCCCCGCCCGCCGCAGCGACCCGGCGAGCACCGATCGCGGCAGCAGCCGTCCCCGCAGCGACAGTGCGCTGCCCGCCGCGATGCCCGACCGCACCGTCCGGACCGCGCCGTCCAGTTCCCCGGGCGCGGATCCGCCCCCGCCGTACCAGCTCGCCTCCACCGCGCCGACCACCTGCCGCAGCGCCTGCTGCGCCTCCTGGTCGAGCCGGTGCTCCCGCACCATCCGCCGCGCGGCCCCGCGCACCGTGTCGCTCGGCGGGCTCGGGACGCCCCGGTCGGTGGACTCGGCGAGCAGCTCGGCCCATCCGGCCCCGGCCGCGTCCGTACCGCCCGCCGTCACCGCGGCCAGCCGCCTGCGCCGCTCCACGGCCCGCAGGCCGCCGGGGACCACCGCCACCGCGGCGAGCAGGAGCAGCGCGACCAGCGGCCAGAGCGGCGGGCCGACGTCCTCGGCCTCCGTCGGGCCGACCGCCCCGGACACCGGCTGCTCCTCGGGTGCGGCGGGCGCTGTGCTCGGCTCCTGCCCGTCGACCTGTCCGGGCACGAGTGCGTCGTCCTCGGCGGCGGCCGGTTCGCCGGCGGCCTCCATCGGCGCCTCCAGGACGTACGGCGGGGTGACGGCGCGCCCGTCGGTGAGCGGTGTCGGATCGAACGTCGTCCACCCCATGCCGGGGAACCACGCCTCGACCCAGGCGTGCGCGTCGGACGTGCTGATCGACCGGTAGTCGCCGACGTCGGTGCCCGCCGTGAACCCCACCGCGACCCTGGCCGGCACGCCCACCGTACGCAGCATCACGGCCATCGCGGAGGCGAACTGCTCGCAGTAGCCGACCTGCCCGACCGTGAGGAACTCCACGAGCGCGTCGTCACCCGCTCCGGGCGCGGTCTCGAGGCTGTAGCGGAACGGGCTCTCCGGCCCGGTGAAGAACTCCTGGAGCGCGAGTGCCCGGTCGAAGGTGGTGTCGCGGCCGGCGACGACCTCCTGCGCGATCTCCGCCACCCGGGGGTCGACGCCGGCGGTGTCGAGGTACTCCGGGGCGACCCCGGCCGATCCGTCGCTCTGCCGGAGCTCGGCGACGCCAGGGGAGGGCAGGAACGCGCGCTGCTGCCAACCGTCCTCCTGCCGCGGCCGCTCGGTGTAGGCGGTGCCGCTCGCCGTGTCGTAGGCCCACTGGGCGGGGGCCACGCCGGCGACGTCGAGCGGCTCCCCGACGAGCGGCAGCCAGTAGTCGCGGAACGCCCGGTTCTCGACCTGGATGTCGACGACGGTGCCCGGCGTGCCGGGCTCGGTCCGGATCGAGCCGGGCAGGGGCAGACCGGGCGCGGGCTGGGTGGCCTGCCACCCGGTGTCGGCCACGTACTCGCGCAGCGTGAGCGCCCGCAGATAGCTGGGCCGCTCCAGCCCGCGCACCCGGAACAGCTCCACCGGGTCGGACTGGTCGAGCTGCCCGCGCAGCCCGGTGAACGGGCTGAGCCCGATCGAGCCGCCGGCCGCCCCGCCGCTGCCGTTGCCCTCGAACCGTCCCGCCGTGCCGACGAACCCGGCACCGGCGCCGATGACGACGGCCAGCGCCACCGCCCCGGCCACGAGCGCGCTCCCGCCGGGCAGCTGCCTGCGGATCCCCTCGTGGGCCACGAGGAGCAGACCGAACCCGGCGGCGGCCCCGGCGACCGCCCACCAGGGCAGCAGCTCGTCGGCCAGCGCGGCGGGCACGGCGAACACCGCCAGCAATGGCACCCCGGCCGCCGCGGGCGCGCCGGCGCTCACCGCGGTGAGGTGGACGCAGACGGCGAGCAGCCCGAACGCGGCCGTGACGAGAAACAGGATCTCCGGCGTGGCCGGCACCGGCGCGATGCCCGAGTCGATCTGCTGCCCGGCCCCGGTGAGCAGGGCGCCGAACTCGCCGAAGGCCGATGGCGTCGGCACCAGGCCGAGCAGGCCGCTGCCGGTGAACGTCGCGGTCAGGACCACCAGGATCGCGGCGCACTGTGCCGCGGCGACCGCGACCGGGCCGAGGCGGTGCGCGAGCAGTCCGGCGGCGACGACGGCGCCGACCACCGCCACGGCGTGGGCGAACCAGCTCCCGCCCTGGACCACGGCGGTGACCGGGCCTGCGGCGAGGAGCACGGCCAGCCCGGAGCCGAGCGCGGCGATCCACGGCAGCCGCGCCGGCGACGCCGCCACGGGCCGGGACACCGATCGGCGCGGGGCCGGCGGGCGCTCGAGGGTGGTGCTCATGTGGTCTCCTCCCGGGCGCTCGTCGGTCGCCTCCGCGGATGCGCTGCACGGAATGCTCCGGGTACGGCCTGGCGGGTCATCGGGCCGCCGCCCCGACGGGGCCCACCGCACCGGAGACGAGGTCGTCCCAGACCCGCTCGGGGGTCGACCGCGCCGTCGCCACGGTAACGTGCCACCCGGCCCTGCGGAGTGCGGCGGCGCTGCTCGCCGCCCCGCTGGTGGTGCCTGCGGGGTCCCAGGTGGCGGTGTCGAGCAGTACGGCGTGCCCGGCGCCCACCCGCCGGGCCAGCAGGGCGTCCACCTGGGCCGGGCTCATCGCGCCGAGGACGGCCAGGACGTCGGTGCCGGGCGTCAGCTGCGGGCCGCCGAGGTCGGTGCGCGCCGACGGGCGCAGGGCGGCGAGCGCGTCCAGCAGCGGATCGGTGTGGGCGGCCGAGGCGGGCCCGGTGAGCTCGGCGCCGTCCTCGGTGACGAGCGTGAGGGCCTCGCCCTGGGCCATGAGGTGGCTGAACACGCTGGCGACGAGGGAGACCGCGAACTCGAGGCTCGAGTCGGGACCGCGGCCCCGGTGCGCGCAGTCGCGGCGGTCCAGCAGCACCGTGGTGCCGCCGCGCCACGGCCGTTCCTCCAGCCGGACCATCAGCTCGTCGTGCCGGGCGGTGCTGCGCCAGTGCACCCTGCGCAGTTCGTCGCCCTGCCGGTACTGGCGGATCAGCACGTCGGACGCGCCCTGGCCCTGGTGCGCGAGCGCGGCGCCCGGCGTGCCCTCGCCCGCCCCGAGGCTCGGGGGCAGCCCGCGCAGCGGCACCACCCGGGGCAGGACGAGCAGCCGGTCGGCGGGGATGAGCCCCCGTTCGAACTCGGCGAGGCCGAGCGGGTCGGCCGCGGTGCCGGTGAGCGGCCCCACCCGGTGGACACCGCGGAGCACCGGCCGCAGGGGATAGGTCAGCGCGGCCCCGCCGCGGCTCGACAGCCGGTGCACGGTGAACCGGGGTGGTGCCGAGGCCTGCGGCCCGGCGGCGTCGGGGGCGGTGTCGGTCAGCCGGATGGCCCCGATCAGGGGCGGGCCCTGCAGCCGCAGCTCGACGGTGACGTCGCCGCCGACGGGCAGCCGGGCGGGGCTCAGGCTCCGCCCGGCCCGCACCGTTCGCCTGGCCCGGGCGGCGAGCACGAGCGCCAGCAGGGGGAGCAGCGCCACGAACGCGCCGACGCGCAGCAGGTCGCGTTCGTCGAGCACGACGGCGCAGACGGCGGTGGCCAGCCCACCGGCGAGCAGGCAGCGTCCTCGTGTGGTGAGGCCGGCGAACCGGCCGCCCTTCTCGCTCATCCGGCTCAGGAGCCGGGCCGGCCCGGAGCGGGCACGGCGTGGCGGCCCACCAGGCTGCGGACGATGTCGACGGCCGAGCGCCGGGAGGCCAGCGCCTCGGGGGTGAGCAACAGCCGGTGCGCCAGCACGGGCACGGCGACGGCCTGGACGTCGTCGGGGACGACGAACCCGCGGCCGGCGAGCGCGGCCTGGGCGCGGGAGGCGCGCACCAGCTGCAGGGTGGCCCGGGGTGAGGCGCCGAGGCGCACCTCGGGGAGCCTGCGGGTGGTGCCGACGAGCTCGACGCAGTACTGCCGGACCTCGGGCCCGACGTGCACGTGGCGCACGGCGTCGATCACCCCGCGCACCTGGCGGGCGTCGGTGACCGGGCGTAGCGCCTCGAGCGGGTCGGCCGCGGAGTGCTCGTCGACCATCGCGAGCTCGGCGGCGAGGTCGGGGTAGCCGACGCTGACCCGGGCGGTGAAGCGGTCGCGCTGCGCCTCCGGGAGCGGGTAGGTGCCGTCCATCTCGACCGGGTTCTGGGTGGCGACCACCATGAACGGGCTCGCGAGGGCGTAGGTGGCGCCGTCGACGGTGACCTGGTGCTCGGCCATGCATTCCAGCAGCGCCGACTGCGTCTTCGGGGAGGCGCGGTTGATCTCGTCGGCGATCACGATGTTGGCGAACACCGGGCCGGGCCGGAACTCGAACTCGGTGGTCTGCCGGTTGTAGATCGACATGCCCGTGATGTCGCCGGGCAGGAGGTCGGGGGTGAACTGGACGCGGCTGACCGAGCAGTCGATCGACCGCGCGATGGCCTTGGCCAGCGAGGTCTTGCCGACGCCGGGGACGTCCTCGACGAGCAGGTGACCCTCGGCGAGCAGGGCGACGAGCGCGACGCGCACCACCTCGGGCTTGCCGACGATGACGCGCTGGACGTTGGCGGCGATGCGGCTGCACAGCTCGGCCAGCTCCGCGAGGCCCGCGGCCTCGCCGTCCACTCCGGGCCGGCTGCTCGTCGTCGTCACCGCAACTCCTCCCTGGCGCTCGTCGCCGTCGTGCCACACAGGGCAGTGTCGAATGCTGACCTCGCACGCTCGGGCACGACCACTCCTCGCTGACGCTCGTCGCCGTCCCGCCCGGCCGGGACGTCGTTCCAGTCTGTCAAACGCCCGTGCGGATCGTCGCCCGATGGGGTACGGGCGGCCGCCCCCCACTCTGCCCCACCGGACGCACTGCGTCGCCCTGCGCGGGCCAGGGACCCCGCATCGCCGCTCCCGGAGGACCGTCAGTGGCCGTTCCGGCACGGTGAGTGGCAGGTCGTGGGGGCCGAATTTCGTAGCGCAAGCGGGTGGTCGGTGCCGGCCCCCCACTTCGCCCCACCCCTTGTGACCTGCGGATTCGGCCGAAGTTGCCGCGTCGGGCCGAGGCACCTCCGGTTGACGGTGGGGGGAAGTGGGGTAATGTGGTGATCGCTGGGGCACAACAGGGCCGCAGGTGGAGGTGGGGCCGGTGTTCCTCGGCACCTACACCCCGAAGTTGGACGACAAAGGGCGGCTCACGTTGCCCGCGAAATTCCGCGACGAGCTGCGAGGCGGGCTGATGATCACGAAGGGGCAGGACCACTGCCTGTACGTGTTCACCCGCGAGGCCTTCACGGAGCTGGCTCGCAAGGTGGCGTCCGCGCCGCTGACGAGCGAGGCCGCCCGCGTCTTCCAACGCAACCTCTTCTCCGGCACCGACGAGCAGAACCCCGACTCCCAGGGACGGATCGCCATCACCCCCGAGCTGCGCCGCTACGCCGGGCTCAGCAAGGAGTGCGTGGTGATCGGTGCGTTCACACGCGCCGAGATCTGGGACGCCGAGGCCTGGCAGCGGTACCAGGACCAGCACGAGGACACCTACGCCCAGGCGCAGGAGGAGGTGCTCCCCGGACTGATCTAGGCGGACGGAACGCGGGGGCGAGACGGACCCGGCGGTGTCCCCACCCGGTAGCCCTGGCGCACCTTCCCCGGTGCCAGGTCTGCCGGGTGGAGGCATCGACGGGCCGGGGACGGCAGCCGGCGGAGCGTGCGGAGCCGGCGGGGTGGGAACAGCACGGCCCGGCTGGGAGCCCGGGCCGGTGCGGTTCGGCGACACGGGCAGGGAGGTGGGCTGTGGGGCAGCATTCCTCGGGCGAGGACGCGCCGGCTGGGGCCAGGCACGTCCCCGTGGCCCTGACTCGTGTGGCCGACCTGCTCCGTCCCGCGATCGCGGACCGTGCTGCCGTCCTGGTGGACGCGACGTTGGGCCTCGGTGGGCACGCCGCGGCCCTGCTCGCGTCCCATCCGCAGCTCACGCTGGTCGGCCTGGACCGCGACCCGCAGGCACTGGCCATGGCCGGGCGCAGGCTCGCGGCCCACGCCGACCGCACCCACCTGGTGCACGCCGTGTACGACCGCATCGTCGACGTCCTGGGGGAACTGGGGCTCCCTCGGGTCGACGGGGTGCTGTTCGACCTCGGTGTGTCGTCCCTGCAGCTGGACGCCGACGAGCGCGGCTTCTCCTACTCCAGGGACGCGGACCTCGACATGCGGATGGACCCGACCACGGGTCCGACCGCCGCCGAGGTCCTCAACACCTACCCGGTGGCCGAGCTGGCGCGGGTGCTCCGTGAGTACGGCGAGGAGCGCTTCGCGGGACGGATCGCGGCGGCCGTGGCCCGCAGGCGGGCGCGCGCGCCGCTGCGCCGCAGCGCCGAGCTCGTCGAGCTGCTCTACGAGGCCGTCCCGGCGGCGTCGCGGCGCACCGGCGGGCACCCGGCCAAACGCACGTTCCAGGCGCTGCGGATCGAGGTCAACGGCGAGCTGGACGCGCTGCGCACGGCGCTGCCGGGCGCGCTCGACTCGCTCGCCGTCGGCGGCCGGATCGTCGTGCTCGCCTACCAGTCGCTGGAGGACCGCATCGTCAAGCGCGAGCTGGCGGAGCGGTCGCGCTCGCGCACGCCGGTGGACCTGCCGGTCGAGCTGCCGGACCACGGCCCGGAGCTGCGGCTGCTCACCAGGGGAGCGGAGCAGGCGACCGAGGCCGAGATCGCCGAGAACCCGCGGGCGGCGCCGGTCCGCCTGCGCGCCGCCGAACGGATCCGGGAGGCGGCATGAGGAGCAGTGGCGCACCGCGCCCACGGGCGCGGTGCGGGGAAGCGTGAGGGAGGAGCAGACGTGATCGAGCGTGCAGCTGTGCCGGGCGGACGCCCGAGCGCGTCCGCGTACCGGCGGCCCGTTCCCCGGAGGTTCTCGTGAGTGCTCCGGTCACCGAACGGACGAAGACCGCCACCCGCGGCCGGACCGCGACGATCCCGAGCCAGCGGGGGGCGGCCACCGCGCCCGTCACGGGCTGGGGGTCGGCCCCGGTGCGGGAGCCGGGCACCCAGCGGTCGGCGACGAAGGCCTACGCCCGCCGGGACGACCGGCTGCGCAGGCTGATCCCCGGGCGGCAGCCGCGCTCGGCGCCGTCCACCGGGCGGACGCAGTTCGTCCTGCTGATCATGGTGCTGCTCGCCGTCGGGCTGGTGGCGACGCTGTGGCTGTCCACGGCGGCCGCCGCCGACTCCTACCGCCTGCAGGACGCGAAGGCCGAGGCGGAGAGCCTGAGCGAGCAGAGCGAGCGGCTGCGCCGCGAGGTGGCGGCCATGGAGTCGGCGCCGGAGCTCGCCCGGCGGGCGGCCCAGCTGGGCATGGTGCCGGTGCAGGACCCGGCGCGGCTCGTGGTCGCCCCGGACGGGTCGGTCACCGTCGTCGGGGAGCCGGAGCCGGCGCCGCCCGCGCCACGGCCCGAGCCGGGCACGGCCGCCGCGGCCGCTGCTGCCGCCGGCGGGCCGGCTCGGGAGGACGGCGGGGCGACCGCGCCGTCCGACGAGCAGCCGGCCGCGCCGGCCGGGCAACAGCCCTCCCGTGAGCAGGCGGGGGACGTATCCGGCGCGGAGCAGCACTCCGACGTCCGGGCACAGCAGGCCACCGGCACCGACTCGGCAGCGGACGCCGGCACCCCCACCGAGCAGGGCGACGGCTGATGACGACGGCCCCGCCCCGGCCCCCGGCCGCAGGCGCGGCCCGCTCGTCAGCGCTGCGCCGCTCCGCGAGCGGGGGTGCGGTCTACTCGCGACGGCTGAAGGTCGGCCGGGTCCTGCTCGTGCTCGCGCTCGCGGTGGCGATGCTGCGGCTCGTCGTGGTGCAGACCGTGCAGGCGGGCGAGCTGCGCGCCGGGTCGGAGCGCCAGGCCTTCACCCAGATATCGCTGCCCGCGGCTCGGGGCGGCATCTTCGACCGCGCGGGCAACCCGCTCGCGTTCAGCGTCGACGCGCGGGCGCTCATCACCAACCCGCGGCTCATCGCGTCCACCAAGGGCGAGGAAGCGCGGCAGTACGCCTCCGACATGGCCACGGCCGTCGCCGCCGCGACCGGCGAGGACCGCGCGGAGCTGCTCGACAAGATCACCAGCGACCGCGGGTACGTCGTGCTGGCCGACCCGGTGGACCCGGACGTGGCGCAACGGCTGCGCGATCAGTTCCCGCTGATCACCGAGGAGCGCCGGGAGCTGCGGCAGTACCCCGCGGACTCGCTCGCCGCGAGCGTCATCGGGGCGGCCGGCTGGAACGCCGAGGAGCAGAAGCTCACCGGGCGCGTCGGCCTGGAGAGCTCCTACGACAACCTGCTCGCCGGCTCGGAGGGGCTGCGGGAGGTCGCGACCGCGGAGGGCGGCAACGCGGTCATCCCCGGCAGCACCCGCTTCGAGCGCCCGGCAACCCCGGGTTCGGACCTGCGCCTCACGCTCGACTCCGACCTCCAGTACACGGTGCAGCAGGCACTGCTGGACGCCGTCCGCGAGACCGGGGCGGACCCCACGTCCTCCGCCGTGGTGCTCGACGCCGACACCGCGGAGGTGCTGGCACTCGCCAACGGGCACACATTCGACCCGAGCGAGTACGGCAGCACCACGCCGGAACAGCGCAGCAACCCCGCGGTGCAGGATCTGTTCGAGCCGGGGTCGGTCAACAAGATCGTGACGATGGCCGCGGCGCTGGAGTACGACATCGCCGAGCCGGAGCACATCCTGTCGGTGCCGGGAAGCATCCGTGTCGCCGACCGGACGATCAGCGACGCCTGGGACCACGGCGTCGAGCGCTACACGCTCACCGGTGTGCTCGCGAAGTCGTCGAACGTCGGGACGATCATGCTGGCGCAGGAGGTCGGCGAGGAGCGGTTCGTCGACATGCTCACCCGGTTCGGGATCGGCACGAAGACCGGTGTGGGACTGCCCGGCGAGGAGGAGGGATTGGTCCCGGCGCTCGAGACCTGGTCGGGCTCGACGTTCGGCAACCTGCCGATCGGGCAGGGCCTGTCGATGACCACCCTCCAGATGGCCGGCATGTACCAGGCCGTCGCCAACGACGGGGTGCGCATCCCGCCGCGCATCATCTCCGCGACCACCGGGCCGGACGGCGTCACGGTTCCGGAGCCCGCGCCCCAGCCGGTGCGAGTGGTGTCGCCGGAGACAGCGGCACAGCTCCGGACGATGCTCACGGCCGTCACTCAGGACGCGCGCGGCCAGAGCGGCACGGGCCCGCAGGCCGCGGTGCCGGGCTACCAGGTGGCCGGCAAGACGGGCACGGCACAGCAGATCGACCCGGAGTGCGGCTGCTACTCCGACGACACGTACTGGATCACCTTCGCCGGGATGCTCCCCGCCGAGGACCCGCAGTACGTGATCGCGATCATGCTGGACGCGCCCGAGGGCGGGGCGAGCGCGGCGCCGCTGTTCCACGACATCGCCACCTACCTCGCCCAGCGTGAGCGGCTCCCGGTCAGCCCCGAGCCCGCCCCCGTGCAGACCCTGGTCGCGCCGTAGCACCGGGCGGCGGGTGGTGGGTGGCGGGCGCCGGTCGGTTCTGCCGCGCTCTCGCCGGCCGTGGCCGCCGGTCCGGGCGGTTCCGGTGCCGCCGGGTCGATCACCGGCCGTGTCGGGGCGATCACCGGCAGGTCCTCGGGACGCCTCCGGCGCCGGGTCGCCCACCGGTATCGCCCCTGCGCCGGATGGCGTCCGAGTCGCCGGTGAAGCGGTGGTGCGCGGGCGGGCCGCTCAGGGTGCGCCGGTAGCCTTCCGCGACGTGTCGCCCGCCAGTTCAGCCACCGCAGCGCCGGCCCCGGCGCCGCCGCGGCCCCGGTCGGTGCGACCGGTGGACCTGCACGCCGTCGCCGCCGCAGTCGGTGTCGCTGCTCCCCGGCCGGCCTCCGCCGCCGTCCCCGTCACCGGGGTGACGCTCCGCGCCGCGGACGTCCGCCCCGGCGACCTGTTCGCCGCGCTCCCGGGGTCCCGCGCGCACGGGGCCGACTTCGCCGCCGCCGCGCTCGCCGCCGGCGCCGTCGCGGTGCTCACCGACCCCGACGGGGCGACCCGTCCCGCTCTCGCGGACGTGCCGGTGCTCGTGCACCCGCGGCCGCGCGAGGCCCTCGGCCCGGCTGCCGCGCTCGTCTACGGCGACCCGACGGCGCGGCTGTCGGTGCTCGGCGTCACCGGCACCAGCGGCAAGACCACGGTCGCGCACCTGCTGGAGGCCGGGCTCGCGGCCGCGGGTCGCACGCCCGGGCTGATCGGCACCGTCGGCACCCGGCTGGACGGGGCGATGCTGCCCACCGGCTTCACCACGCCCGAGGCGCCCGACCTGCAGGCGCTGTTCGGGGTGATGGCCGAAGCCGCGGTGACCGATGTGGCGATGGAGGTGTCGAGCCACGCGCTCGCGCTCGGCCGCGTGGCGGGCACCCGCTTCGCTGTCGCCGCGTTCACGAACCTGTCCCAGGACCACCTCGACTTCCACCGCGACATGGAGGACTACTTCGCGGCCAAGGCGGCGCTGTTCGACGGCCGGGCGGAGCACGCGGTCGTCTGCGTCGACGACGAGTGGGGCCGCAGGCTCGCCGCGCGCACCCCGGGCGCGGTCACGGTCTCGACGACCGGCGACGCCGACTGGCGCGCCGTGGACGCCGCCACGGACGTCGACGGCACCCAGACCTTCACCGCGCTCGCCCCGGACGGGGCCGAGGTGCCGGTGCGCCTGCTGCTGCCGGGGGCGTTCAACGTCGCCAACGCGCTGGTCGCGCTGGCCTGCCTGGACGCGGTCGGCGTGCCCGCCGCGGTGGCCGCGGAAGGGTTCGCGCACCTGGCCGTGCCGGGCCGGATGCAGCGCGTCGAGGCGGGCCAGCCGTACCTGGCGGTCGTCGACTACGCCCACAAGCCCGCCGCCGTCGCGGCGCTGCTGGACACGCTGCGCGCACAGGTGCAGGGCAGGCTGATCGTCGTGCTCGGCTGCGGCGGCGACCGCGACCGGGGCAAGCGCCCGCTGATGGGGGCGGCCGCCGCGGCGCGTTCGGACCTGCTGGTGATCACCGACGACAACCCCCGCACCGAGGACCCGTCCCTGATCCGCGCGGCCATGCGGGCGGGCGCGGAGGCCGAGCCGGGCCGGGGTGACCTGCTGGAGATCGGCGACCGGCGCGCGGCGATCGCGGCGGCCGTGGCGTACGCGAAGCCGGGGGACGCCGTCGTCGTGGCCGGCAAGGGCCACGAGACCGGGCAGGAGATCGCCGGCGTCAAGCACCCCTTCGACGACGCGGCCGAGCTGTCCGCGGCGATCGCGGCCGCGACGGGGTCGCCGCGCTCGTGAACCAGGCGCTCGTGAACCAGGCGCCCCCCACCGGGCCCGCCGCCGCACAGATGATCGGATATCACCGATGACCGGGACGAGAGCATGATCGAGATGCGGCTGGCGGACGTCGCCGCTGTGACCGGGGGCAGGCTGCACCGGGCGTCGGGCGAGGAGCGGGTCACCGCCGTCGAGTTCGACACGCGCGCGATCGCCCCCGGCGGTCTGTTCGTGGCGCTGCCCGGCGAGCGCGTGGACGGCCACGACTTCGCCGCGTCGGCGGTCGCCGCCGGTGCGGCGGGCGTGCTCGCGGGCCGCGAGGTGGACGGCCCCGCCGTCATCGCCCCGCCGGTGGCCCGCTGGACGGGCACCTACCTCGACGCCCACGACCGGGACGGCTCGGGCGCTGCCGTGCTCGCCGCGCTGGCCCGGCTGGCCGGGCACGCCGTGCGCGCGCTGCCGGGCACCACCGTCGTCGGGGTCACCGGCAGCTCGGGCAAGACGTCGACGAAGGACCTGCTCGCCGCCGTCCTCGCGCCGCTCGGCCCGACCGTCGCCCCGCCCGGGTCGTTCAACAACGAGCTGGGCCTGCCGTGGACGGCCCTGCACGCCGACGCCGCCACGCGCCATCTGGTGCTGGAGTTCTCCGCCCGCGGCCCGGGGCACATCGCCGGGCTCGCCGCTGCCGTGCCGCCCCGGATCGGGGTGGTGCTCAACGTGGGCAGCGCCCACCTCGGCGAGTTCGGCTCGCCCGCGGCGATCGCGCAGGCGAAGGGTGAGCTGGTCGAGGCCCTCCCGGAGGACGGCGTGGCCGTCCTGAACGCCGACGACCCGGCCGTCGCGGCGATGGCCGTCCGCACGGCCGCCCGCGTGGTGTGGTTCGGGCGCGCGTCCGACGCCGATGTCCGGGCCGAGGACGTCGGGCTGGAGGCCGGGCGCGCCCGCTTCACGCTCGTCGCGGCGGCGGGCCGCGCGCGCGTCGCCCTGCCGCTCGTGGGCGAGCACCACGTCGGCAACGCGCTCGCCGCCGCCACAGTGGCGCTCGAGCTGGGTGGCACGCCGGACGGCGTCGCCGCGGCGCTCGGGGCGGCCGTGCCCGCGTCGCAGTGGCGGATGGAGGTGACCGACCGCGCCGACGGCGTCACCGTGATCAACGACGCGTACAACGCCAATCCCGAGTCGATGCGCGCCGCGCTCACCGCGCTCGCCGCGGTGGGGGAGGGCCGCCGCACGTGGGCGGTGCTGGGCCGGATCGCCGAACTGGGCGAGACCAGCGTCGCGGCGCACGCCGCGGTCGCCGAGCTCGCGGCGGCGCTCGGCGTCGACGAGCTGGTGGCGGTGGCCACCGAGGACTACCCGGGTGCGCGGTGCGTCGGCGACGTGGCGGAGGCGGTCGCCCTGCTGCGCGCGGAGCTCGCGCCGGGTGACGTGGTGCTGGTGAAGGCGTCCCGCGCCGCGGGGCTGGAACGGGTGGCAGCGCAGCTGCTGCGGGAGACGGGGCTGGTGTCGCCGTGAGAGGCGTCTTCATCGCCGCGGGGGTCGCCCTCGCGGTCTCGATCATGCTCACGCCGTACCTGATCCGGTTCTTCGCCCGGCGGGGTTTCGGCCAGGAGATCCGGGCCGAGGGTCCGTCGAGTCACCAGGCCAAGCGCGGCACGCCGACGATGGGCGGCGCGGCGATCATCGTCGCGATCTGGATGGGCTACCTCGTGTCGCACACGCTCACCGGCGAGCCGATCACGGCGTCGGCGCTGCTGGTGCTGTTCCTCACCACGGCGCTGGGGGTCGTCGGCTTCCTCGACGACTTCATCAAGATCCGCCGCGCCCGCAACCTGGGCCTGAACAAGACCTCGAAGATCGTCGGCCAGGTGCTGACGGCCTCGATCTTCGGCATCCTGGCGCTCCGCTTCGCCAACGCCGACGGGCTCGCGCCCGCGTCCGACAGCCTGTCGTTCGTCCGCGACATCACCGTGCTGTCGTTCGGCGCGATCGGGTTCGTCCTGCTCGCGAACCTCGTCGTCGCGGCCTGGTCGAACGCGGTGAACCTCACCGACGGGCTCGACGGCCTGGCCGCGGGCACGGCCGCGATGGTGCTGGCCACCTACACGATCATCGGGTTCTGGCAGTTCCGCAACAACTGCGCGCTGGTGAGCGCCGCGGGCTGCTACCAGGTGCGCGACCCGCTCGACGTCGCGCTCGTCGCCGCGGCGGCGATGGGCGGCTGCATCGGCTTCCTGTGGTGGAACGCCGCCCCGGCCCGGATCTTCATGGGCGACACCGGCTCGCTCGCACTGGGCGGGCTCCTCGCCGGCCTGTCGATCGTGACGCGCACCGAGCTGCTGCTGGTGGTGATCGGCGGCGTGTTCGTGGTGGAGGCGCTGTCGGTGGCCGTGCAGATCGCGGTGTTCCGCACGACCCGGCGGCGGGTGTTCCGGATGGCGCCGTTCCACCACCACTTCGAGCTGGCCGGCTGGGCCGAGACCACCGTGATCATCCGGTTCTGGCTGCTCGCGGCGATGTGCGCGGCGCTGGGACTGGGCCTGTTCTACCAGGAGTGGCTGACGGCATCCGCCGGCGGCGGCGCGTAGCGACTGCGCGAACGGCCCGTTCGAGCGATAGGTATGAGCGAAAGTGCCGCTCGCGCAAACGCTGCGGGGGTTAACGGTCCCGCCGGTCCGCGGCCCGGCGCGCTGAGTGATACCCGGTGCCGACGGACCACTCGAAGCGGATGCGGCCGTCCGGGAGGCGCCGGTACACCGGCTCGCCCGCCTGCCGACGCGCCCGGAGCTGGCTCGCGGTGAGCGCGACGAGCCACAGCCCGACCAGCCCGAACCCGATCAGAACCGCGACGGCCTCGATCGTCATGACGAGCCTTCCCCTCGGGAGCGCTACAGTAAGCACGGTAGCACTCCAGCATGGAATTTCAAATTGGGAGGCGGCGTGGCGACTCCGACGGTGCGGAAGCTGCAGCTCGGCAACGAGCTGCGGCGGTTGCGCGAGGCCGCGGGCCGCACTCCAGCGGAAGCGGCGCATGAACTCGGCTCCGCTCCCGCGAAGATCAGTCGGTTGGAGCTGGGGCAGAGCGCGGTGACCGTCGGCGACCTCAAGCTCCTGCTGGAGTTCTACCGCGCCGACGCCGAACAGGTCGCGTGGATGGTCGAGCTGTCGCGGGACAACCGCAGGCGCGGGCGATGGAGCGGTGACAGGGCCACCTTCCCCGAGTGGTTCCGATCGTACGTCGACCTGGAGCGCGACGCCGAGGACATCAGGATCGTCCAGACCGAGGTCGTACCCGGGTTGCTCCAGACCGAGGCCTACATGCGGGTGCTGTACGCGGCAGCGTCTCCGTTCGAAGGGCCGGTCGACGTCGACGCGGCCGTGCGCTCGCGGCTGGAGCGGCAGGAGGTTCTCGCTCGTTCCGACGCCCCGACTTTGAGCTGCGTGCTGTCCGAATCGTGCATCCGAAGGATGGTCGGCGGGCCGAAGGTGATGTCGGAGCAGCTGCGGCACATGGCGGAGCTGGCGGCGCGGCCGCGGGTGCAGATCCAGATGTGGCCGTTCGACGGTGAGATCGCCACCGCCGCGTTCGCGCAGCGATTCACCCTGCTACGCATCCCGGCGGCCCGGGCTGAGCAACCGTTCACGTTTGCGTACTGCGAAGATTTGGACGACGCCCGCTATATCGACGACGCGCCCGCCGTGCGGGTCTACGAGGCGGAGTGGGGGGCCTTGCAGGCTGCGGCGCTCGGCCCGGCGGAGACGCGCAGTAGGCTCCGGGAGTTGGCTCGCCAGCTCACGTAAGGACCGTCCGATGCCCTCCACAGATCCGGATTTCACCGGCGCCACCTGGGTCAAGAGCAGCTTCTCCGGTGGCAACAACGGTGATTGTGTCGAGGTCGCGTTCGTGCGCGACGGCGTGGGCGTCCGCGACAGCAAGCAGCACGGCCGCGGCCCCGTCCTGCAGTTCACACCGGACGAGTGGACCGCGTTCCTGGCCGGGGTGCGCGCGGGGGAGTTCGACCTGCCCTGACCGTGCACACCTCCGGGCATGTGCACGGTGCGTTCGAGATGTGCACGGACCGCCATCCATTCACCACGCCATCCATTCACCACGGGAGTGCGAACCGCACGATGAAGCCAGCCGACCTGTCCGGCGCTCGCGTGCTCGTCGCCGGGGCCGGGGTGTCCGGCCTCGCCGCCGCCGCGGCGCTCGTCGACGTGGGCGCGCGCGTCACCGTCACCGACGCCGTCCCCACTCGTCTCGCCGACCTGCCGCCGGGCGCCGAGCCGGGCGGGGACCCGGACGCGATCCCGCCGGGCACGGCGCTCGTCGTCACGAGTCCCGGCCGCCGTCCCGACCACCCGCTGGTCGCGGCGGCCGCCGCCGCGGGCGTGCCGCTGGTGGGGGAGCCGGAGCTGGCGTGGTGGCTCGGGCAGGCCCGGCCGAACCCGCCGGTCTGGCTCGCCGTCACCGGCACCAACGGCAAGACCACCACCGTGGGCATGCTCGCCGCGATCCTGCGCGCCGCCGGTCGGGACGCCGTGGCCGGCGGCAACATCGGCTACCCGGTCGTCGACGCGGTGCGGGCCGGGCACGAGGTGCTGGCCGTGGAGCTGTCGAGCTTCCAGCTGCACTGGTCGCCGTCGGTCCGCCCGGCCGCGGGCTGCGTGCTCAACGTGGCCGACGACCACCTCGACTGGCACGGCTCGATGGCCGCCTACGCCGCCGCCAAGGCGCAGGTGCTGCTGGGGCCGGTCGCCGTGGCGGGCGCCGACGACGCCGCGGCCGCCGCCCTGCTCGCCGCCGCCCCGGCCGGGCGCAAGGTCGGCGTCACGCTCGGCGTGCCCGGCCCCGACCAGCTCGGCATCGTCGAGGGCACCCTGGTCGACCGGGCCTTCGGCGGGGGCGAGCTCGCCCCCGCCGCGGCCGTGCACCCCGGCGGCCCGCCCGGCCTCACCGACGCGCTCGCG
>NZ_JAHKRK010000088.1 GCF_019396355.1 Pseudonocardia nigra
TCGCGGTGTCCGGTCGGGCAGCAACGGCTCCAGCCGTGCCCACTCCGCGTCGGTCAAGTCGTGGCGATCAAGCACAGAAGAGATCTACCGCAGCCGACCCGCATGATCCACGGGACACGCTCTAGTCTGCCCCGGTGCTCTCGCCCGCACGGTCGGTGACGCCGCCCGAGCCGGACAGCCCGCAGGAACCGGGTCCCGGCGGCACGGATCACCCACCCGCGTCCACGCCCACGCAGCGGGCGCGACGGGCCGCGTTCCTGTTCGGGCTGATCGCCGCGCTCGCCGCGGTGGCGTTCCCCTTCGCCCCGGTCCAGCAGCCGCACGTCACCTACTCCTGGACGGCGGCCGACGGCCCTGCCGCGATCCCGCTGATGCCCTACCAGCCGGTCGAGCTGACCGTGGAGACTGACTGCGCGACGGCACGTGGTGGTGGCCCGGACGACCGGGTCCTGCTGTCCACCGTCCCGTTGCGGCCCGACCCGGCGGCCGAGCGGCTCTACGGGCTGCGCCTGACCGCGACGGGCGGCGAGGTGCGCGTCGCGAGCGCGGGCGTGGAACTCGGAGTGGTGCCCCTGCCGCGCGGCGCGTGCGCGCTGTCGGTCGTCTCCGACCCCGGGCGCACCGCCGTGCTGGTGGACGGCGAGCCGGTGCTCGTCCGCGACGGTGACGTACGCCCCGACGTGGCGGGTGCGTTCACGGAGGCGCCGTCCGGCGTCGCGCTGGGCCTCACCGCCGACACCCGCTTCCAGACGACGATCTCCCCGCTCAAGGCCGTGATCGGCGGGCTCTGCCTGCTCGGGCTGCTGGCGATGCTCCTGGCGTTGGCCCGGGTGGACCGGGCCGTGCGCGGGCCCGTCCGGCTGCTGCCGCGGCGCTGGTGGCTGCCCCGGCCCGTGGACCTCGCCGTCACCGCGCTGCTCGTCCTGTGGTGGATCGTCGGCGCGATCACCGTCGACGACGGCTACATCGCCGGGATCGTGCGCAACCGGGGCAGCAGCGGGTTCATCGGCAACGTCTACCGCTGGCTGAACGCGCCCGAGGCGCCGTTCAGCTGGTTCTACGACGTCTCCTACGCCTGGTCGCTGATCTCCCCGTCGACGGTGTGGATGCGGCTGCCGTCCACGCTGCTCGGGCTGCTCTGCTGGTGGCTGCTGTCGCGGCTCGTGCTGCCGCGCCTGGGCAGGTTCGCGGCGCGCCGCTCGGCCCCCTGGCTGACGGCCCTCGCGTTCGCGACCTGGTGGATCCCGTTCAACCTCGGGCTGCGCCCCGAGCCGTGGGTGGCGGTCGGTGCGCTCGGGGTGTTCCTCGCCGTCGAGCGCGCCGTGGCCACCCGGAGACTGCTGCCGCTGGCCGTCGGGCTCGTGCTGGCCGGCGTGACCACGGCGTTGACGCCCGCCGGGCTGCTGGCCTTCACCCCGTTCCTCGCCGCCGCGCTGCCCCTGCTGCGCTTGTTGCGCTCCAGGCACGGGCTGCCGCTGGCGGCCGTGCTCCTCGCCGCCCCGGCGTCGGCGGTGCTGCTCATGGTGAGCGACCAGAGCCTCGCCGGGATGCTGGAGGGCACCCGGGTGCGCGCGCTGATCGGCGGTGGGCTCGAGTGGTACCAGGAGTACGCGCGGTACGCCACGCTGCTGGAGGCGGAGTCGTTCCAGGGCGCGATCGGCCGCCGGGCCGCCGTGCTGTTCACACTGCTCGCCGCGGTCGGGGTGCTGTGGACGCTGGGCCGGGGCCGCACCGGCATCGCCACGGGGCCCGCCCGCAGGCTGGTGCTCACGCTCGTCCTCGCGCTCGCGACGCTGACCTTCAGCCCGACCAAGTGGACGCAGCACTTCGGCGACCTGGCGGGCCTCGGCGCGGCCGTTCTGGTGCTCGGCATGGTCGCGTGGTCCGCCGCGCCGCTGCGCGGGCGCCCGCGGGCGCTCGTGGCCGGCCTCGGCGCGCTCACCGTGGTGGGCCCGCTCGTCCTCGCCGGCTACAACGCCTGGCCCTACGCGTCCCACTGGTTCACACCGAGTTTCAGCACGAAGCCGCCGCAGCTCGCGGACGTGCCGGTGGCGACGATCGCGCTGGTGGCGGGCGCGCTGCTCGTGTTCGGGCTGATCGCGCGCTCGGCCTGGCAGCGTGCGGGAGGCGCCACCGCCGTCGCGGCGCCCCGCCGGGTGCCCGCGCCCACCCCGCTGGTGGCCGTCGTGCTCGTGGCGGTGCTCGCGCTGCAGGTGCTCAGCCTGACGCGGGTCGCCCTCACCCACCGCGACAGCTACACGCTCGCCTCCGACGCCGCGGCCATGCTGGCGGGCGAGCCGTGCGGGCTGCAGCGGCTGCTGTCGGTCGAGACCGATCCGGCGGCCGGGATGCTGCCCGTCGCCTCGGGCCCGCCGACCGCCCGCACGCTGCCCGTCGACGTCGGCGGCCGGACGATGCCGGGCGTCGCGATCGCGGGCCGGATGAGCACCGCGTGGTTCCGCCTCGACCCGCAGCAGCGCTCCGGGGCGCTCCCGGTGGTCGTCACGACGTCGGGTGAGACCCGCCCCGGTGACGCGATGTACGTCGAGTTCGGTGCGGACGACGAGGTCGTCGCACGCACCCGCGTCACCCCCGCCGCGCTCGAGCCGCGGGACACCCGCCTGATGGCGCCCGCCGAGGCCGAGACGGTGCGGCTGGTCGTCGACGCGTCCACCGCGGGCTCGCGGTCGCCCGCCGTGGCATCGCTGCCCAGGGTGCCGCGCCTGACTGCGATGACCGAGGTCCTGCCGCCCGGGAGCGCCGCGATCCTCGACTGGCCCGTCGCGTTCCTGCTCCCGTGCCTCACCCCGGAGCCGTTGCCGCTGGGCACCGCGAGCCTCGCGCAGTGGCGGGTCGGCCCACCGGAGGGCGACCCGGCCGCCGGGATCACCTACTCGCCCGGGTTCGCCGGTCCGTTCGCCGCGCCGCGGCTGCTCGTGCGGGAGGAGCGGATGGCCACCTACCTGCAGGGCGACCCGATGCGCGACGCCGCCCAGGTGTACCGCTGGGTGCCCCTGGAGCCGCTCGCCCGTCCCGAGCCGATGGTCACCGAACGGACGGTGGCCGGCTGGCACCGCGACGGCCACGCCAGGGTGCCGGGGCTGGACCGGGTCGGCTGACGGACCGCCCGCTGTCCGCACCCCGGGTTCTTCACCCGCACGGTTGCCAGCACAATGGCACCGACGTACCCATACCCGACCGGAGGACGGCAACCCCGCATGCTTCGCTCAGCGGACAGCACGGACACGACGCCGGGTGACGCACCCGTCGCGACTGAGCGCCCGGCGGCGGAGCCGCGCGACGGCGGCGGACCGGCCCGGCTCGTCGCCCAGCGAGGGCTGTTCTTCGGGCCGTCGGCGCTGGTCCCCGAGGACCTCTACTCGGTCGTGGAGAAGGGCGCCGCCGAGCGGGAGCGGACGCGGGTGACCCTCGCGGCGAACTCGCGCGTCCACACCAACACCTACTTCGGGCGGTTCCACGCCACCTACTGGCAGCGGTGGACCCCCGTGCCCCAGGTCGAGGTGCACGCCGTCCTCTCCGGCACAGGTCGGGTGCGCCTGATGGCCTCCGACACCAACAAGGTGTGGCGCATCGTCGACGCGCAGGACGTGCGCGACGCCGACGCCGCCGCGATCCGGCTGGTCGCCCCGATCGACCGGTTCGTCGACGGCGGCGGCATGTGGCTGGAGATCACCACCGAGACCGGCGAGCTGACCGTCGCCGACGTCCGGTGGACCGTCGCCACCAGCAGGCCCGTGCCCCGCACCGACGTGGTGATCTGCAGCTACAACCGCGTCGACGACTGTCTCAACACCCTCCAGGCGATGGCGGCCGATCCGGTGGCGCTCGGGCACGTCGGCACCGTCTACGTCGTCGACCAGGGCAGTGACCGGCTGGAGTCCCGGCCCCGGTTCGCCGAGGTGGCGGGCGAGCTGGGTGAGCGGCTGCGGTACCTGCGCCAGCCGAACCTCGGCGGGGCGGGCGGGTTCACCCGCGGGCTCTTCGAGGCCACCGCGGCCGAGCCGGAGGAGCAGTCCGACGTCCTGCTGATGGACGACGACGTGCTGCTCGAGCCGGAGATCCTCATCCGGCTCACCGGGTTCGCGGCCTGCACCTCGCACCCGACGATCGTCGGCGGGCAGATGCTCAACCTGCTGCACCCCGGGCACCTGCACATCTCGGCCGAGTACGCCGACCCCGAACTGCTGCAGGTCGGCATGCCGATGCCCGGCGCGCTGCGCGAGGCGTACCTGCTCGGCACCGACGAGCGGCAGCTCCCGATCAACCAGGAGCGGCGGGTCGACACCGAGTACAACGGCTGGTGGTCGTGCCTGATCCCGGCGGCGATCGTGCGCGCGATCGGCTACCCGCTGCCGCTGTTCTTCCAGTGGGACGACATCGAGTTCGGGTACCGGGCGCGGGCGCACGGCTTCCCGACGGTCGCCCTGCCCGGCGCCGGCGTCTGGCACGCCGACTTCGGGTGGAAGGACTGGGACGAGTGGCACCGATACTTCAACATGCGCAACGGCCTCATCACGGCGGCGCTGCACACCGACTTCTCGGTCAAGCGGATCACCCGCAGGCTCGGGCAGCTGCTGTCGCAGTACCTCGTCGCGATGCACTACGGGCTGTCGGCCACGCTCCTGCAGGCCGTGGAGGACTTCCTCGACGGCCCGGAGGTGCTGCAGGACGGTTCGGCGGCCGCGGCCGCGGAGATCCGGCGGATCCGGGCCGCGTACCCCGAGACCGTCGTCCACCCGATGTCGGAGCTGCCCACCGCCATCGGGGACTTCCGGGAGGCGCAGGTCGTCCGCGCCGCGAACCCGCCCGGAAACGAGCGCCTGACCTGGCTCAAGCGGGCCGTCTACCACGCCGCCGGCCGGTCGGTGCACCGCTCCGGCTTCATCCCGGCCGGTGACGCGCACTGGTGGCACGTGTCCACCTTCGAGCGCGCCATCGTCGCCGACATGTCCGAGCAGGGCTACCGGGTGCGCACCCGCGACCGCGAGCGGGCGGTGGAGCTGGCCAAGCGCGGGGTGCGGACGTTCCGCCGGTTCGTCACCGAGGGCCCCGCGGTGGCGCAGCGCTACCGCGCGGAGATGGGCAGGCTCACGAGCCGGGCGAACTGGGCGCGGCTGTACGGGGTGGACGAGCGGCCGGACGTGACCGACGGGAAGTAGCCCGGCGGCCGCGTCCACCTCGTTGCAGCAAAGCCACTTTCATGCAACGTGACTGCGTGAAAGTGGCTTTGCTGCAACCCGGGCGGCAGCGGGTACTCGGCCCCGCCGCGCCCGGGGTCAGGAGCGGTCGAAGACCTCGCGCTTCCACGCCTCGCGGCTGGTGAGCTCCGCCTGCGCGGCCCGGTAGCGGCGTCGCAGCTCCGGCCAGGCCTTGACGACGTCCCGGTGCTGCGCGATCGCCCGCTTCAGCATCGACCGGAACATCTCGGGGTCGCGCCGCCGGAACGTGACGCCGCGCCCGTCGGGCGTGGAGACCGTGGCGGAGTCCAGCCGCGAGAGCACGAACCACAGCGCCTGCCGCGACGGGACGTTGCGCTGCGGCACGACCTGGTGCGCCGGGTCGGGCGCGCGCAGGTTGTGCACGACGCTGCGGGCGAGGCCCTTGGCGATCGCCACCTTGCCGATCGGCGGCTCCGGGAACACCTGCGCCGCGAGGGCGTCGAGGTCGGACAGCGGCACCTGGGTGGCCGAGTCGAGCGGCCGCCCGTCGTCGTACTCGGCGCGCTTCGCCCGGATGTCCCCGAGCACCGTGGGCAGCGTGGGGAACAGCCGCTCCGGGCCTGCGAGGAAGTCGCGCAGCGCCATCTCCTGCAGCGCCACCGCCGAGTACTCCATGAGCAGCAGGTGCCGCAACGTGCGCTTCAGCGTGTCGAGCAGCAGCGCACGCGGGTTGTCCGGCCCGTGCAGAGCGGCGGCGACGAACCGGTTGCGGTAGTGGAAGTACGCCTGCCAGTCGCTCGTGTCGTCCTTCTCCAGGAACGACATGTGCCAGATCGCGATGCCCGGCACGGTGGCCGTCCGGTAGCCCTTCGCGCGGGCGCGCAGGCCGTACTCGGCGTCGTCCCACTTGATGAACAGCGGCAGCGGCAGCCCGAGGTCCTCGGCGACGGAGCGCGGGATCAGGCACATCCACCAGGCGTTGTAGTCGACGTCGGTGCGCCGGTGCAGCCACGGCGTCTGGCGCAGCGAGCGGTCGGCGAGGTCGTGGTGCGGCTCGGTGCCAGGGGCGTTGCGCCACAGGAACGCGTTGCGGTCGACGACCTCGCCCATGGTCGACAGCTGCGAACGCGCCTGCAGCGACAGCATCTGCCCGCCGACCAGCATCGACTCTCGCGAGTAGCGGGAGAACGCGACGGCCCGCAGCACCGAGTCGGGCTCCAGCAGGATGTCGTCGTCCATGTAGAGGATCTGCTCGCAGTCGGTGTGCTCGAGCGCCTCGTACATGATGCGGGCGTAGCCGCCGGAACCGCCGAGGTTCGGCTGGTCGACGATGCGCAGCTTGTCGCCGAGCACGGCGGCGGCCTGCTCGAAACCGGGCTCGTCGCGCACCTTCTTCGTGCCCTGGTCCGGCACGATCACCGCGGTGACGGCCTCGAGGACCAGCGGGTCCTCGCCGATCGCGGTGAGGGTGGCGACGCAGTCGGCGGGCCGGTTGAACGTGGGCGTCCCGATGGTCACCGCGGCGCGGCCTCTGGGCTCCTCCGCGGCGTACCAGCCGCCGGAGTGCAGCGTCAGCTCGTCGGAGTCGGTGGTGAGGTCGAACCAGTACCAGCCCCCGTCCTCGAACGGGCGAAGGTCCAGGTCGAGGTCCAGGTCCTGCCGGCCTGGCGCGGCGAGCACGACGCCTCGCACGAAGATCGGCGAGCCGTCGGCCTTGGTGCGGTAGACGTCGACGCGGCCGGAACCCTCCAAGGTCAGGCGCAGGTGCACCTCGGTGAGCCGGCTCCAGTGCCGCCAGTAGCCCGCGGCGAAGGCATTGAAGTAGGCACCGAACGACACCTCGCTCTGCTCGGGCAGCACCGCGGACGTGCGTGAGGTGGCGCGCAGCCGCCGCGAGCTGACGGCCGAGCCGGTGAGGCTGACCGACGGTGCCGGCGGGGCACCGATCGGGGCGGGCACGGTGTTCAGCCGGATCCCGGTGCCCTCGTCCATGTAGAGCGAGCGGACGCTCATCGGGTCGCCGGAGCGCGGCAGGATCACCCGCTGGAGCAGGTTGCCCGCCGCGGGGTGCTGCGAGGCGCCGGGGCACGGCGACGGCGACGGGCGGGTCGGCGTCTCGGAGATCGTCATCGAGGGAGGTTTCCTCTGTGGTCGAGGGCTCGGGCCGGATCGGCGGCGCTTCCGTGCGCACACGGACTCCGAGGGTAGCGACGGCGGCGGGTTCACCCGTTGGGCGGGCCCGTGCATGCTCGGACGCACCGCGTCTGCCGTGGTGGCATCCGGGTGACGGCCCGCGGATGTCCGGGGGCGACGGCGACCGCGTGGTCTACTGCTGGGCATGCCGTCCGCGCCGCCGCCCTCGCCGGGCGGGCCGCGGCCGCTGCGGCGGCTCGTCGTCCCGGTGTTCCTGCCGGCCGCGGTCTTCGGCGTCGGGCAGGGCGCGTCGGCCCCGGTGGTGGCGTTGCAGGCCCGCGAGCTCGGCGCGTCGATCTGGGTCGCCGGGCTGATCGTCGCTCTGCTCGGGTTGGGCCAGGTGCTCGGTGACCTCCCCGCCGGGCAGGTCGTCGCGCGCATCGGCGAGCGGCGCGCCGTGCTGCTGGGCAGCGCGGTCGGGGCCGTGGGCGTCGCGCTCAGCCTGTTCTCGTGGTCGCCCGTCGTCCTCGGGGTGGGCGTGGCGTTGTTCGGCGTCGCCAGCGCGGTGTGGGGTCTCGCCCGGCAGTCCTACGTCGTCGACGCCGTGCCGCCCGGGATGCGGGCCAGGGCGCTGTCGGCGATGGCGAGCCTGTCCCGGCTCGGGTTCCTGATCGGGCCGTTCCTCGGGGCGGGCGTGGTGTCCCTGGTCGGGCCGCGGGGCGGCTTCGTGGTGCAGCTCGTGGCCGTGCTGGTCGCCGGTGCGCTGATGGCCGCCATGCCCGATGTCACGGCCCGCGCGCCCGGCGCCCCGCAGGCGCGGTCCCTGCGCGCCTGCGTCGCCGCGCACCGGAAGGTGCTCGGCACGCTCGGTGCCGCCACCATGCTGATGGGGGCGGCCAGGGCCTCGCGCACCGCCGTCCTGCCGCTCTGGGCCGAGCACATCGGCCTGGACCCCGTCACCACCAGCCTGCTCTTCGGTCTGGGCGCCGCGCTCGACGTCGCGCTGTCCTACCCGGCCGGCCGGTGGATGGACCTGCGTGGGCGCCGCTCGCTCGCCGCCGCCTCGCTGGTGGGGTTCACCGCGGCGCACCTGGTGCTGCCGCTGGCGGGCGGCGTCGTCGCGCTCGGGGCCGTCTCCGCCCTGATGGGTGTGGCGAACGGGCTCGGCAACGGCCTGATCATGACGATCGGCACCGACGCGGCCCCCGACGACGCGCGCGCCGAGTTCCTGGGGGCGTGGCGGCTGTGCCACGACCTCGGCATGCTTGGCGGACCGCTGCTGATCGGGGCGGTGAGCGGCGCGGCCACGCTTGGCGCGGCCGCGCTGGTGATGGGCGGGCTCTCCGCGGTGGGGGCGGGCGGGATGGCCCGCTGGGTGCCGCGGCGCCGGGCGGGTCAGTCCTCGGACTCGGTGCCCGACAGCGCCCGGCCGTCGGCGAAGTAGGGCGCGACGCGGTTGTCGAACATCGTCAGCGCCGAACCGATCGCCATGTGCATGTCGAGGTACTTGTAGGTGCCCAGGCGCCCGCCGAACAGCACGTTGGAGTTGGCCGTCTCCTTGCGCGCGAGGTCGCGGTAGCGCTGCAGCTTGACCCGGTCCTCCGGCGTGTTGATCGGGTAGTACGGCTCGTCGCCGGACTCGGCGAACCGCGAGTACTCCCGCACGATCACGGTCTTGTCGGCCGGGTAGTCGCGCTCGGGGTGGAAGTGCCGGAACTCGTGGATCCGGGTGAACGGCACGTCCTCGTCGTTGTAGTTCATCACCGACGTGCCCTGGAAGTCGCCAGTGTCGTGCAGGACCTCCTGCTCGAAATCCAGCGTGCGCCAGCCGAGCTCGCCCTCGGAGTAGTCGAAGTAGCGGTCCAGCGGCCCGGTGTAGACGGTGGGCGTGCCCGCCGGGATCTGGTCGCGCACCGCGAAGTAGTCGGTGTCGAGCCGCACCTCGATGTTCGGGTGGTCGGCCATCTTCTCCAGCCACGCGGTGTACCCGTCGACCGGCAGACCCTCGAACGTGTCGTTGAAGTACCGGTTGTTGAACGTGTAGCGCACCGGCAGCCGCGTGATGATCGACGGGTCGAGCTTCGTCGGGTCGGTCTGCCACTGCTTGGCGGTGTAGCCCTTCACGAACGCCTCGTAGAGCGGGCGCCCGACCAGCGAGATCGCCTTCTCCTCGAGGTTCTTCGCGTCCTTCGTGTCGATCTCGCCTGCCTGCTCGGCGATGAGCGCGCGCGCCTCGTCGGGCGTGTGCGACTTCCCGAAGAACTGGTTGATCAGCGCCAGGTTCATCGGGAACGCGTAGACCTGGTCATCGACGCGGGCGAACACGCGGTGCTGGTAGTTCGTGAACTCCGTGAAGCGGTTGACGTACTCCCACACCCGCTCGTTCGACGTGTGGAACAGGTGGGCGCCGTAGCGGTGGATCTCGATGCCGGTCTCCGGCTCCGGCTCCGAGTACGCATTGCCGCCGATGTGCGAGCGCCGCTCGAGCACCAGAACGCGCTTGTCCAGCTCGGCGGCGGCCCGTTCGGCCACCGTGAGACCGAAGAAGCCCGAGCCGACAACGACGAGGTCGTATCCCGCGAAGCTCACGGCTGCCGAGGGTAGCGGCGGTGCTCGTTCCCGCGGTCGCCACCCCGGCCCCTACGATCGCCCACGAGCCCGCCAAGGGCCGAGGACAGTGCGGATCGCGCGAGGGAAGACCAATGAGCGCGGGGCCGAATTTCAGTGCGGCCCACGACCGAGCCGCTATGGCTCCCCAGATCTTCCGTAGATCCTAGACGTAAACCGCGGCTGCCAGCGTCGCCACCCATACCAGCGCCAGCACCTGCAGCACCCGGTCGCCCAGCGCGATCTCCTCGGGCTCGCCGCCGTTGCCCGAGTCGACGTCCACGGAGTAGCGCAGCACCGCGATCACGAACGGGACGATCGAGATCACCGACCACACCGTGTTGTGCGACACCGCGCCGATGTCGAACGCCCACAGGCAGTAGTTCATGATCAGCACGGTGGCCGACAGGGCCCACACGAACCGCAGGTACGACGCCGAGTAGCTCTCCAGCGACTTGCGGATCTTCGCGCCGGTGCGCTCTGCGAGCATCATCTCCGCGTACCGCTTGCCCGCCACCATGAACAGCGAGCCGAAGCCCGCCACCAGCAGGAACCACTGCGACAGCGGGATGTCGGTGGCCGCGCCGCCCGCGATCGCGCGGAGCAGGAAGCCGGACGCGACGATGCAGATGTCGAGCACCGGCTGGTGCTTGAGCCAGAAGCAGTAGGACAGCTGCACCGCGACGTACACGGCCAGCACGACCACCAGCTCGACGCTGGCCACGAGGCTCAGCGCGAGCGAGCCGAGCAGCAGGACGACCGCGACCGCCATCGCCAGCCGCGGCGAGACGATCCCCGCGGCGATCGGCCGGTTGCGCTTCGTCGGGTGCGCCCGGTCGGCCGCGACGTCCTTGGCGTCGTTGACCAGGTAGATGCCGGACGCTGCGAGCGAGAACGCCACGAACGCGACCGCGAGGTCGAGGGCGATCCCGTCGCGCAGGATGTCGCCCGCGACGAACGGCGCCGCGAGCACCAGGACGTTCTTCACCCACTGTCGCGGGCGCATCGTCTTGAGCACGCCGCGGGCGACGCCCACCGGGGTGCGGGACGGCACGGGCCGCTCGGTCGGCACGTCGGTGCTGGTCATCGGTTCCCCTTCCGCGAGGCCCGGCGAGCGAGCGCGGCCACGGCGGCCCCGAGCAGGGACCCCGCGACGACGTCGCTCGGGTAGTGCACGCCCAGCACCATGCGGGACAGCGCCATCGGCGGCACCAGCGCCGCCACCAGCGGCTTGCGCAGGAGGCGGCCGTACAGGACCGCGGCGGCCGTGGTGGACGTGGCGTGCGCCGAGGGGAAGCTGAGCCGGCTCGGGGTGCCCACCAGCACCTTCACTCGCGGGTCCTCGGGCCGGGGCCTGCGCACCACGCGCTTCACGCCGACGGAGGCGCCGTGCGCCACCGCGACGCCCGCCGCCGCCGTGAGCCACTCGCGCCTGCGCCCGCGGTCGACGAGCGCGGCGACGGCGCCGAACACCAGCCAGCCGGCGGCGTGCTCGCCGAACAGGGACATCCCGCGCGCGACCCGGACCACCGGCGGCGTACCGATCGTCTGCTGCACGGCGCTCAGGACGCGCAGCTCGGCGGTGGCGGGCGGAACCTCGATGGTGCCGTCCGGTTCGAAGATCGGCGCGGCGGGCGGGCCGGGGCGGTCGAGGAGCTCGGCCACGATGAAGGGCCTCCAGTACGGCGTGGCGGGCCACGGCCCGCGCCGGTCGGTGGGGCGGCGTGCGGGACCGGCCCGCAGCCGTACATGCGTTGCGTGTCGGCCGCAGATGCTACGCGCGGTCACGGGACGTAGCCGGGTGCGGTGCCCCGGCACGCCGCTCCCGGACCTCAGAACCAGCGTTCGAGCACGAGCGCCAGGCCGTCCTCGCCGTTGCTCGCCGTGACCTCGTCGGCCACCTCGAGCAGCGCCGGGTGGGCGTTGCCCATCGCCACGCCGTGGCCGGCCCAGCGCAGCATCTCCAGGTCGTTGGGCATGTCCCCGAAGGCGATCACGTCGGCGGCCTCCACCCCGTGCTGCTGGGCCACCTCGGCGAGCCCGGTGGCCTTCGTGACGCTGGGCGGGGAGATCTCCACCAGCCCGCGCGGGTGCGAGAACGTCAGGTCGGCCGCGTCGCCGACGACGGGGGCGAGCGCGGCGACCATGGCATCGCTGGACAGCCGGGGGCTGCGGACCAGCAGCTTCACCGCGGGCCGGGACAGCAGCTCGGAGCGCGGCGCCACGTCGTTGTCGGCATCGGGCCAGGCGTGCCGGTAGTCGGGCTCCGCCACGAACTGCGCGCCCGCGCCGTCGAACGCCCTGCTGCCCACCCGCTCCACGGCCAGCCCGCAGCCCGGCAGGGCTGTCGCGGCCGCCTCGGCGAGATCAGCGAGCGTGGCCGGGTCGAGGGTGCGCGCCCACACGACCTCGTCGGTGACGGCGTCGTAGAGCACGCTGCCGTTCGCGCACACCGCGAGCCGGCCGACGCCCAGCTGGGCGACGACCGGCGGGATCCACCGGGGCGGGCGCCCCGTGACGAGCACGAACCCGGCGCCCGCCTCGACGAGCCTGCCGATCACGGCGGCGGCCCGCGGCGACACGCGCTCGTCGGGGTCGAGCAAGGTGCCGTCCACATCCGTGGCGACCAGTCGGGGAGCCTGCACCCCACCAGCGTACGGACCGCCCGGTTCCCGCCCGCGAGGTTGCAGCAAAGCCACTTTGACGCAAGCAGGTTGCATGAAAGTGGCTTTGCTGCAATCAGGTCAGCCGGCGTCCAGCTCCGCCCGCAGCCGGGCGACGCCGCCGCGGATCATGTCGCCGTAGCCGCCGGGCGGCAGGTCCGGCAGCGCCGCCTCGGCCGCACCGAGGTGTTCCAGCGCCGCCGCGCGGTCCCCCAGCTTCGCGTGACAGGCGGCGACGTTGAGGTGCAGGGACGGGAGGAAGCCGCGCACCTGCAACCCGTCGTGGTGGCGCTGCACGCGCTCGTCGCTCAGCCCTTCGACCGCACGCAGCGCCCGCAGGTCCCACTCCAGCTCGTCGCGCGGGTCGTCCTGCACGTCGGCCGCGAAGTGCGCCAGCGTCACGACGTGCAGGGCGTCCCCCGACGCGGCCACCTCGTTCCAGAGCGCGGCGAACGCCTCCCGCGCTCCCACCCGGTCGCCCGCGACCGCCCGCTCCTGGACGGCGCCGATCCGCTCCATGACCCCGTCCACCGCCGTCACAGCCGCACCGGCATCAGCATCGAGATCGAACGCTCCGAGACCGACCAGACCATCAGCGGGGTGATCGGACCGTCCAGGGAGAGCACGAGCTGGCCCTCGCCGCCCGCTTCCAGCGCCTCGAACAGGAACTCCCGGTTGACGCCGATGCCCTCGTCCCCGGCGTCGACGGTGATCCCGCCGTCGGTGTCGTGGTCGAGCATGACCACCTCGTACTCCGCACCGTCGGACTCCCGCCGCATCGTCCGCGTCGGCGCGGCCGCGAGCGCCGTTCGGAGCGCGTCGTCCACGAGGACCCGCCGCGGCATGTCGGTCGGCAGCAGCCTGCGGTAGTCCGGGAAGGCATCCGGGATCAGCGCGGCGTCGAACACCTCGTCGCCGGCCCGGGCCGTGATCGTCGAGCCGTCGATCGTGAACGACACCGTCCCGGTGCCGGGGATGCGGTCGGCGAACCCGGCCGGGACGACGACGGCCGCCGGGGGGCCGTCCAGCGCGACGACCGGGGCGGGCGAGAGCGCGAGGCGGTAGCGGTCGGTCGCGACGAGCGTGACGGCCTCGCGCTCGATGTCCAGCAGGACACCGCCCAGCACGGGCAGCTCGGGGTCGGCGCCGACGGCGAACCGGACGGCGCGCAGCGCCTCTACGAACGCGGGGCCACGGACGGTGACGGTGGTCGGGGACACGGGGTGCTCCTCCGGTGCGAGCAGGGACGGGACGGAGGAGAGCGCGCGGCGGGCGTCCGCCAGCCCCTGCTCGAGGCGACGCAGGTGGGCCGTCAGCAGCACGTCGACGGCGGCGGCGTCGTGGCGCACGGCCAGCACCTCGCGGATGCCGGCGAGCGGCATCCCGACCCGGCGCAGGGTCGCGACGAGCCGGGCGACGACGAGCTGGTCGGCTGCGTAGAAGCGGTACCCCGTGCGGGGGTCGACGTGCGCCGGGCTGAGCACCCCGGCGCCGTCGTAGAACCGCAGCGCGCTGACCGTCAGCCCGCTCTCCCGGGACATCCGCCCGATGCCGTAGTCAGCACCCACCGCCGGCCGTCCCCCCGTGCGAGCTCTCCATGGCACCGACCCTCGTGTCTCGACATGGTCGAGGGTCAAGCCGCTCAGACGTGGATGACCTCGAGGCCCCCGATGCCCTCGACGGGACCGAAGTCGTCGTCCTGGGTGACGACGGGGAGCCCACGCGCCGCCGCGCTCGCCGCGATCCACAGGTCGTTCACGTTCAGTCGCCGGCCCGTCTCTGCGAGGTGCACCCGCATGCGCGCCCACATCAGGGCGGTCGACTCGTCGATGCCGATCAGCTCGATGTCGGCCGCTCGGTTGAAGGTGCCCAGACGACGCGCCCTGGTGTCGACATCGCCTGCTGCGAGGACACCTGCCTCCAGCTCCGCGTAGGTGATGACCGAGATGACGTTGTCTTCCGGGATCCGCGACTCGTCCAGCGGTCGCCCGCTCTCCGCCGCGATGAACACACTCGTGTCCAGCAGGCCCGTCATCGGATCGGGCCGAGATCATCAGTGGTGTCGCCGGCCAGCCGGGCGAGGTCCGCGCGGAGACCCGCGTCGGCCTGCCCCTGGCGCAGCCGGGCCACCAGCTCGTCCCGTCGGATCGGGGACCGCCGGGTCCGCTGCACGGGCACCAGCTCGGCCACCGGCCTGCCGTTCACTGTGATGGTCACCCGCTCACCGGCCTGAACCCGCCGGAGCACGCCGGCAGTGTCGTTGCGCAGCTCGCGGGACGCCACTTCCCCTGCCATGCCTACGACCGTAGCACCAGCGTAGGCCACGGGAGTGCGCCGACGGGGCGGGGATCAGAGGATCGCCACCGCCACCACGAGCCCCAGCGCGAGGTGCGCGGCCGCGACCACGAACACCTGCGGGCGCAGCCGGTCGGCGGCGAGCACCGCGCCGATGTCGATGCCGGTGACCCACTCGAGCAGCCGCACCCCGCCGACCTGCGCGATGATCCCGACCAGCCCGAACACCAGCGCGGTGAGCAGCCCCTCGGTGAGCGACCCCGACACGGTCGAGATGGCGGTCACCACGATGAACGCCATGCTCACCATTCCCGCGGCGGTGACGGCGACCGCGCCCGGCAGCCCGTCGCGGACCATCCGGTTGAGCTTGCCGGGTGTGGTCACGTCGACCGCGTAGAACCCGAGCAGCATCAGCAGCACGCCCAGCACGGCGTAGAGCAGGATCGCGCCGATGCCGCGGCCGAGTACAGCGGGGAAACCCGGGTCGATCAGTGCGGCGCTGGTGGCGGCGGGGGGCACGGCGCTCCTCGGGATCGGGAACTACACGACGCGGTGGGGGACGGACGCCGCACGGCCCTCCCCGGCCGTCTCGCGGATGCCCAGCCCCGCGGCCCCGTCGCCGACGATCCAGACCCCCAGTGCCGGACGGTAGCCGTCGAAGTCCGGCAGCGGGTCGACGAGCTGGTGGACGTCCCCCTGCTCGCCCGGCACTCCACCCGACCGGGGCTTGCTGACGTACTCGGTGAGCGGGCCGGGCGCGTCGAGGAAGGCGGGCAGCAGGTTCGGGTGGCCGGGGTACATCTCCCACAGCACGGCGAGCAGGGCGGGGGCCGCCACCAGCACCTTCCACAGCGGCTCCACCCACACCGTCCCGGGCAGGCCGCCCACCGCCGCGCGGCCGCGCCCGTCCGCGAGCACGGCCGCCCACGGATCGGCCTTGCACACCACGGCGCCCGTCGCGGGCGCGTCCGAGCCGGCGGCGGGCTCCAGCCCGGCCTCGATCGCGGTGGCGCGCAGGTAGTCGTCACCGGCCACGTGCACGACGGCGCCGCTCGCGCGGTCGCCGATCTCGGCCCAGCGCTCCACGAGCCGCTCGTGGACGGAGTTCCACTGGTCGTCGGCGGGGTGGGCGTCCATCAGCCAGCGCCGCTGCCGGATCGCGGCCTCCGGCAGGCCGTCCGGGGTGTCGGCGGTGTAGTCGAGCAGCTTCGCCGGGCCGTGGCCATCGTAGCGGAGGTCGAGCCTGCCGCGCAGGTGGGGGTCCCGGCGCCGCCACGACGCCGCGACGGCCTCCCACGACCACTCCGGCAGCCCGAAGTCGGCGAACCGCTGCGCGTCGACGACGTGCCTGACCGCCTCGAGGCACATCGCGTGGAGCACCTCGGCGTCGGCCTCGAGCGCGGCGACCTCGTCCCGGGACAGCACGTAGTACGCGGATGCGTGAGCGGAGTGACCGGGCTCTCCCGTACGACGCTCCATCGGCGACCAGCGCCCCCTCGACTGCCGTCATCGGCCGTTCACAGGCCCACCCCGTGCGGGGAACCGTACCGGCGGCATCTCGACGCGCAAATGCTGACGCTCGCCGCCCCGCGACGACCGATGGCCGCGCGGACGCAGCCCGACCCGTCGGTGTCCCGACAGGTAACGGCATGATGACGGCCGACATGGACCGACTCACCGCGAAGGCCGGCGTTCCCCAGCGCGCCGGCCGCCACGGCGCTCCCCGCCCGTCGTATGGCTCCCCGGCACCTCCGGCCACCCCGGCCGGCGACGGCTCCCCCGGGCCCCGACCCGTGCGCCGCATCGTCACGGGCGTGCTCGTGGGCGCCCTGACGATGTTCGGCGTCGCCACGCTGGACGCCTTCGCCGGCGCCACCGTCCCCGTGCTCGGGTCGTTCGCCGCGCTCCCCGCGCCACCGGACGTGCCGGAGGTCGTCGAGATGCCGGCGCCACCCGCCACGCCGGGCACGTGCCTCACCTGGTCGCGACCGGACGCGGCCGACACCGAGGTCGTCGACTGCGGGCAGCCGCACCTGTTCGAACAGGCCGGGTCGGTCCTGCTGACCGATCGGATCGAGCTCCCCGACGACCGGGAGTGGCGCCAGATCGTCGACGAGCGGTGCGAGCCGGTCGTGCTCGAGTACCTCGGCGGCAAGTTCGACCCCGACGGCCGCTACCGCATCGGCGCGCTCAAGCCCTCGCCGATGAAGTGGGCGGAGGGCGACCGCGAGCTGCGGTGCGGCCTCCAGAGCGCCTCCCGGTCCGGGGCGCTGTACCAGCTGTCCGGCCGCGTCGCCGAGTCCGACCAGGCGTCCGTGCACGAGGCGGGCACCTGCCTCGCCATCGACGGCCGGACGATCGGCGACCCCGTCGACTGCGCCGGCCCGCACGCGGTCGAGACGGTCGGCATCGTCGACCTCTCCGCGCAGTTCCCCGAGGCGTACCCGCAGGTGAGCGACCAGGACGCGTTCCTTCAGCCGGAGTGCAAGCGGATCGCCGACGAGTACGCGGGTGGGCCCGAGGTGATCGCCGAGAAGGATCTCACCGTCTACTGGGACAACCTCAGCGAGGAGTCCTGGAACGCCGGCACCCGCAAGGTCAACTGCAACCTCGCGGCGCTGCTGCCCGACCGCAGCGGGTTCGCCCCGGTCACCGGGCCGGTGCGTGGCGACGTCGTGGTGGGCGAGACGCCCGCCCCGCCCGCCACCAACACGCCGGAGCCCGGCGTACCCGCCCCGAGCACCACCGCCCCCGCGCCCACGCCCACCGGCACGCCCCCCGTCGAACCGACGCCCACCCAGACGGGCGAGCCGCCGGCCGGGGACGAGGAACCGGGCGACGCCCCGGACTCCCCTTCGCCCGAGCCGCCGGACGCGGACGAGGGGAACGAGCCTCCGCCGCCGGTCGCCCCAGAGCTGCCGGTGCCCACCGAGGAGAACTGACACCCTCGGCGGCATGGACATGACCCGCCGGCGGTTCGAGGAGCTCGTGGCGGACGCGCTCGACACGATCCCGCCCGAGCTCACGAGCGCGATGGACAACGTCGTGGTCCTCGTGGAGGACCGCAACACCGAGGAGCCCGAGCTGCTCGGGCTGTACGAGGGCGTGGCCCTGACCGAACGCAGCACCTCCTACGGAGGGGTGCTGCCGGACCGGATCACGATCTACCAGGACGCCATCCTCGACGTGTGCGCCGATGCCGACGAGGTGGTACACGAGGTCGCGATCACCGTGGTGCACGAGGTCGCCCACCACTTCGGCATCGACGAGGAGACGCTGCACGAGCTGGGCTGGGGCTGAGGCCGTTCCGGGCGTAAGCAAGGTGGCAATGCTGCCGCCCAGTGACAGTATTGCCACCTTGCCGGCACGTGGACGGGGCGGCGGCGGTCAGTCCGTCGTGCCGCCCGCCGTGACGTCGCCCTCCACCGGTGGGGCGGCATCCCAGTGCTCCAGCTCCCACCCGTCCACGACCGAGCGCAGAACGACCAGCCCGGTGTTGGGCACGTACTGCGTCTCGGCGGTGTCCCCGAGCAGCGCGGCGGCCGCGAGCCGGATCGCCGCGCCGTGGCTGACGAGCACCACGGTGTCGGCGGCGCCGTCGACGACCTTCTCGACGGCGGGCACGAACCGCGCCCGCAGGTCGGCCGCCGACTCCCCGCCGGGGAGGCGCGCGTCGAGGTCGCCCTGCCACCACGCCGTGTAGACGACGTCGAACTCCTCGCGGGCCTCGTGGTCGTGCCGGCCCTCGAGGTCGCCGACGAAGATCTCGTGCACGCCGTCGAGGACCTGCACGTCGAGCGCGTGCGCGGCCGCGACCGGCGCCGCGGTCTGCTGGGCCCTGGTCGCGCGCGAGGCGTACACCGCGATGACCGGCTCCGGGGCAAGCCGCTCGCCGAGCGCCGCGGCCTGGGAGTGCCCCAGCGCGTTGAGCGGTGCGCCGGGCGGGAGGGTGTCGAGCTCGCGGCGCACGTTGGCGTCGGTCTGCCCGTGGCGGGCGAGGACGAGCCGCAGCGGTCGGTCGGTCATGCGTTGCTCCCAGCGCGCACCCCGGTCAGCCACTCCTGCGCGGCCGCGAACTCGGCGGCACCGGCACCTCCGATCGGCACGGCGGCGGCGCTCACGCCCTCCGGGTGCGCCGCCCGCCTCCCGGCCCGTGGGTAGGAGCCGAGGAACCGCACCCGGTCGCAGCGGCGGTGCAGGGCCGCGAGCGCCTCCCCCATCGCCGGCTCGGCGACGTGCCCGGTGCAGTCGAGGTGGAACCAGTACTCCGCGTGGCGGTCCTTGATGGGGCGCGACTCGATCCGCGTGAGGTCGATCCCGCGCACGGCCAACTCGGTGAGCAGCCCCAGGAGCGCCCCGGGGCGGTTCTGGGTGGTGGCGGCCAGGCTCGTGCGGTCGTACCCGGTCGGTTCGGGCAGCGGGCCCGGCGGGGCGACGAGGGCGAACCGGGTGACCGCGCCCTGGTTGTCGGCGACGTCGTCGACCAGCACGTCGAGCCCGTGCTGCTGCGCCGCGAGCGGCGCGGCGACGGCGGCGTCGAACTCGCCGCGCGCGACCTGCGCGGCCGCCTCCGCCGTGGATGTGGACAGCACCACCTCGGCGTCGGGCAGGTGGGCCGCGATCCAGCCGCGGGTCTGCGCGATCCCGTGGTTGTGGGAGGCGACCGTGCGCACATCGGCCACCGTCGTGCCGGGCCGGACCAGCACCGCGAACCGGACGGCGAGCAGTGCCTCGCGCACGATCACCAGCGGCGGGTCGGCGACCAGGCCGTCCAGCACCGCGGGCACGGCACCCTCGACGGAGTTCTCGATGGGGACGCACCCGGCATCGACGCTGCCGTCCCGCACGGCGGCCAGCACGGCGGGGCTGCCTGCGCAGGGCACCAGCTCGGCACCGGACGACTCCGGGAGCGACCGCAGCGCCTGCTCGGTGAACGTGGCGCGCGGCCCGAGGAACGCGAGTCGTCGCACGGAGGTGACCCTACTGTGACGGGTGTGTGCTCCCTTACGCTGGTTCTGGTCGCGGTGGGCGAACCGATGGCGCAGGCGTGGCGCGACCTCGCCGCCGACCGTCCCGGGCTCGTCGTGCACGTCGGCTCGATCACCGAGGTCGACGCGGACGCCGTCGTCAGCCCGGCCAACTCGTTCGGGTTCATGGCGGGCGGGATCGACGCGCTGTACGCCCGGTGGTTCCCCGGCATCTCCGACCGGGTGCGCTCGGCGAGCGGGGCCGACCGCGGCGGCGAGCTGCCCGTGGGCGAGGCCGTGATCGTCCCGACCGGCGTGGACCGGCCCACCTGGCTGATCAGCGCGCCGACGATGCGCGAGCCGGGCGAGCGCCTGCCGGCCGACGGGGCCGCCGCCCGCGCGGCCGCCACGGCGGTGCTGCGCCTGTGGCGGGACGCGGCGCTCCCGGACACCGGCACCCCGGTCCGCGAGGTCGTGCACTCCATCGCGCTTCCCGGCCTCGGCACGGGCGTGGGCGGCCTCGACCCTGCGGTCTGCGCCCGTCAGGTCGGCGCAGCCCTCGACGAGGTCATCCCGAGCCCCTGACCGCACCCGTGCCGAGAGCCGGCTCCGGCGCGCGCCAAGTGTCGGGGGTGGGGGTCGCTCAGCTGATCAGGCCGAGGTCCACCAGCTCGGTGGCGGGCACCGGCTCCTGGTCGGCCCCGCACCGCGAGAGCAGCCCGCGGATGCCCTTCACCGCTCGCTCGGACAGGTCCCCGATCTCCCCGGCGAGCGCGGCGCCGTCGGTGCTCTCGATGGCGCCGCGGACGTCCCCGTCCCCGAGCGCCCTCGCCACCGCGACGAGCAGGTTGAGGATCCCGTGCTGGGCGGTCCCGTTGCCGTTCTCGGTGCGCACGACCTGGCGCAGGCCGAGCGTGGTGAACCCGCGTCCCGCGTCGACGACCACTCGCACGAACTCCTCGACGTCCGCCGTCGAGGGCACGTCGGAGACACGCGGGCCGCCGCAGCGCAGCTTGGGGGCGCAGCCGTGCTCGGCCACCCGCCGCACGGCGTCCAGCCACATGTCCCGATCCTCGGGCTCGGCGGCCGCCGGCCTGCGCGGCTCGACCACGGCCACGACGTCCTCTGGGACGAACTCCGACACCCGCTCCAGCCACACCGCGTCGACGTCGGGGGGCGCCGCGGTTTCGATGGTGCGCGGCGTCAGCAGGCTCGACCGCGAGAACACCGTGGAGAGCGCCTTGGGCACCGCGCCGAGTCCGGTGTCGACGACCAGGGAGACCTCGACCGGGCGGGACGGGACGGAGCGCGCCAGCTCCGCGACGAGGCTCGACAGCCGGGAGACGGGACACACGAGCTGCCCCACGAGGCCGCCGTAGCGGCCGTCCCGGGCGCTGAGGTACCGCGCGACCACCACGTCGACGCCGGGGGCGGCCGACCGGGGCTGCAGGAGGCTGGTGTCGTCGACGAGCTGAGCGAACAGCGGGGGGATGGCCCACGGGTCCGCGCCTGCCGCCGTTGTCACGGTTCAGACGCTAACGGTTGGCCCAGGGCGGCCCGACAACGGGTGCTGGACAGCGAAGGACGACGTCGACTATAACTTAGCCTAACCTAATTCCGGAGGTGAAGCTGTGGGATCGACGCGGCCCCGACGACCGTCCGCCCCGACCGACGCCGAACGCGCGCGCAGCGTGGCCGCCCGTGGCGGGAGCGCATCGCTCGTCGGCACCGGCGAGCCGGCCGCCGCACCGCTCGTGCACCACGTGCGCGCCGACGGGTCCGCCGTGCTCCTGCTCGCCGACGAGGAGCCGCTGCTCGAGCGGATCCGCACCGCGGGCGACGGGGAGCTGCCCGCGATGCTCGAGCTCACCGACCACGCGCCGGTCGACCTCAGGGAGCCGGTGCGTGCGCTGCTGTGGATCACGGGCAGGCTGCGGATCCCCGGCCCGGACATCGCCCGCAGGCTCGCGCTCCAGGTGGCCGATGTCCGGGCGCACCCCGACCTGCTCCTGCTGGGCCACGGCGCCACGCTCGTCCGGCTGGATCCGGGCTCCGCGGTGCTGTCCGACGCCGAGGGCACCGCGGCGCTGGCGCCCGTGGACCTCGCGGCCGCGCAGCCCGACCCGTTCTGCCGGTACGAACAGCACTGGCTGCCCCACCTGGAGGAGGCGCACGGGGACGTGTTCGCTGCGCTCGCACGCCATCTGCCGCAGGCGCTGCGCGACGACCGGACCGCACGGGTGCGCCCGCTCGGGGTCGACCGGTGCGGCCTGCGGCTGCGGGTGGAGACCGCGGGCCGCGACCACGACGTCCGGATCGCGTGGGAGCGCGGCGTGGCGACGCTCGAGGAGCTGCGCACGCAGATGCAGCTGCTGGTGGGGTGCCCGCACCGGGGTTCGGCCCTCGGCCGCGCCGACGGCGCCCGGCCCACCGCTAGCTGACGGGGGTGCGCCCCTCCCGCACTCGCTGGGTGACCCGCCGCTCGGCCACGAACGACGCGATCGGGATGGTGCCGGCGAGCAGGATGAGCAGCGCGTCGAACGGCTTCCAGCGGCAGCGCTCGGCCAGCAGCAGCGTGCACACGATGTAGAGCATGTACAGGAAGCCGTGGGTCACGCCGACCACGGCGACCGGCCCGGGCTGGTCGAAGAAGTACTTGAGCGGCATCGCCACGAACACCAGTGCGAGCAGTCCGACACCCGTGACCCACGCGGCCACGCGGTAGTTCCGGAGGGCGGTCTCGATCGACACGGGCGTTCCTTCGGGGGGTTCAGTCGTCGGTGTGCCGAGCGGCCAGCTCGGCGAGCATGCGGTTGTAGTCCGCCAGTTCGGGGTCGTCCTCGGCGCCTGCCGCGGGGGTGGCGGACACCGGTTGCGGGCCGAACGGCGACGGGCCGTCCGCGGGGGCCGCGGCGCGTGCGACCTGGGGACCGGTCTCGGCGGCGGCGACCCGGGGCTTGGGGATCTCCAGCGCGTCCTGGTGCACGTCCGCCTGCTCGTCGTGCAGCCTGGCCGACTCCATCCGCAGTATCCGCCACCACATGTAGCCGAAGAACAGGGCGAAGACGGGCCACTGCAGCCCGTACCCCACGTTCAGCGCGGACCCCATCGCCGACCCCGCGCGCTGCCACTGCCAGACCGCGAGCCAGCCGCACGTGACCATCGCCCCGAGCGTGAGCAGGTGCCACATGATCCAGCGGGGGGAGAGGACCAGCTGCCGCACGTGGACCACACTACCCGCCCGTTAACCTGCCCGACCGTGTCCCGGCCCCGATCCCATGGCATCGCAGCGTGGCTCTCGCCGCAGTCGCCGGTGACGGCGCCGATCACCGACCCCGCCACCCGCCGGCTCGTCGGCACCGAGGTCCTGGTCGTCCTGACCGTCACGCTCGGCCTGTCCGGCCTGCGCAGCGCCCTGAGCCTGCTCGACGCGGTGCTGCAGCCGGTCCCGCTGAACGAGCAGCAGGTGGCCCTGAACGCGCCGGCCGCGCAGGCCGGGCTGGTGGACCTCGCGTTCCAGCTCACGCGCGTGCTGCAGCTCGTCGGGTGGGGAGCGCTCGGCGCCTACCTGCTCGTCCGCGCCGGGGTGGCGCTGCGCCAGGTCGGTCTGGACGCGCGCCGGCCCGGCCGGGACGCCCTCGGGTCGGCGGGGCTCGCCGCGCTGATCGGCGTGCCCGGCCTCGGGCTGTACCTCGTGGCGCGCGCGATCGGCGTCAGCGTCACGATCGCCCCGTCCACGCTGGACGACACGTGGTGGCGCCTGCCCGTGCTGATCGCATCGGCGGCGGCGAACAGCTGGGCCGAGGAGCTGGTGATGGTCGCCTACCTCATCACCCGGCTCCGGCAGCTCGGCTGGTCGGAGAACGGTTCGCTGCTCGCCCAGGCCCTGCTCCGCGGCGCATACCACCTGTACCAGGGGCTCGGCGGGTTCGTCGGGAACATCGTGATGGGGCTGGTCTTCGGCCGGGTCTGGCAGCGCACCAACCGGCTCTGGATGCTGGTCGGCGCGCACGCCCTCATCGACGTGGTGGCCTTCGCCGGGTACGCCCTCCTCGCCGGGCGGGTGAGCTGGCTCCCGTAGCCGGCGCGGACGTTGCAGCAAAGCCACTTTCACGCAACTCGGTGGCATGAAAGTGGCTTTGCTGCAATCCGGTCGTGGCGGGCGTGGCGGCGTGCGGCCCGGCAGGGCTAGCGGAGCGTGATCTGCTTGCCCGCCAGCGCGTCGCGGGCGCGGCGCTCGGCGTCGGTGAGCGGGGCGTCCTCGGCCAGCGCGGCGTCCAGCTTCGTCGCGAACGCGGCGACGGGCTCGGCCCACTCCTTGGCGTGCAGCTCGCGGTCGAGGTCCCACACCGGCACCAGCAGCCCGTGCGCCCGGAACGCACCCGCGTACCGGGTGTCGCCTGCCAGGTTCAGCTCCCCGCGGGCCTGCAGCCGGGCGAGCGCGGCGAGCAGCGCCTCCTCGGGCTCGGGGCGCACCCACCGCAGGTGGGCCTTGGACCCGGTGTCGACCCAGTAGGCGACGCGGACGCCCTCGGCGACCACGGGCTCGGTCGTCATGATCACCGCGTTCGCGCGTTCCAGGCTCGCCACCACCTCGGGGGCGGGCTCGGAGCCGTCCTCCGACGGGACGACCCACCAGCCGAAGTCCGGGTGCAGCGTCACGGCCAGCTGCGCATCGGGGTCGAGCACGTCCTGCAGGCGCACCAGGTCGGAGCCGCCCACGCCCGGCCCGACGACGGCGAGCGCATTGCCCGGCTCGGCGTCCTGGGCCCAGCGCAACGCCTTGGCCAGGTCCGCGGACAGGTCGCCGGAGCGGGTCTGCACCTGCATTCCGAGCAGGATGTGGCCGTCCGGGCGGACGAGCGCGGCCGACGCCCCGGGCAGCACGGTGGCCAGCGTGACGGGGACGTCACCGGGAGTCCGCAGCGGCAGCGGCGCGGTGGCCGACGGGAGGAACTCCCGCATCGCGACGAGGTCGCACTCCGCGGCGAGACCCTCGAACGGGCGCGTGACGATGACGTCGTCACCTGCGCCGTGACACGCCTTGAAGCGCTTCCCGGATCCGCAGGGGCAGGGACGGCGGGGGTTCTCGCCCGCGGGCACGTCCGCGCGGGCTCGTGTCTTCTTCGCCATGGTGCCGACGAGGGTAGCGGGGGGCACCCTCCGCCAGGTCGGCGACCAGGGGCGACGATGGGCCGACGACCGCACCCCGTGGAGGTTCGCCCTGTCCCCGTTCGACCCGGCCGACCCGGACTTCCTGGCCGACCCGTACCCCACCTTCGCCGCACTGCGCGCCCTTGGTCCCGTGCACGAGCACCCGCTGCTCGGCATCCCGGTGGCGGTGTCACACGCGGCCTGCTCGGAGGTGCTGCGCAGCCGCGGGCTCGGCCGGGTCTGGGCCGACGCCGAACCGGCGGCGGACTTCCCGGGCTTCAACCTGCTGCACCGGAACTCGCTGCTCGAGCAGGAGGGCCAGTCGCACGCCCGGCTGCGCGGCCTGGTGGCCGGGGCGTTCAACCGCGGGCACACGGCCCGGCTCCGGCCACGGGTGCGGGAGCTGGCCGGCCGGCTGGTGGACGAGCTCGCGGAGGGCATCCGCGCCGACGGCAGCGGCGACCTCGTGGCCGGTGTGGCCGCCGAGCTGCCGGTGGAGGTGATCGCGGAGCTGCTCGGCGTGCCCGAGCCGGCCAGGTCGGCGCTGCGGACGTGGTCGAACACGATCGTGACGATGTACGAGCCCGACCCGGGGCCGCAGCGGCGCGCCGCGGCCGAGCAGGCGTCGGCCGAGTTCGTCGCCGCGCTCCGCGAGCTCGCCACGTACCGGCGGTCGCACCCCGGCGCGGACCTGGTGACCGACCTGCTCGCCGCCGACCTCGACGCCGACGAGCTGGTCGGCACGGCGGCGCTGCTGCTGATGGCCGGGCACGAGGCCACCGTCAACGTCATCGGCAACGGGGTGCTCGCGCTGCTGCGCCACCCCGCCCAGTGGGAACGGCTGCTCGCCGACCCCGGGCTCGACGACCGCTGCGTGGAGGAGCTGATCCGCTACGACCCGCCGCTGCAGCTGTTCGAACGGACCGCGCTCGTCGACACGTCGGTGGCGGGTCACCCGGTCCCGGCGGGCACGAAGATCGCCGCGCTGCTCGGGGCCGCGGCGCGGGACCCGCAGGCGTTCGACCGCCCGGACGAGCTCGACGTCGGCAGGCGGCGCAACCCGCACCTCGGCTTCGGGGCGGGTGTCCACTACTGCCTGGGCGCCCCGCTCGCCCGCCTCGAGGTGGCCGCGACACTCGACGCGCTGCGCACCCGCCTGCCCGGGCTGCGGCTGGCGGCGGAGCCGCCCCGCCGTCCGGACTTCGTCATGCGGGGACTTCGCGAGCTCCGGGTGGCGGCCTGAGGCCGAGCAGGATCTCCCGGCGCTGCGGGCGGGCCGGCCCGAGCAGGCGGGTCAGCCGCACGATCAGCACGGCGGTGACGCCCGCAGTCACCGCGGCGAGCAGGTCGAGCACGGCGTGCAGGACGACCCCGTCGGCGCGCGCCTGCACACCCTGGCGCAGCGACCACAGCAGCACGACGGCGGACAGCACCACCCCGCCGCTCCACAGCACCCACCACGCGAACAGCAGCCGGGACGGGCGCGGGCGCAGCGATGCCGGAAGGCCGGTCGCCGTGTGCTCGATCTCGGCCAGCACCGAACCCGGGACGGCCAGGTTGAGGCCGGGAACGAGCCAGCCGAGCAGGATGTGCCGGGTCGAGCGGGACGGACGCACGCCGGCGCGGTCGGCGGCCGCCTCTGCGGCGCGCACGCTCCAGAGCACGACGAGGCCGCCGGCGATCACGGTGAGGATCGGCGCGACGGTGCCGGCCGACGCCACGAGCGCATCGGAGGCGGCGACGGCGCTCGCCGACAACGCCCCGTCCCGGCTCGCGAGCAGGAGGACGTAGCGCCACACCTCCGCCCCCGCCGCGAGCAGCGCCACCGCGGAGGTGGCCCACAGCAACGGCACGACGGTGCCCAGCAGGGCGCGCGCGGACTGCAACGGGTCGCTCGGCGCCGGCTCGGGCCCCGTCGGCGGCTCCCAACGCTGGGGCGCGAAGCCCCAGCGGGGCTGGAACGGGTACCGCGGCGGGCCGGTGTAGACCGCGCGAGTGCGCCGCCGCGCCAGTACCGCCGCCGTCGACCCAGGTGGCTCGGCGACCCATCGCAGGGCGGCGAGGTACCGGCCGCAGTAGGGGCAGAACGGCCCGTCGGCCACCGGCGCCCGTCGGCCGCATCGCGGGCAGGGCGGACCCAGCCGGGCGTTCTCCGGTGCGGCCGCGTCCATGGAGCTAGATGATCTCGGGACGGCGATCGCCGTCGGCGACCACGTCCCGGCCCTGCGCCGCCCATGACTGCATTCCGCCGTCGACGTTCACCGCCGGGTATCCCTGGCCGGCGAGGTAGGCGACGACGCGGGCGGACCGGCCGCCCGATCGGCACACGACGAAGAGCGGGTCGTCCTCCGGGATCTCGTCCATCCGCCCGGGCAGCTCGGACATCGGCAGATGACGGGCGCCGGGCGCATGCCCCGCGGCCCACTCGTCCGCCTCGCGCACGTCGAGCAGCGGCGCGTCGGCGGGCACCTCCGTGACGGGGACGGCCGGCACAGCTGGACCAGTCATGCGTGAATCCTCCCACGTCCGCACGTTACGAGCCGGTGAACAGCGACCCCCCGCGAGGCCGGAACGCACAAAAAAGTGGGTCCCCACCGACCGGCGGGGACCCACTGAATGTTGAATGTCGGCAGCGACCTACTCTCCCACACCCTGGCGAGTGCAGTACCATCGGCGCTGGAGGGCTTAGCTTCCGGGTTCGGAATGGGACCGGGCGTTACC
>NZ_JAHKRK010000089.1:0-10105 GCF_019396355.1 Pseudonocardia nigra
GGCGCCCGGCGAGGGCTTCCGCGTGGACGCCTCCGGCTGGTCCGGCGGCTGACCCGCTCGTCCCGCCCGCCCGCCCCCGTTGCAGCAAAGCCACTTTCCTGCAACGTGCTTGCGTGAAAGTGGCTTTGCTGCAATCCGGACGGCCGACTCAGTCCGTCAGACCGCGTCGGGCCAGCAGCGGACCGATCTCCGGGTCCCGGCCCCGGAAGGCGCGGTAGGCCTCCATCGGGTCGACGGCGCCGCCGCGGGAGAGCAGCTCCCGGCGGAACGTGTCGCCGTTCTCCCGCCGCAGCCCGCCGTTCTCGGCGAACCACTCCACGGTGTCCGCGTCGAGCACCTCGCTCCAGATGTAGGAGTAGTAGCCGGCGCTGTAGCCGCTGCCGAAGATGTGGTTGAAGTACGTCGTGCGGTAGCGCGGCGGGGCCGTCGGCACGTCGACCCCCGCTGCGGCCAGCGCGTCGGCCTCGAACCGCTCCACGTCCTCGACGCGGTCGTCCGGGCCGAGGCGGTGCCACGCCTGGTCCAGCAGCGCGGCCGCGAGGTACTCGGTGGTGGCGAAGCCCTCGCCGAACCGGCGCGACGCCGCCAGCCGCTCCACCATCTCGGCGGGCAGCGGCTCGCCGGTCTCGTGGTGGCGGGCGTAGTGCGCGAGGATCTCCGGGTCGTCCAGCCACATCTCGTTGACCTGGGACGGGTACTCGACGAAGTCGCGGGGCACGGAGGTGCCGGAGAACGTCGGGTAGCGCACGTCGGAGAACAGCCCGTGCAGGGCGTGGCCGAACTCGTGGAACAGGGTGCGCACGTTGTCGATGGTCAGCAGCGTGGGCTCGCCGTCCGCCGGCTTGGCGATGTTGAGAGTGTTGAGCACCACCGGCTTCATGCCCAGCAGGTGCGACTGCTGGACGAACGAGTTCATCCACGCACCGCCCCGCTTCGAGTCGCGGGCGTAGAAGTCGGCGACGAACAGGCCGAGCTGCCCGTCCTTGTCGAACACGTCGAAGACCCGGACGTCGGGGTGGTAGCGCGGCAGGTCGTGCCGCTCGGCGAACCGCAGCCCGTAGAGCTTGCCGGCGGCGTGGAAGACGCCGTCGTGCAGCACGCGCTCGAGTTCGAAGTACGGCCGCAGCGCCTCGGCGTCGATGTCGAAGCGCTCGCGGCGCACCCGCTCGGCGTACAGCGCCCGGTCCCAGGCCTCGATCGGGAAGCCGGCGGCCTCCGACAGCTCGCCTGCCTCCGCCTCGGCATTCCCGGCGGCGACGGGCGCGAGCTTGCCGAGCATCGCGTCGATCGCCTCGACCGTGCCCGCGGTGGCGACCTCCACCACCCAGGACGCGTGGTGCGGGTGCCCGAGCAGCCGGGCGCGCTCGGCGCGCAGTGTGACCATCCGCAGCGCGATGTCGCGGGTGTCGTGCTCGCCGCCCAGGCCGCGGGAGATCGAGGCGCGGTGCACCCGCTCGCGCAGCCCGCGGTCGGTGAGCGCGGACAGCACGGGCTGCCCGGTCGGCAGCACGAGCGGGAGCAGGTGCGCGCCGTCGTGCCCGCGCTCGTTGGCCGCCCGCGCCGCGGCGGAGACGGCGTCGGCGGAGAGCCCGGCGAGCTGTGCCGGGTCCTCGACGAGGACGGCCCCGGCGTTCGCGCCGGCGAGGAGCTTGGCACCGAACTCCGTGGACAGCGCGGACAGCTCGGCGTTCAGCGTCTGCAGCCGCTCCCGCTCGGCGGCACCGAGGCGGGCGCCGGCGCGCACGGCGTCACGGTGGCGGCGCTCCAGCAGGCGCGGCGACTCCGCGTCGAGCCCGAGGTCGTGGCGCGCGGCGAAGAGCGCCTCGATGCGGACGAACAGCGCCTGGTCGAGGGTGATCGCGTCGGCGTGCGCGGCCAGCTGCGGGGCGACCTCGGCCTCGATCTCGCGGATCCCCGGCGTGCTGCACGAGCCGACGAGGGTGAAGAACACGCTCGAGACGCGCCGCAGCGTGGCGCCGGAGCGCTCGAGCGCGGTGATCGTGTTCTCGAAGGTGGCCGGCCCTGGATCGGCGGTGATCGCATCGACCTCGGCGCGCTGCTCCGCCATCCCCGCCGTGAACGCGGGCAGGAAGTGCTCCTCGCGGATCGCGTCGAAGTCCGGGAACTCGAACGGTAGGGAGCTGGGCCTGAGGAAGGGATTCGCGGTCACCCCGGCGAGGATAGATGAGTTGCGCAAGCGCAAACAGTGTCAGGCCGGTTGGGTCGCCGCCTCGTCGTGCGACTTCTGCCACGGCCACCGGCCGGTGATCTCGAGTTCCAGCGAAAAGCTGAGGAAGGTCCGGATCAGCACGATCACTGCCAGCACGCCGACGCTGACGAACGTCGGTTCGACCGCGACCGTGCGGATGATGTCGGCGGCGACGAGGAACTCCAGCCCGAGCAGGATCGATCGACCGATCTGCCGCCGGTATCTCCGGTAGACGCCCTCCTCGCGCCGCGACAACCGGGCGATCGCGACGGCGGTCGCCGCCAGGGCGCCCAGCACGATGACGGCCACGCCCACGACGTCGACGCTCTTGCCGACGACCTCCATGACGACCTGGAACTCCACTGCTCCTCCTCCGGCCGACCGGGCGGCCGGACCTGCTCGTCCCGAGGTCTGCCCCGGTGCCGGGCGGAGAAACGTGCGCGGCAGCATGGGTCCGTGACGCAGGTGCGGGTCGGGGTGGGGGCCGTGGTGCGAGACGGTGGGCGCATCCTCGTGATGCGCCGGGCGGGCGCGCACGGCGCGGGCACGTGGGGGCTGCCGGGCGGGCACCAGGAGTTCGGCGAGTCGCCCGAGGAGACGGCCGTGCGCGAGGTGGCCGAGGAGACCGGGCTGAGGGTGCGCGCCGCCGCGCGGCTGGGGTTCACCGACGACCCGATGCCCGAGGTGGGCAGGCACTACGTCACGTTGTTCGTGGCCTGCACCCGCGCCGGCGACGGCGAGCCCGTGCTGCGCGAGCCGGAGAAGGCCACCGCGCTGGCGTGGGTCACGCCCGACGAGCTGCGCGCCCGCCGCCCCGAACTGTTCGCGCCGCTGGGCCGGTGCCTCGACGCCGGACTCCTCGACCTGAACCGCGGTTGACGGGGCAGGCTGGCGCCATGGACGCCGACGCCCTCCTCGCCCGGATCGGGGCCACCAGGCCTGTGCGCCCCACGGCGGCCGCGCTCGCCGCCCTGCAGGGTGCCCACGTCACGGCGGTGCCGTTCGAGAACTACGACATTCACCGCGGCGTGCCGATCTCGCTCGACCTCTCCGACCACCAGGACAAGATCGTGGGCCGGGGCCGCGGCGGGTTCTGCTACGAGCTCAACGGGCTGTTCGCCGCGCTCCTGCGCGAGCTGGGCTTCGGCGTCACGCTCGTCTCGGCGTTCTCCCTGGGCGACGACGGCGCCCGCGGTCCCGACTTCGACCACCTACGGCTGCTGGTCGACACCGACGACGGCCGCATGATCGCCGACGTCGGCAACGGCGCACGCTGGAAGCGGCCGGTGCCGCTGCGCTCCGGCGTGCACGGCAACGTCCAGGTGCACCGGGACGGCGACCTGTGGTGGACCTCCGAGCAGCGCCCGGACGGCCGGTGGGAGCGCGGCTGGGCGTGGACCACGCAGCCCCGGGAACTGGCCGAGTTCACCGAGCGCTGCCGGTACCAGGAGCACGACCCGGCCTCGCACTTCGTCACCCGCAGGCTCGCCGTGCTGGCCACCGGGAGCGGGCGCCTCTCGCTGCTGAACGGGGTACTCACCGAGATCGACGGCGACACCCGGACGGATCGGCCGGTGGACGCCGGCGAGGAGCGGTGCTGCTCGCCGAGCGGTTCGGGATCGTGCTCGAGACGCCGTGGACGCGGGTGCTGCCCGCCGCCTGAGGGTGACCGGCGGTTCTCGGTGCGAGATCGGTGGCGGCGCGATCACGGGCAGAGGGTTGTCCCCGGCGTACGGTTGACCGCCGTCTGCCCGTGATCGCCGTTCGTCGGGCCGTCGGCGCCCGCGCGGGCCCACCAGCAGACCGCGCTCAACACCCTTCCGCCACGAGTTCCGCCGCCTTCTCCCCGATCGCCACGGCCGTGGCCGCCGTCCCGCGCCGGGGCACCACCGGCAGCACCGAGGTGTCGGCCATCCGCAACCCGGTCAGCCCGCACACGCGCAGCCGCGCGTCCACCACGGAGCCCATGGCCGCGCTGCCGCACATGTGGACGGCGGTGGTGAGGTGGTCGGCGACCCAGCCGTCGAGTGCGCGGTCGGAGCCGAGGACGTCCCCGCCGGGCGCGATGCGGGTGCCGAGCCCGGCGCGCAGCAGCTCTGCACCGGTGCGGACGGCGTGCCGGAGCCTGCGCCGGTCGTACTCCGTTCGGAGGTAGCCATAGTCGATCCGGGGGCGGACGCGCGGATCGGGCGAGGTGATGGTCAGCGTGCCGCGGCTGTCGGGCTGCTGCAGGGCGCACATCAGGTGCAGTGCGTCCCCCGGCGGGAACGGGCGCACGAACACCAGCACCTCGACGTCGCCCGCCGGGTCGGCGCCCGCGTCGAGGTCGAGCGCGGCCTGGCTGCCCGGCGCGTGCGGGTGCGCTGGCGGGTCGGCGGTCGTGAAGGGCAGGTACACCGCCGGGTGGTCGGACCAGGCCTGCCCGACGCCGGGCAGCGCGTGCCGAACGGCGACACCCGCGGCGCGCAGGCCGTCGGGCGGGCCGATGCCGGACAGCAGCAGCAGGTGCGGCGTGCCGACCGCGCCCGTGGCGAGCACCACCTCCCCCGCCTCGAACACGGTCCCGTCGTGCAGCTCGACGCCGCACGCGCGGGTCCCGTCGAGCAGCACCCTGGCCACCGGCGCGTCGCAGCGCACCGTGAGGTTGCCGCGGTCCCGGCCCAGGTAGGCGGTCGCCGCGTCGATCCGAACCCCGTGGATGCTGTTGCTCGGCACCAGGCCGGCACCGGGCGGGCCACCGGCGTTCTTGTCCTGCTCGGCCCGGAACCCGAGGTGCTCGGCCGCGGTGAGGAACCGCTCCGCCGCGGGGTGCAGCAATGGCCCGGCCGGGCGGCGCACCGGTATCGGCCCGCGGTCCCCGTGGCCCGGGGTCCCGGCGAGGTCGAGGTCGCGCTCGGCTCCGACGTAGTGCGGCAGCAGCTCTGCCCAGGACCAGCCCGGCACGCCCCAGCCGTCGACATCGGCGGGGGTAGCCCGCACCCAGTTGGCGCCGTTGACGGCGCTCGACCCGCCGAGACCCCGCCCGCGCGGGACGACGTGGGCGCGGCCGGGCCGCAGCTCCGCTGCGTAGGCCCAGTTGTGGGGATGCCCCGGCGCGGTGGCCGCGAGGGACGCGGCGTCGCGCAGCTCCGGCGCGCGCCGGGCCGGGCCCGCCTCCAGGAGGACCACGCGGCGCGCGGGATCCTCGGCGAGCCGGGCGGCGAGCGCACACCCCGCCGACCCGGCGCCCACCACGACGACGTCGTCCACGTCAGGGAGGATGCCCCCGATGACCGATCTCGCGCAGGACCTCGCCGACTTCATCACCGCGGCGCCCACCCCGTACCACGCGGTGGCCGAGGGCGTTCGCCGACTCACCGCCGCGGGCTTCGTCGAACAGCCCGAGACCGGATCGTGGACCGACGGGCCCGGCGGTCGCTACCTGGTGCGGGACGGCACCCTGCTGGCCTGGTTCGTGCCGGAGGGCGTCGCCCCCGGGGCCCCGATGCGGATCTTCGCGGCGCACACCGACTCCCCGACCCTCAAGGTCAAGCCGCGCCCGGACACCGGAGCAGGCGGCTGGCGACAGGTGGCCGTAGAGGTCTACGGCGGGGCGCTGTGGAACTCCTGGCTCGACCGCGACCTCGGCCTGGCCGGGCGGCTCGCGCTCTACGACGGCACCACCGTGCTCGTCGACGTGCACCGGCCGCTGCTGCGCGTGCCCCAGCTGGCGATCCACCTCGACCGCGGGGTGAACAACGATGGCCTGCGGCTCGACGCGCAGCAGCACCTCCTGCCGATCTGGGGCCTGGGCGCCACCGAGGACGGTGACCTGCTCGAGTTCCTGGCGGGCGAGGCGGGGGTCACCCCCGACGAGGTGGCGGCGCACGACCTCGTGGTGCACGACGTCACCCCGCCGGCGCGGCTGGGCGAGGAGGAGGAGCTGCTGGCGGCGCCGCGGCTGGACAACCTCGCGTCCGTGCACGCCGGGCTCGGTGCCCTGCTCGCCGCGGCCGACGACGCCGCGGGCGTCGTCCCGGTGTTCGTCGGGTTCGACCACGAGGAGATCGGCAGCGGGTCGGCCACCGGCGCCGCAGGTCCGCTGCTGGAGACCGTGCTCACGCGGCTCGCGGGCGGCTTCGACGCGCGCGGCGCGGCGTTCGCCGGCTCGCGGTGCCTGTCGGTGGACGTCACGCACGCGGCGCACCCCAACTACCTCGGCCACCACGACCCGACGCACCGCTCGGTGCCCAACGAGGGGCCGGCGCTGAAGGTCAACGCGAACCAGCGTTACGCCACCGACGCTCCGGGCGCAGCGGCGTGGCACCGGGCGTGCCGCGACGCGGGTGTGCCGACGCAGGTGTTCGTCGGGAAGAACACCGTGCCGTGCGGCACGACGGTCGGCCCGATCCTCGCGACGAGGCTCGGCATCCGGACCGTCGACGTCGGCATCCCGGTGCTGTCGATGCACTCCGCGCGTGAGCTGTGCGGCGTGCACGACCCGGCGCACCTGTCCGCGGCAGCGACGGCGTTCCTGACCGACCCGATCTGACCCGCACCCGGCACGGCGGGCTCGTCCCCAGCCGGCCGTCGCACAGTGTCAGGAAAGCCACGTTCCTGACATTCAGCGACAGGAATGTGGGTTTCCTGACACGGGGACGAGGGCGCGGCGCACGGCGTCGACCGACAGCCTCGGGCGGCCGCCGACGTGTCCCACCGTCAGGCCTGCGGCTGCCGAACCCCACCGGGCCGCCTCCTCGGGCCCGCGGTCCAGGGCAGCGACGATGCCGGCGGTGAACGCGTCTCCCGCGCCGGTCGTGTCGACGACGTCGGCGTCCCCGAGGGGCAGCACGGCCTCGCCGTCCGGCCAGACCACGACGTTGCCCTCGGATCCGGCGCCGAGCACCACCATCCGCGGGCCACGGCCGAGCAGCGAGCGCGCCGTCCGCACGGCCTCGGCCGCGGAACCGATCTCGGCGTCCGCCCACAGCGCGGCCTCGGTGTCGTCGGCGCGCAGGACGTCGGTCATCGCGAGCAGGTCCGCGCTCGCCGACGGGTCCGGTGGCGCCCCGTCGAGCACCACCGTCGCCCCGCCGCGACGGGCGATGTCCGCCGCGGCGCAGACGGCGTCCAGGGGTTGCTGGAGCTGGACGACGACGGTGCGCGCCCGGGTCAGCACGGACTTCGCCGCAGCGACGTCGTCGGCGGTGAGCAGCACCTCCGGCGGCAGGTCCTGCAGGTACCGCCAGGTGCCCTCGGCGTCGACGACGTCGACGATCAGCCCGGTCCGGGTGCCGCTGCGGTGGACGACGGCGCCGACGTCGATGCCGTCGGCCACGGCCCGGTCGAGCACCTCGGTCGCGGCCGGGTCGTCCCCGACCACGCCGAGCAGCGCGGACCGAACGCCGAGCTGGGCGAGCCCGACCGCCTGGTTCGCGCCCTTCCCGCCGAGCACCTCGATCCGCTCCCGGACGTCCGCCGCCTCCCCCGACCCCGGCATCCGCTCCACGCGGAGGGCGAGATCCCGCGCGACCTGACCGATCACCACCGTGTCCACGCCCCCGGTTTTCCCGCGCGACCCGGGCGCACACGCGCCGCGCCCTCTACCGTGGTCGGGTGGCATCGGACGGGACGGAGCTGGACGAGGAGACGCTGGCCTTCGCGCACCGGATGTTCGACCATGCGCGGGGCGGCCACACCGAGGAGCTAACGGCCTACGTGGACGCCGGGCTCCCGGTGAACCTCACCAACGACAAGGGCGACACGCTGCTGATCCTCGCCGCCTACCACGGGCACCCGGCGACGGTGGCGGCGCTGCTGGCAAGGGGCGCGGATCCCGCGCGCGCCAACGACCGGGGCCAGACGGCGCTCGCCGCGGCCACGTTCCGCCGCTCGGCGGAGGCGGTGACGGCGCTGCTGGACGCCGGCGCCGACCCGGCCCAGGGCGCCAAGTCGGCGATCGCCACCGCCCAGGTCTTCGAGCTCCCCGACATGCTGGAGCTCCTGCAGGGCGGACGCCCCGGGTGACCGCGCACGGCGAGCTGACCCTGGCGGGCGGGCCCGACGTGTACTGGTTCGTCGGCGGGCCCCTCGACGGCCGCGTCCAGACCCGCGAGCCGTCCGAACCCGCCCCCGCCACGGTGCGGTACATGCACCTGCACGACGGGCCGAAGATCGTGCACCACTACGACCTGCACGAGGTGGCCGGGCACGGCGGCGAGTACCGGCTGCGCGAGTACGGCGGTTGACCACCCCTGCTTCGGGGTAGATCGTCAGGCGACCCGACCCGAGGGGGTTGCCGTGCCGCCCACCACCACCGCAGCGCAGTCGCTCTGGCTCGCCGACCTGCCCGACACCCGGTACCCGGCCCCCACCGCCGACCGCGCGTTCGACGTGCTCGTGCTCGGCGGTGGCATCACCGGCCTGACCACGGCGCTGCTGCTCAAGCGGCAGGGCGCTCGCGTCGCCGTCGTCGAGGCCGGCCGGGTCGGAGTGGGGGTGAGCGGCAACAACACCGCCAAGGTGACGGCACTGCAGTCGACGATGCTGTCCACCATCACCCGCACCCGTGGTGCCGAGGTCGCCGGCGAGTACGCCCGGCGCAGCGCCGCCGCCGTCGAGCTGGTCGCCGGGCTCGCCGCCGAGGAGGGCATCGCCTGCGACCTGCGGCGTCGCGACGCGTTCACCGTCGCCGTGCAGGACCCCGACCTGGGAACGGTCGAGCGGGAGTTCGAGGCCGCGCGGGAGGCCGGGCTCCCCGTCGAGATGACGGCCGCCGTCGACCTGCCGTATCCGGTGGCGGGCGCCGTCCGCCTCGCCGACCAGGTGGAGTTCCACCCGGTGAAGTACGTGCACGGGCTCGCCGCCGCGGTCGACGGCGACGGCTCCCGTGTCTTCGAGAACACCCGTGCGGTGCGCGTCCACGACGGCAGTCCGGTACGGGTGGACACCACGCAGGGTCCGCTCACCGGCGGCCGGGTCGTCGTCGCCACCCACTACCCCGTCTGGGACCGCGGACTGTACTTCGCGCGGATGGAGGTGAGCCGCTCGTACTGCATCGCCGCGCGGGTACGCGGCGAGCCTGCCCGCGGCATGTCCATCACGACGGGCGACACGACCTGGTCCTACCGCTCGGCGGGCGACCTCCAGATCGTCCTCGGGCAGAGCCATGCCACCGGCGCGCGTGGCATCGACGCCTCCCGCTACCGCGCTGTGGAGGAGCACGCTCGGCAGCACTGGGACGTCGAGGAGGTCACGCACCGCTGGTCGGCGCAGGACCCGACGCCCTACGACCACACCCCGATGATCGGGACCTACACCCCCGTGTCGTCCCGGATGTTCGTGGCGGCCGGCTTCTCCAAGTGGGGCCTGAGCGGCGGCACGATGGCCGCGGCGCTGCTCGCCGACCGCCTCGGCGGCCAGGAGAGCACGGACGTCTTCAGCCCGCACCGCGTCTCCCCGCGCGGGCTGCCGCAGTTCGCGCGGATGAACACCAAGGTGGCCGTCGACCTGATCGGCGACCGCCTCGTCCCCGGACAGATCGCCTCCGCCGCGCAGATCCCACCGGGCCAGGCCGGCGTGGTGCGCTCGGGCGCCGATCGGACCGGGGTCTACCGCGACGACGACGGCGAACTGCACGCCGTGTCGATGCGGTGCACCCACCTCGGCTGCCTCGTCCGCTTCAACGCGGCCGAGACGAGCTGGGACTGCCCGTGCCACGGCTCCCGGTTCGACGTCGACGGCAACGTCCTCGAAGGACCCGCCGTCGACCCGCTTCCCCGGCGCAACCCTCCGGCGCAGGCGTAGCCGCACGACGTGTCAGCGCCCGCTTCGCGGCCGAGATTCGCCGGCCTGCAACTGAATGACACAGAGGTCATCTCCGGACTCACCAGTGCCAGTTCCGCATCCCAGGACCTC
>NZ_JAHKRK010000089.1:10196-27594 GCF_019396355.1 Pseudonocardia nigra
CANGACCTCCCTCCAACCCGACCGATCAACCACCAACGACCCCACTCACCAGTGCCAGTTCCGCATCCCACGACCTCCCTCCAACCCGACCGATCAACCACCAACGACCCCACTCACCAGTGCCAGTTCCGCATCCCACGACCTCCCTCCAACCCGACCGATCAACCACCAACGACCCCACTCACCAGTGCCAGTTCCGCACCACACACACCTCCCTCACCACCGACCGACAAGACCCACCACCGCGATCACCAGTGCCAGTTGCGCATCCCACGACCTCCTTCCGACCACGCCGACTCACCACGAAGCCCCACTCACCAGTGCCAGTTGCGCACCACACTCACCTCCTTCCCTCACCAGGTTTCCTCGCAACAGCGCGAGTTTCGCTACCTGACAGGAGAGTGATTTGATCCCGCGAGCCCGATCTCCGCGACCCGGGGCCTCCGATTGGGCGCGATCGTGATCAGGGAGCAATCGGGACCGAACGAATTGTCGACCCACGGTGTGCACAACAGCATGTGGATCACTCGCCATCGGGTTCAACCAGGTGCACCGCGTCACCCGACAGTGACAGGACGGTGCAGGCCTGGCTACGATCCGCCCCGATGGGCGGTGCATCGGGGCCCAGCGACGGTGAGGGGATCTTGTATGACGGCACCGCGCCGCCGCCCCCTACAAGTCGCCGACTGGGCGGTCTGGGGCCTACCTCATCGGCTGCTCAGCTCGGTACTGCTGATCGAAGCCTTCGCAGCACTCCTGCTTGTCGCGGACCTGGTCGTTACTCCGTTCGGCCCAGACCTTTCTGATGCACTCGGCGGTGTCGGACTAATCGTCGGTGGAGTAATTCACACCGAGGTTGCACTAAGAGTTGAACGTATTCGTCGCCGTGCGGCCGAGGTGGCGCACGTCGATCTCAGTTCTGTGTGGACCTTCGCAGCGGCGCTGCTGTTCCCACCGGAGGTGGCGTGTCTGGTCGTCACCATGCTCTTCACACACCTGTACGTCCGCGTGTGGCGAGCCGCGAAGACGCCGATGTACCGGGTCGTCTTCAACACCGCGACGGTGTGGCTGGCAGTGCATGCAGCTGCCGGCACGAGGGCCTACCTCGGCGCAGAGCACAGCCCACTCAACGCATTCGGACCGCTCGCGATCGTGGCGGCCATGCTCGCCTACACGGTGGTCAACACTTGCCTGGTCGTGGGCGTCGTGGTCATCAGCTCGGACCGGACGGTCCGTCAGGTGCTCGGCCAGGGCGACGAGATCGTCCTGGAGATCGCCACCCTGTCGCTCGGCGCGATGCTCGCACTGGCCCTCACCGTCTCCGGCCCTCTGATGGCGGCGTTCGCGTTACCACCGCTCCTGGTGCTGAACCGCGCCGTTCTCGTGCGCCAGCTGGAGAAGGCTGCCAACACCGACAGCAAGACCGGGCTGCTGACGGCGGCGGCATGGCAGCACCAGGCGATGCAACAGCTCAGCAGGGCCAGGCGAACTGCAGATCCGCGCGGCATATTGATCCTTGACCTCGACCACTTCAAGAGGGTCAACGACGACCACGGGCATCTCGCAGGCGACATGGTGCTGGCGGCGGTCGGCGCAGCCCTCCGCGCAGAGGTTCGCGATCGGGACATCGTCGGGCGGTTCGGCGGCGAGGAGTTCGTGATCATGCTCGCCTCGCCCGGGTCCGGCCATGCGGGTCACGCCGAGCTGCGACGCATCGCGGAGCGTATCCGGCAGCGGATCAGCGAACTGGCTGTGGAGATCCCGACCCCCGATGGGCCACTGACCCTCACCGACCTGTCCGTTTCCATCGGCGGCGCCACGTTCCCCGGCGATGGGTTGGAGGTCCAGGACCTCATCGCGGTCGCCGATGCCGCGCTCTACGCAGCGAAGCGGGACGGACGCAACCAGGTGCGCCTCAGCGCCCAGCGGACGTCGTACTCGTCCGCAGACCCTCCGCCTCGACTGCACGGACGCCCGAGCGTCGAGTAGCGCGTCGAGAGCGGTTCTCGCCGCTGCGTCGGTCGATGGTTGCGACCCACCTGTCAGGCTCCACCGGCATTGACCGGCCGAGTCCTCACCTCGCCTGTCGCCGTCCCGAACGGTCGCGGCCGGGCACTCGGGCCTCGATCCCCGCCAGCAGCCTGCGCAACAGGTCGTCGAGGGTGCGCCGGTCGTCGTGGGACAGCGTCGAGAGCAGCTGCTCCTCGTTCGCCACGTGGTCGGTGACGGCCGCGTCGACCCGCTCGCGGCCGGATGCGGTCAGCCTGACGCGCATGCTGCGGCGGTTGCCCGGATCGAGGTCACGCGTGACGAGGCCCGCGGCCTCGAGCCGGTCGAGCCGGTTGGTCATAGCCGCGGGCGAGAGCATCAGGGTGCGCGCCAGCACCGTCGGGGTCAGCGTGAACGGTTCACCGGAGCGCCGCAGCGCGGCGAGCACGTCGAACTCGCCGACGTTGAGCCCGTGCGGGGCGAGCCCCGCCTCGACCATCGGACCGGCCAGCGCCGACAGCCGCCCGAGGCGACCGATCGTCGCCATCGCGGCGAGGTCGAGGTCGGGTCGTTCGCGCCGCCACTGCTCGATCAGCCGGTCCACGGGGTCGGGCTCCGCCATGCCGCGATGGTAGTTTGAGAATAAACCGTTGACTTCGAATACTTCGATGTCGAGGCATGACAGCAGCAGAGAACGTTCGCCGCATCTACCAGGGGCTCGACACCGGGGACGCCGCAGAGCTCACGGCGGCGCTCACCCCCGATGCCGTGCTGCACGTGCCGGGCAACCACCCGCTCTCCGGCCGCTACGACGGCCCCGACGCGATCCTCGGGTTCCTGGCCGCCTCGCGGTCCGCAGCCGCCTCGGGCGAACACATCGAGGTGCTCGAGGTGCTGACCGGTCACAAGCACGTCGCCGTGTACGCCCGGTCGCGAGCGGAGCGCGGCGGTGCCGTCCTCGACAACCCCACCGTGCACCTGCTGCGGATGGTGGGCGACCGCATCGCAGAGGTCTGGTTCCACAACCGCGAACAGCAGCCCGTCGACACGTTCTGGAGTGGAGGCGTCCGATGATCGAGCACAGCGCAGAGATGGACTTCGACCGACCGGCGAATGCCGTGTGGGCGGTCGTCGCCGACTACGGGCGCGATCCGGAGTGGCGCGACGGCGTCGAGACGATGGCCCCCTCGCCGCCCGGACCGGTGCACCCGGGACAGACGACCGCGGAGGTGATGCGCTTTGCCGGCCGCACGCTCCGCAACGACGGCATCGTCACGGCGGTCGGGCCAGGCCTGCACTTCACCTGGCGCACCACTTCCGGATCCGACGCGGAGGGCAGCCGGACGGTCGAGGAGCTCGGCCCGGGACGCTGCCGCGTCCGGCTCGAGGTGCGCGTGCGCCTGCACGGCCCCGACCGGCTGCTGGCCCCCCTGATGCGGGTGCTGGTGCGACGCACCCTCGCGGGTGATCTGGCCCGACTGCGCCGCGTCGCGCAGCGGGCAGGAACCCCCGCGGGCTGAGGAGGGGCGCGCCGACATCTCTGCCGCGCTGCGGTCGCTCGACCTCTACGTCGGCCGAGGTGTTCGGTTCCGCGCAAATCGAGGTGTCGTCCAACCTGGGCTGCCCGTGGTGCCTGGTCGGGCACCGGCGCAGGACTGCGCCGGGCGGGATCGCCGGCATGGTCGCGGCGGGCGGCTGGGCCGGCGCGCGCGGCCGGGCCCGCCCCACGCTCGCCGGTCTCGCCCTCTTCGCCACAGGGCTGCTCGCCGACGGGCCGGCACCTCGTCGTACCGGCGGTCCGTCAGGCGGGGTGCTTGATGCTCTCGAAGATCCGGGCGAAGCCGTCGGTGCCGTGCCCGGCGTCGATCTGGCGCCGGATGAGCGTCTGGACCATGTCCACCACCTCGGTGCTGATGCCCTGTGCGGCGCTCGCGGCCACCATGTCGCCGAGGTCGGAGAACTCCAGGCTCTGCTGCCCGGCCACCCCGTAGTCGCCGCCGTCGATCACCTCGGCGAAGCCCTCCAGCGCGAACGTCATCGCGCTCAGCCACGGGGCGGCGCGCTTCGCGAACTCGCCCGCGGAAACGCCCGCCGCACCCACCATCGCCGCCCCGTGCATGAACCCGGCGAACATCACGTACATCCCCGCGAGCAGGGCCAGGTCGTACAGCGAGGCCATGCCGGCGTCGTCGCCGAAGTAGGCGCTCTCGCCCCACAGGTCGAGCAGCGGCCGGTACTGCTCGAAGACCGCGGTCGATCCGCTGTAGAGGATCGACGACCCGGCCTGCCCGATCATCTGCGGGACGGCCATGATCCCGCCGTCCAGGTAGGCGATCCCGGCCGCGGCGGCCCAGGCGGCGATCTCCCGGGACTGGTCCGGGGACGTGGTGGTCAGGTTGACCAGCGTGCGGCCGGCGAGATCCTCGGCCAGCGGGTCGAGCACCTCGTGGACCGAGGCGTGGTCGAAGAGGCAGACGATCACGAGCGGGCTCGTCCCGACCGCCTCCCGTGCGGATCCGGCCGCCACCGCACCCTGCGCGACCAGGTCGTCCGCCTTCCCCGGGCTCCGGTTCCACACCGTCGTCACGTAGCCGCCCTTCACGAGCGCGGCTGGAAGCGCCCGGCCCATCTCGCCCAGCCCGAGGACGCTCACCCTGGTGTCGTGCGTCGTCATCTCTTCGTCGTTCCTTCCGTTCTCGACAACGCACCGAATGCTTCTCGCAACCGCTAACATCGACAAGTACCCACTATTTTGTGGGGTACTTACCTTCTGTAAGTGTGGTCGGGAGGCGACGCGGGTGACGGCGGAACGACGGGGGCCCTACTTCTGCGGGATCGACGCCGCGATGGACGTCGTCAGCGGGAAGTGGAAGTCGCTGATCCTCTGGGAGCTCGACGCCTACGGGACGCGGCGGTTCACCGAGCTCAAACGCGGCCTGCCGGGCGTGAGCGAGAAGATGCTGGTCCAGCACCTGCGGGAGATGGAGGCCGACGGTCTCGTCCACCGCGAGGTGTACCGCGAGGTGCCGCCGAGGGTGGAGTACTCGATGACCGAGCACGGCGTCTCCCTCAACGCCGCGCTGGCCCCGCTGGGCGCCTGGGGCACCGAGCGCATCCGCAGGATCGGAGCGGAGAAGATCGTGCTCGACGCGTCCTGAGCGGCCGAATGCGGTTGTCGGCACCGGCCCGGCCGCACGAGACTCGCCTGGATGATCGAGCTCGACGAGCACCTGGCCCGGCGGCTGGTCGACAGCCAGTTCCCGCAGTGGTCGCATCTCCCGGTCGCCCCCGTGGAGGTCGGTGGCATCGACAACCGCACCTTCCGCCTCGGCGACGAGCTGACGGTGCGGCTGCCCAGCGGGGACTGGTACGCGCTGCAGGTGGAGAAGGAGCAGCGGTGGCTGCCGATCCTCGCTCGGCAGCTCCCGCTCCCCATCCCGACCCCCGCGGCGAAGGGCGTGCCCGGGCACGGTTACCCCTACCCCTGGTCGATCCACCGCTGGCTCCCCGGCAGGACGGCGGCCGCGGCGGGCGTTGGCGACCCCGCCGTGTTCGCGGCGGCGGTGGCCGGGTTCCTCGTCGCGCTGAGGCAGGTCGACCCGACCGACGGCCCCGGGCCCGGCCGGCACAACTTCTTCCGGGGCGGCCCGCTGGACACCTACGCGGACGAGACGCTCCGGGCGATCGACACCCTGGGTGGTGAGATCCCGCAGGACCGGGCGCTCGCGGTGTGGGACGACGCCGTGCGTGCCGCATGGCACGGCGACCCGGTGTGGTTCCACGGCGACGTCGCGACCGGGAACCTGCTGGTGCGCGACCAGCGGCTCAGCGCCGTGATCGACTTCGGTACCTCGGGCGTCGGCGATCCCGCGTGCGACGTCGTCATCGCCTGGACACTGTTCCGCGGAACGAGCCGCGACGCCTTCCGCAGCCGCCTCGGCCTCGACCCCGCCACGTGGTCCCGCGGCCGGGGATGGGCGCTGTGGAAGGCGCTGATCACCCTCGTCGACCGGCTCGAGCGCGATCCCGCAGCCGCCGCGCAGTCCCGGCGCGTCATCGCCGAGGTCCTCGACGACCACACCCGGGAGCTCTGACGACCGCACGCCCGCCGATGCCGTCAGGCCGTGCCGGCGCGCTCGGCCTCGCTGCGAAGGATGCAGAACTCGTTGCCCTCCGGGTCGGCGAGCACCACCCAGCCCGAGCCGTCAGGGCGTCGGAGATCGGCCACCGTGCTCGCACCGAGGGCCAGCAGCCGGGCGAGCTCCTCGTCCCGGGTACCGGCGGCCGGCACGAGGTCGAGGTGCAACCGGTTCTTGATCTGCTTGGGCTCGGGGACCTCGATGAACAGGACCGCTCCGAGCCGTCCGGGGAGAAGATCATGCACTCCTCGTGCCCCGGTTCGTTCGGATCGGCGGGGTCCTCGGCGAACCCCAGCACGCGTCCCCAGAACACCGACTGCGCATAGGCGTCGATGGCGTCGAACGTCGTGTGGGAGATGCGGGCGGTCATGACGGCGACTGTGCTGCAGTCGAGGCGTGGGGGGCGAGCCGATTACGCAATAGCCGTTCGCGGCTCCTCGCCGCCGTCGGAGCGGAACGATTCGCGGCGGCGTCGAAGCCGCCCCCGGGCCGGTCACGGGGGTCGCCGCCCGGTCGAGATCGACCACAGCGGGGTCCGGACGGCCCGGTCACCCCTCTTACGTCGACCTCGTCCGAGACCCGGCTGCGCGGGTGACCACCACAGGTGCTGGCATCCTGCCGCGAGAGGGCCTGAGCAGGGCGAATACCTGGCCTGGCGGAAGCGGAGGGATTCGAACCCCCGGACGGTTGCCCGTCTCTCGCTTTCAAGGCGAGTGCATTCGGCCGCTCTGCCACGCTTCCGCCGTGCACCGTACCCGGCGCCGACTCAGCGCACCCGGAGGTCCACCCACACCGCGTGGTGGTCCGACGCGTCGTTGAGTCGCGCCAGCGGGTCGGCCGCCATCGGCCAGAACACGCCGCTCCCCCGCACCTGCATCGGCTTGGACGGCAGCACGTAGTCGACGCGCAGATTGCCCGGGTTCGGCTCGCCGAAGTCCGCGGTGTCGACGCCGGGGTCGCCGCGGTGGGTGGTGTTCGCCCCGCCCTGCAACTGGGCCGCCTCGATGCCGCCGTCCGAGCCGGGGGCCGGGTCGACCACGCGGTGGGCGGTGAGGAACTGCTCGGCCGCGCCGGGGAGCGAGTCGCCGTCGAGCGGGTCGGAGTTCTGGTCGCCCACGATGACGAACCGCTCGCCGCCGCCCAGGCCGCCGCGGCGGCCCTCGTCGTCGTACAGCGCCCGCGACTGCGCGCCGGGCTGCACGTACTGGCGCCAGAAGAGGATCTCGTCGGCGTTGCGGCGGCCGTTGCGGTCCTCGGGGCCGTCGAACGTGGGCGGGGTCGGGTGGCTGGCCAGGACGTGCACCGTGCGCCCGCCGACCTGCACCGGCACGTCCCAGTGCGACTTCGACGAGAGCGGCAGCACCGCCAGCTCCTCCGGCGTGTAGAAGCCCTCGGGGATCCGCGCGCCGGGGAGGTCCTTCCACAGGAAGTCCTGGAAGGTGCGCACCTCGTCCTGCGCGATCGGGTACCGCGACAGCACGAGCATCCCGTACTGGCCGGGGAACGCGCCGAAACCGAGCGCGTCGTCCGGGCCGCCGACCGTGCCGTCGTTGTTCAGGTCGAACCCGCTCGGCACGCCGGTGTTCGACGGCGCGATGAACGCGTGCGCGTACTCGATCGGCTCGGCGCCGTTCTGCCCCACCTCGAGGTAGTTGTCCCGGAGCAGGTCCACGGCCTCGGGGGCGAAGTCGAACTCGTTGACCAGCAGCACGTCCGGGCGCACCCGCTGGACGACCTCGGCGACCTCGCGGGCCTGCGGGTCGTCCGGCGTCGAGAGGTCGGCCACCAGCTCGCCCTCGGTCGCCCGGTTCAGCGAAGCGTTGAACGTCGCGACGCGCAGGTCGGCGGGCGGGGCGGCCGCCGCCGGCGCGGCGAGCAGGACGGGGGCGGCCAGCGCGGCGACCACGGCCGCGGTGACGGGGAGTTGTCGGCGCCTCATGCGCGTCACCCTGACAGGCGATGGTGAACGAGCGGTGACGGCCCTGCCGGGGTACGTGGTCCGTGGTGGGATGCGAGTAGGGCCGGGTGGGAGGCAGCATGCGCTTCGACGAGAACGCCGACCTCGACACGTCGCAGATCGACGACCTGCGCGGGCGCGGCGGGGGCGGGGCGCCGCTCGGTGGTCGCGTCGCGATCGGCGGCGGCGGCCTGGGCGTCCTGGGGCTGATCCTGTACTTCCTGCTTACCCAGCTCGGCGGCGGTGGCGGCGGAGGGTTCGGCGGCGGGTACGCGCTGCCCGGGGGCCTGTCGGGGCTGTCACCGGGCGAGACGGCCGACTCGTCGCAGATCGCCGAGAGCTGCCGCGCCGGGAGCGACGCCAACTCGCAGCTCGACTGCGAGGTCGTCGCCGTCGTCAACTCGCTCGACGGCTTCTGGTCCGACACCTTCGCCCGGTCCGGGCAGACCTACCAGCCGCCGCGCACCAACTTCTTCTCCGGCAGCGTTCGCACCGGCGGCTGCGGCGGCGCCACGTCCGCGACCGGGCCGTTCTACTGCCCCGCCGACGGCGAGGTCTACATCGACCTGTCGTTCTTCCAGGAGCTGGAGAGCCGGTTCGGCGCGGAGGGCGGGCCGTTCGCCCGCGCCTACGTGATCGCGCACGAGTACGGCCACCACATCCAGAACCTGCTGGGGACGTCCTCGCGGGTGCGCCCCGGCGACACCGGGCCGACGTCGGGCGCGGTGCGGCTCGAACTGCAGGCCGACTGCTATGCCGGGGTGTGGGCGAACCACGCGGAGACCACGCCGACGTCCTCCGGGGAGCCACTGATCGTCGGCGTCACCCAGCAGGACGTGGCCGCCGCGCTCGACACCGCCGCCCGCATCGGCGACGACTACATCCAGAGCGAGCTCGGCGGTGGCCGCGTCGACGAGAGCCAGTTCACCCATGGCACGTCCGCGCAGCGCGAGAAGTGGTACTCCACGGGCTACCGGACCGGTGACCCCGCGGCCTGCGACACCTTCGCGCGGGGCGTCGACCTCGGCTGATCGGACGCGAGCCCGAGGAACGGTAGGACGGGCTCGACCCCCTCGACGCGGAGCGTCCACTCCGGTCGGACGAACGCCTCGCGGGGCAGCAGCAGGCGGACGTCCAGTGTCGGCGCGCCGCGACGCACCACCGTCCGGGTGCCGTCACCCTGATAGCCGAGCCGCTCCGATACCCGCAGCGACGCGACGTTGTCGGAGACGGCCGCCGAACGTGCTGACAGTGCACCTAGATGGTCGAACGCAAACGCCAGCACCGCGGCCCGCATCTCCGTGCCGATCCCACGGCCTTGGTGCCGCAGCCCGATCCAGGACCCGGACTCGACCTCGCGCGTCACCGCGAAGTCGTGGCCGCTGAGCCCCTGGGCGCCGACGACCCGGCCGTCGTACCGCACGAGGAAGTTGAGCGTCCAGTTCGCCGGGTCGAGCTGGGCCCGCTGCGACCAGTAGTGCTGCAGCATGCGACGGCCGAGGTCGGCCGGGTCGGCGTCGGTCCACGGCACCATGAACGGCATCTGGTCGGGAGGGTGCACGCCCCGGTGGGCTTCATCGGCGAGCTCGCGCAGGCCCTCGTCGTCGTCCGGGCGCAGTTCCAGCCTCGGGGTACGCAGCACGAGGTGGTGCAGTGGCCAGGGCTCGGGGGGCGTCATGGCGTTCGAGCCTGCCCGACCGGCGTGCCGCGCCTCCACCGAATAGCGTCCCCGGCATGCATGCGATCACCGTGCGGCAGCCGGGCGGGCCGGAGGTTCTCGAGTGGGCCGAGGTGCCCGATCCCACCCCGGGCCCGGGCCCGGGCGAGGTCCTCGTCGACGTGGCGGCGAGCGCCGTCAACCGGGCCGATCTGATGCAACGACAGGGCCACTACCCGCCCCCGCCGGGAGCGTCCGACATCATCGGCCTGGAGTGCTCCGGGCGGATCGCGGCGCTCGGGGACGGCGTCGACGGCTGGCAGGTCGGCGACGAGGTGTGTGCGCTCCTCGCGGGCGGCGGGTACGCGGAGAAGGTCGTCGTGCCGGCACCGCAGCTGCTGCCGATCCCGGAAGGCGTCGACCTGGTGACGGCGGCCGGACTGCCCGAGGTGGCGTGCACCGTGTGGTCGAACGTCGCGATGGCCGGGCGGCTCAGCGCAGGTGAGACGTTCCTCGTCCAGGGCGGCAGCAGCGGCATCGGCACGCACGCGATCCAGGTGGCGAAAGCGCTCGGCGCCCGGGTGGCGGCCACGGCGGGTGCGCCCGACCGGCTGGAGCGCTGCCGCGAGCTCGGCGCCGACATCGCGATCGACTACCACGACGACGTGCCGGCCGAGCTGAAGAAGGCCACCGACGGGCACGGCGCCGACGTCATCCTGGACAACATGGGCGCCAAGGGGCTGGCCGCGAACCTTGACGCGCTCGCGCCCGACGGTCGGCTCGTCATCATCGGCCTGCAGGGCGGCCGCACGGGCGAGTTGGACCTGAACAAGCTGCTGCGCAAGCGCGGCAGCATCACCGCGATGGGGCTGCGTGGGCGGCCGGTCGACGGCCCGAACGGCAAGGGCGCGATCGTGGCCGGCGTGCGCGAGCAAGTGTGGCCGATGTTCGCCGACGGGCGGGTGCGGCCGATCGTGCACGACCGCTTCCCGATGGCCCGGGCGGCGGACGCGCACGCGCAGCTCGAGGCGGGTGGGGTCGTCGGCAAGTTGCTGCTGGTAGCGGGCTGAGCGACCGGTACGCGCTCGATAGCCGTGATCGGCGGTTCGGTCATGGCGGCCGCCGGTGATCGTTGCGAGCTTGCACGCGTTGCGGTCCGTCGCGCGGTTAATGGGCATCTCGTGGCGATCGGCGTTCAGGTGGCCGCCGTGAGGTGGCCCGCCAGATCGTGCCGACTCGCCCACCACTCCGTGCCGACTCGCGGGTCGAAACCGGGCGACTCGCGCGTCGAAACCGGGCGACTCGCGCGTCGAAACCGGGCGACTCACGTGGGCGGGTCAGCCGAGTTCGGACAGCGCCGCCACGAGCGCCCCGATCTCGGCGCGGCTCGTGTAGTGCGCGAGCCCGATCCGTACCGCGCCGCCGATCTCCGCCGTGCCCAGGTGCGCGAGCACGCCGTCCTCGGCCGGGTCGGCGACCGTGCAGATGCCGCGGTGTGCGAGGTGGTCGGCGACGTCCGGGGCCTTGACCGGGTGGGTGAGCGAGAGCATCGGCACCCGGTACTCGGGCGCCCCGAGCACGGAGACCCCGATCCGGCGCAGGTCGCCCAGCAGCTCCGCGAGCAGTGCGGAGTGGTGGGCCTCGAGGGCGTCCATCGAGGTGATGAGACGCTCGCGGCGGGTACCCGTCGCGAAGTCGTCCAGGCCCGCGAGGTGATCGATGGAGGCCACCAGACCCGCCAGCAGCGGGTACGGATGGGGGCCCAGCTCAAGCCGGTGGGAGCCGCGGGCGAGAGGGTCCAGCGAGCAGGACGGCAGCCGGTCGAGCAGCGCCGGGTCGCGGAACACCAGCGCGCCGAGCTGCGGGCCGCCCCACGCGGCCGCGTCGAGGACGACGACGTCGGCGCCGAGCCCGTCGATGCCGACCGGTCCGCACGCCGCGGCCACCGCGAGGTCCACCACCAGCAGTGCGCCGTACGCCCTCGCACGCTCGGCGATCGCGGCGATGTCGGGCTGCGTGCCGACGTGCGCCGACGCCGCCGTCACGGTGACGAGCCGGGTCCTGTCGCCCACCAGCTCGTCGAACTGCCATGTCGGCAGCTCGCCCGACTCGATCTCGATCTCCGCCCAGCGGACCGCGGCCCCCCGCGAGTGTGCGGTGCGCACCCACGGAGCCACGTTCGCCGTGTCGTCGAGCCGCGAGACCACGATCTCGTCGCCGAGCATCCAGGTCTCGCCGACGGACTCGGCGAGCCGCCGCAGGAGAACGGCGGGCCCGGGGCCGAGGACGACGCCGCGCGGATCGCCGCCAACGAGGTCGGCCACGGACTGGCGCGCGGCCGCTTCCACCCCGGCCACGTACACGGAAGCGGCGAACCCTTCGCCGGGCAGCGCGCGGGGTACCCGCAGGGCAGCAGTGATCGCCGAGACGACGTGCTCGGGGATCTGCATCCCGGAGACCGCATCGAGGTGGATCCACCCGTCCCCGAGGACGGGGATGAGCCCGCGGACCCGGGCGACGTCGAACGCCATCCGGATACGGTAACGAGGAGACCAAATCGATCAGTGACGTGGTGAGCACGGAGCGTGTTCGCCGGGGAGCATGGGGATCATGAGCCAGCCATCGGACCAGAACGCAAGCGAGAACGGCGACCAGCAGGTCGTGGTCATCGGGCCGGACGGGAGGCCGGTGGGGATGGCGCGGGTGCCGCAGGCCGACGAGGACGGCGGCGAGGAGCAGGGCGTCGGAAGCATGGTCGAGCAGCCCGGCAAGGTCATGCGGATCGGCACGATGATCAAGCAGCTGCTCGAGGAGGTGCGGGCCGCGCCGCTGGACGAGGCGTCGCGCAACCGGCTGCGGGAGATCCACGAGAACTCGATAAAGGAACTCGAGGACGGGCTCGCCCCGGAGCTGCGCGACGAACTCCACCGGTTGAGCCTGCCGTTCACCGACGACAGCACGCCGTCGGATGCCGAGCTGCGGATCGCCCAGGCCCAGCTCGTCGGCTGGCTGGAGGGGCTGTTCCACGGCATCCAGACGGCGCTGTTCGCCCAGCAGATGGCGGCCCGCGCCCAGCTCGAGCAGATGCGCCGCGGCCTGCCGCCGGGCGCCACGGCGCAGGCGCCCGAGGGCGGTCTGGGCCGTGGCACCGGCCAGTACCTGTAGGCGGGCACCCGCTGATTTGCCAGGGTTGCCGGGGCGGCGGGCGCCAGTGGATCCGCCTGCCCCGGGCCCACTTCGCGCCCCGGCGCACCGCCCACGGGCGTCCCGACCCCCGCCGGTACCCTCGACGAGTGGCTCAGACGATGACCACCGGTGACGACCGGGCCGAGGACGCGGTGTCCGCACGCCCCGCCGTGGCCGACGTTGCCCCGTCCCGGAGCTGGCGACGGGCGTTCGGCGACCTCGGCCAGGGCTGGCGGCAGCGTCCGCTGTGGGGCTACCTCGGCTGGCAGGACATCAAGCAGCGCTACCGCCGCTCGGTGCTCGGGCCGCTGTGGATCAGCATCAGCATGGCCGTCGTCGCCACGGCGATGGGTTTCTTGTACGGGGCGCTGTTCGGCGAGCCGATCGCGACGTTCCTGCCCTACGTGGCCACCGGGCTGCTGATCTGGAACTTCGTCAACGGCTGCATTCTCGAGGGCAGCGAGGTCTTCATCGCGAACGAGGGCCTGATCCGGTTCCTGCCTGCCCCGCTGAGCCTGCACGTCTACCGGCTGGTGTGGCGGCAGACCCTGTTCTTCCTGCACAACCTGGTCATCTGGGGCATCCTGATGATCATCTTCCCGCAGCCGCTCGGCTGGTCGCTGCTGCTCGCACTTCCGGCGTTCGCCGTGCTCGTGCTCAACGGCGCGTGGATCGCGGTCCTCGCCGGGATCATCGCCACCCGGTTCCGGGACATCCCGCCGATCATCGCGAGCCTCACGCAGCTGCTGTTCTTCATGACGCCCATCGTGTGGTCCTACGAGAGGCTGAAGTCCAATCCCCTGGCCGCGTACATCGAGCTCAACCCGGTGATGCACTTCGTCGAGATCCTGCGGCAGCCGCTGCTCGGCCAGGCCATCGTGGCACGCCACTGGATCGTCGTCGCGGTCATCACCGTCGTCGGGTGCACCGCCGCGCTCGTCTGCCTGCGCAACTACCGCTCCCGCGTCGCCTACTGGGTCTGAGGGAACGCATGGTCAGCATCGACATAGAAGGCGCAGCCGTCGATTTCCCGATCTTCGACGCCAAGACGCGGTCGCTCAAGAAGGCCGTGCTCGGCCGGGCGGGCGGGCGGATCGGCACCGACTCCAAGGTGCCGATCATCGAGGCGCTCCGCGACATCACCGTCTCCCTGCGCAAGGGCGACCGGGTGGCGCTGGTCGGCCACAACGGCGCGGGCAAGTCCACCCTGCTGCGGCTGATGTCGGGCATCTACGAGCCCACCCGGGGCCGCGCCTCGGTCGTCGGCAAGGTCGCCCCGGTGTTCGACCTGGCCGTCGGCATGGACCCCGAGATCTCCGGCTTGGAGAACATCCTCATCCGCGGCCTGTTCCTCGGCATGACCCGCAAGCAGATGGAGGAGCGCGTCGACGACATCGCCGCGTTCACCGAGCTCGGCGACTACCTGTCGATGCCGCTGCGCACCTACTCCACGGGCATGCGCGTGCGGCTCGCCCTCGGCGTAGTCACCAGCATCGACCCCGAGATCCTGCTGCTCGACGAGGGCATCGGCGCGGTCGACGCCGAGTTCCTCGCGAAGGCGCGCACGCGGCTCAACGAGCTGGTGGAGCGCTCCGGGATCCTGGTGTTCGCCTCGCACTCCGACGAGTTCCTCGCCGACCTGTGCGACACCGCGATCTGGATGGACCAGGGCACGATCCGCGAGCACGGCCCACTGCGCGACGTGCTGGCGCACTACAAGGGCCGCGACGTGCTGGCCGAGATCGACGCCCGGTGATCGGCGCACAGCTCCCGCCCGGCTCCGTCGTCGCGGTGGTCGTCACGCGGCACCGCACCGACGTGCTGGGTGACTCCCTGACCGCGCTCGCGAAGCAGACCCACCCGATCGCCCACCTGGTCGTCATCGACAACGGGCCGGACCGGCCGGCCCGCGAGGTCGTCGAGGCCTGCGGCGTGCCGGCCACCTACGTGCCCTCGTGGACCAACCTCGGCGGCGCGGGCGGGTTCGCCCTCGGCATGCTGCACGCCCTCGCGATGGGCGCCGACTGGATCTGGCTCGGCGACGACGACGGCCACCCCGCCGACGAGACGACGCTCGCCACCCTCGTCGACCTCGCGGAGCGCCGTGAGCTCGCTGCGGTGTCCCCCACCGTGGCCGACAAGGCCGAGCCCGACCGCCTCGCTTTCCCGGTGCGCCGCGGGCTCACCTGGCACAGGTCGCGGGCGGAGCTGGCCGCCGACGTCGGGCACGGCGCCGACGACGAGCTGCTGCCCGGCATCGCCGCGCTGTTCAACGGGGCGCTGTTCCGGGCCTCGACGCTCGACGTGGTCGGGGTGCCGGACCTGCGGCTGTTCGTGCGGGGCGACGAGGTGGAGATGCACCGCCGGCTGGTGCGCTCGGGCCTGCCGTTCGGCACGTCCCTGCGGGCGGCGTACCTGCACCCGGCGGGCGGCGACGACGACAAGCCGATGCTGCGGGGCAAGCTGCACGCCCGCGACCCCGACGACCCGGTCAAGCGGTTCTACACCTACCGCAACCGTGGCTACCTGGTCTCGCAGCCCGGGATGCGCAAGATCGGGCTGCTGGAGCTGCCGCGCTTCGCCTGGTACTTCCTCATCACCAAGCGGAGCCCACGCGAGTTCGGGCAGTGGCTGCGGCTGGTGCGGCAGGGCCGGGCAGAACGCTTCCACCGCCCCTGAGCGCGCTTCAGCGCGATTTCCGCCGGTCATGCGTTGGTACCGGTGTATCGCCACCTGAGCTCCGCGCGTCCGGATGAACGGATGAATAGGTACTTTCCGAACAACCGTCGTCCGTCGAAGTAACTCTACGGAACGGCACGCGGACGAGGCGTGATCGAACTGTCCGGAGTAGGCGCAGAGACAGCCCTGTCACCTGCATCACAACTGGTGACAGTAACGTCCTCCGCGTCCCGGCGATAGTCCCTACTGACCCTCTCTTCAGGGTCGTCACCAGCGAGAGCAACAGATTGGCAACATCTCCGAAGACTCTCGGTGAACAAACCGGATGGCAGCCCCATCGAGGGATCTGGTGCGGAGAGCTGTATTTTCGATGGCCGATCCGGGGGCGACTGAGGGGGACGTGATGTGGGACTCGCTCCGATTTCTGCAGCATTGGCAGCTCTTCCTGCCTGTCGGTGTGATCGGTGCCGTTTCGTGGTCCGTCTGGTTGATCCGCAAGATCATGTCGGCTCGTTACCGCCCGCTGGTCAACGACTTCCGCACCACGACCTCGGTTGTCGTCCCCTCGTTCCGTGAGGATCCGAACGTGATCGAGCGCTGTCTCGACACGTGGTTGGCGCAAGGCCCCACCGAGGTCATCATCGTGCTCGACGTCGAGGACATCGAGGCCCGCGACCGTCTCATCGCGCGCCGCGACCGGCGGCTCCACGTGATGATGTTCGCCCACGAGGGCAAGCGGTCGGCGCTCGGCGTGGGGATCCGCGCCGCCCGGCACGAGATCCTCGTCCTCACCGACTCCGACACGGCGTGGGAGCCGGGCTTGCTCGACGCGGTGCAGATGCCGTTCGTCGACCCCAAGGTCGGTGCGGTCGGCACGCGGCAGAACGTCCACGAGCCCCGCAGTAGCATCTGGCGCCGCGTCGCGGACTGGATCATCGACCTCCGATACCTGGACTACGTGCCTGCCACCGCCCGACGTGGTGGGGTGGTCTGCGTGTCCGGGCGCACCGCGGCCTACCGCCGCTCCGCCGTGCTGCCGGTGCTCGAGAACCTCGAGCACGAGTTCTTCCTCGGCAGGCGGTGCGTCGCAGGCGACGACGGGCGGCTGACCTGGCTGATGCTCGCGCAGGGGTATCGCACCGAGCACCAGGACTCGGCGAAGGCGTTGTCGATGTTCCCGGCGACCTTCCGCGCGTTCTGCAAGCAACGGGTGCGCTGGAGCCGCAACTCCTACCGCTGCTACCTGACCGCCCTCTACAAGGGCTGGCTGTGGAAGGTGCCCCTGATCTCGCAGCTGACCGTGTTCCAGATCCTCTTCACCCCGGTCACGATGTTCGCCACGGTCTACTACCTCATCGCGGCCTGGTTCAGCCCGTACGGAGCGCTCGCGATCGTCCTGGGCACGGCGTGGCTGTTCATTGGTCGCGCCATCCGCAGCTTCTCGCACCTGCGCCGCACCCCGTCCGACCTGGTCATCCTGCCACTGGTCACGCTGGTGATCATGATGGTGGCGTTGCCGATCAAGACCTGGGCCTTCCTGACCATGAACAAGCAAGGGTGGCTCACCCGGCGCGCCGACCTCATCGGCGGCGAGGGCCAGGACGAGGCCAGCCTGGCATCGGAGGACGCTCGTGGCGCAGCCTGACCCGACGACTCGGACGCGCAGGAAGCGCTGGCTCCTGGTACTGACCGCGCTGCTGGTCGTCGCCGGGCTGGCGACCGCCCTCGTCCAGACCGGGGTGGCCGGCAGGCTCCTCGCGGCGGCCGGCGACCCGACGGGCGCCGCGCCTG
>NZ_JAHKRK010000009.1 GCF_019396355.1 Pseudonocardia nigra
GGGCCGGCGGCCGACGCCGCCTACGCGCGGCTCACCGACGCCGACCTCGACGCCGACGTCGACGCCGCCGTCACCCACCTGACCTCCCGGATCGGGCTCCCCGCGGCGGCGATCAGCTGCCTCGGCACCGGGTCCGGCGCGGTGCCCGCCGCCCGTGCGGCGCGGCGCCATCCCTTCGCCACGACCGTGGTGCTCGATCCACCACCCGATGGCGTGGGGACGCCGGCGGGCTCCCACCCCGAGCCCGTCGCGTCGTGGACCGCCGCCGCCGACCGCCTGCACGAGGCGCTCGACCGGCGACCCCTCCCGCACGCGCAGTGACGCACGACCCGGCATCGCCCCGCTGACAGGGCCCTGCCGGACAGGGACACTCCACCACGACCCGCGACAAGGATCCGCCATGACCACAGCCCGACCCTCGCCGCAGCTCACCAGCGCCGCGCTGGTGGCCCGACTGGAACGCGTCCCGTTCTCCCGATGGCACGTCAAGGTGCGGGTGATCGTCGGGATCGTCACGTTCTTCGAGGCCTTCGACCAGCTCCTGGTCGCCTACACCCTCCCGGTGATCCGGCAGGAGTGGGCGCTCGCCCCGTGGCAGCTCACCCTCGCCGTGACGGCGGGTTCGGTGGGCATGCTCGTCGGTGCCGTCGCCTCCGGCTGGTCCGCCGACACGTTCGGCCGGGTGCGCACGATCCGGATCGCGCTCGCCATCACGGTCATCGCCAGCCTGGGGCTCGCGATCTGCCCCGGGTTCTGGGCGTTCGTGCTGCTCCGGTTCGTGCAGGGGATGGGCATCGGCGGGGAGGTACCGGTCGCGGCCGCCTACATCGGGGAGCTGGCGAAGGCGAAGAACCGCGGCCGGTTCGTGCTGCTCTACGAGCTGGTGTTCCCGGCGGGCACCCTGGCCGCCGCCCTGCTGGCGACGTGGATCGTGCCGGCGTTCGGGTGGCGGTGGATCTACCTGGTCGGCGTGCTGCCGGTCGTGATGCTGGTGCTGCTGCGCCGGGCGGTGCCGGAGTCGCCGCGCTGGCTCGCGGCAAAGGGCAGGCTCGCGGAGGCGGAGGCCGAGGTCGAGCGCATCGAGCGGGCCGTCGAGGCGTCCACCGGGCGGCCGCTGCCCGCGCCTGCCCCGGCCGCGGCCCCGGTGGCGGCCCCGGCGCCGACCACCCGCCTCGCCGAGCTGTTCCAGGGGATGTACCGGCGCCGTGTCGTGGTCGTCTCCGCGCTGTGGTTCACCGCGTTCTTCGTCAACTACGGGCTCACGTCGTGGCTGCCGACGATCTACACCGGCACCTACGGCCTCAGCCTCGACCACGCGCTGCAGCTGTCGCTGCTCAGCACCGTCGCCGGATTCACCGGCTGCGTGGCGGCCGCGTTCACCGTCGACCGGATCGGCCGCCGTCGCGTGCTGCTGGGCGGGATGAGCCTCGCCGGCCTGGCGCTGCTCGCCCTCGCGGTGACCGGCGCGGGCACGGCCGGGCAGGTGGCGCTGCTGAGCACGGTGGCGGCGACGTGCAGCTTTGCGGCCAACATCACGCTCTACCTCTACACCCCGGAGCTGTTCCCGACCCGTTCCCGGGCGCTCGGCACCAGCATCGGGGCGGCCTGGAACCGGATCGGCGTCATCACCGGCCCGATCGTCGTGGCCGCGGCCGTCACCAGCGGCAGCATCGCCGTCGCGTTCGCGGTGCTGGGTGTGGTGAGCCTGGTCGGCGTGGTGGTGGCGCTCGCCGGCCCCGAGACCGCCGGCCGGAAGCTGGAGGACGTGTCGCCCTGACCGTCAGGAGGCCGGGACGAACCGCACGCGGAACATCGTCGGCCAGAGCTTGCCGGTGATCAGGAACTCCCCGTCGCCCGCCGCCGCGATCCCGTTGAGGACGTCGGCGGCGGCGCGCTGGTCGGCGTCGAGGAGACCCTCGGCGTCGACCACGGCGGTGACCCGCCCGTCGCCCGGGTCGATGCGGACGATCCGCTCGGTCTGCCACACGTTGGCCCAGACCTGCCCGGCCACGCACTCCAGCTCGTTGAGCCGGGTCACCGGCTCTCCGTCGAGCGTCACGGTCACCGACCCGGTCTCGGCGAACGTGACGGGGTCGTGGAAGCGCAGCCGCTCGGTGCCGTCGCTGCGCACGAGCCGGTCGCCGTCGCGGCACAGCCCCCAGCCCTCGCCGTCCATCGGGACCTGCCGCAGCAGCGTGAACGTGGCGCGGTCCCATTCGAGCGCCACGCCGTCGCGCCAGGTGAGCTGCCAGATGCGGTCGTCGACGACGGTGATGCCCTCGCCGAACAGTTCACCCGGCAGGGGGACGGCCCGCAGCACGGCGCCGGTGGCGGGGTCCAGCTCGCGCAGCTGTGACCGCCCCTCCAGCCCCGTGCCCTCGTACAGCCTGCCGTCGGCGATCTCGAGGCCCTGGGTGAACGCCGCGGTGTCGTGCGGCACCTCGGCCAGCACCTCGGGCCGCAGGACGGCGGTGGTGGGGGCGGGCGCCGCGGCGGCGCATCCCGCCATCACCAGCAGCAGCGCGCCCAGCAGTGCACGGCCGAAGGTCATAGCGGGAGAGGGTGGCACAATTCCTGCGATGAACGCCGTACCGACCCTCGACGCGCCCACCCGGCTCGTGGACGCGGTGGCGCAGGCCCGGTCCGCCGCCGTCGACGAAGCCGCTGCCGATCTCGGCCGGCAGGCCGCCGCCGACGCGGTGGGCGAGCACCTGGAGGCCGTCGCGGAAGGGCCGGGCGCGGTCACCCACTACTTCGCCGCCACGCAGGGCGGCTACCGCGGCTGGCGGTGGTCGGTCACGCTCGGCTGGGCGGGCGACGACACGCCGGTCACGGTCAGCGAGGTCGTGCTGCTGCCCGGCCCCGACGCGCTCGTCGCGCCCGAATGGGTGCCCTGGCACGAGCGGGTCCGACCCGGTGACCTCGGTGTCGGCGACCTGCTGCCCACGCCCGACGGCGACGAGCGCCTCGTCCCCGGCTACCTCGCCTCGGACGACCCGGCGATCGAGGAGGTCGCCCGCGAGGTCGGCCTCGGCCGGTCGAAGGTGCTGTCGCGGGCGGGCCGGGAGTCCGCGGCGCGGCGCTGGCACGACGGGCCGCACGGTCCCCGCTCCGACATGGCCCGCTCCGCCCCCGCCCCGTGTGTCACCTGCGGCTTCCTGCTGCCGCTCGCGGGTTCGATGCGGGGCGCGTTCGGCGTCTGCGGCAACGAGTACTCCCCGGCCGACGGCGCGGTCGTCGACGTCGCCTTCGGCTGCGGCGCCCACTCCGACGTGCAGCTCGAGCCCGCGTCGCCGGTTGCGGTCGCCGAGCTCGTCTACGACGACGGGGTCGACCTGGAGCCGAGCGCGAACGCGTGAGCCGCCCCGCGCGCCACCCCCGCCCGCCGCAGATGCCAGCAAGGTGGCAATACTGCCGTCCAGTGACAGTATTGCCACCTTGCTGCCGTTCGGGGCCGGGGCGACGGCGGTGACGGATCCGTTCGGGACCGGCTCGTTGCGGGCTGCGGTACTCCAGGCCTGGGGGGCCTCGCCGACCCGGTTCCGGGAGGACGCCAACGCCGAGGAGGACCTGCGCCTCGGCGGCTACGCCGACGCCTGGTTCGTCGAGCTGGCCCAGAACGCTGCGGACGCCGCCCGCGCCGCCGGGGTTCCCGGCCGCCTGCGCGTCGCGCTCGACGGGAACGAGCTGCGGGTCGCCAACACCGGCGCGCCGTTGGACGCGGCCGGCGTCGCGGCGCTCGCGTCGCTGCGCGCGTCCGCCAAGCGGGACGACGCCGGGTCGGTCGGCCGGTTCGGCGTCGGGTTCGCCGCGGTGCTGGCCGTCTCCGACGCCCCGCGGATCGTCGGCTCGGGAGGTGGCGTCGCCTTCTCCGCGGCCCGCACCGCCGAGGCCGTCGCCGCGCTCCCCGGTCCGGCTGCCGAGCTGGCCCGCCGCGGCGAGCCGCCGATCCTGCGGCTGGTTTGGCCGGCGGACGAGGAGCCGCCCGCCGGGTTCGACACCGAGGTGCGGCTGCCCCTGCGGCCCGGCACCGACGGGGCGGCGCTGCTCGCCCAGGCCCGCGCCACCGCGGCCGACCTGCTGCTCGCCCTGCCCGACGTCGTCGAGATCGCGGTGGACGGCGAGGTCGTCCGCCGGGAGGACGGCCCGGGCGACGGCGAGGTGACGGTCGGGGGCCGCCGCTTCCGGCTGGTCCGCGCCACGGGCACGCTGACCGACGCCGACGCGCTGGGACAGGCCACCGAGCAGCGCGGACGGCGCGACTGGACCGTCTGCTGGGCGCTGCCGCTCACCGCCGAGGGCGCCCTCGATCCGGTTCGCGACGACGTGCTGCACGCCCCGACCGCGAGCGGCGAGCGGCTGGCCCTGCCCGCCCGGCTGATCGCGACCCTCCCGCTGGAGCCCGACCGGCGCCGCGTGCGGCCCGGCCCGGCGGCCGACCGCGTGCTGGCCGGTGCCGCGACGGCCTACCTCGACCTGGTCCGCGCCGTCGCGCCCGAGCAGCGGGTCGCGCTGGTGCCCGAGGCGGGGTTCCCACGTTCCGAGCTCGACGGCCGGCTGCGGGAACTGCTGCTCGACGCGCTGCGCGGCGCGGACTGGCTGCCCACTGTGACGGGCGCCGAGGTGGCGCCCGGCCGCGCCGAGTGGCTGGACCTGCCCGGCGCCGCCGACCGCCTGCTCGCGCTGCTCGCCAAGGCCGATGCCGGGTTCGACGCGCTCCTGGCCACCGACCAGGCCCCGCCCGCAGCGCTCGGCGTGTCCCAGATCGGCACGGCCGCACTGGTGGACCGGCTGCTCGGCGTCGAGTGCCCGCCGGCGTGGTGGCGTACGGTGTACGCCGCACTGGAACCGCTCGCGGAGACCGTGCCGGGGCTGCTCGACGAGCTGCGTGCCCTGCCCGTCCCGCTCGGCGACGGCCGTAGCGCGCCGGGCCCGGCCACCGTGCTGCTCCCGCCGCAGCCGCCGTCCGCCGCGGTGGACGCGATCGCGGCGCTGGCCCTGCCGGGGCTGCACCTCGCAGACCCGGCGGCCCTCCACCCGCTGCTCACCCGGCTGGGGGCGGCCGAGGCCGACCCGGGGGGTCTACTCGAACACCCGGCGCTGCTCGACGCCGTCGATCGGTCGCTGGACGACGCCGAGGCCGGGCTCGACGTCACCCCGCTCGCCGAGGCCGTGCTGCAGCTCGTCGCCGACCGGGGCGAGGCGCCCGCGGGCCTCGCCGCGCTGGCGCTCCCCGACGCCGAGGGCCGCCCCGCCCGCGCCGACGAGCTGATGCTGCCCGACGCGGCGCTGCGGCCGCTGCTCGCCGACGACGTCCCGCTCGACGTGCTGGATGCGGACCTCGCGGCGAAGCTGCCGCGGTCGGCGCTCACCGCCGTCGGGGTGCTGGACGGGTTCACCGTGGTCGCCGAGGACGACCTGGCAGGCCCCGACCACGACCTCGACGACGAGGACCGTTGGTGGGACGGCCTGGAGGAGCCGCCGGCGCGGTTGGTGGCCGTCCGGGACCTGGACCTGGTGGCCGACGACGCGTGGCCCGCCGCGCTCGCCGTCCTCGCCGCCGACCGCGACACCCGGGCGGCGATCACCGGCGATGCGCACGGCTACACCTCGTGGTGGCTGGCGCGCCACGCCCGGCTCGGCGGCCGCCGCCCCGGGCACTGGCGCCTCCCGTCGGCCGAACACCTCGCCGCCGTCTACGACCCGCCCCCGCCCCTCGAGGTCGATGAGGCCGTCCTCGCCGCGATCGGGGTGCGCGCCGACCTCACCGTCGCCGACACCCGCGCGGCCGCCGACCTGCTGGCCCGCCTCGGCGATCCGGAGCGGCACCCGCACGCCGCGCTCGTCGCCGAGGCGCACGCCGCGCTGGCCGGCGCGGTGGCCGCCGGCCGTGTGCACCCGGCGGACCTGGAGCTTCCGCAGCAGGTCAGGGCGCTGGACGGGTCGGTCACCGACGTCGAGGTGGCGATGGTGCTCGACGCGCCGTGGCTCGCGGCCGTACTCGGAGCGGGCGAGCTCGTGATCGGCGGCGACGACCCGGCCGCGCTGGCGGACCTGCTCGACCTGCCGCTCGCGTCCGACGTCGTCGCGGGCGAGGTGGAGAGCGACGGCAAGGCCGTGCGCTGGGCGGATGTGGCGGAGGTCGTCGTGGCGTGCCACACGCTGGGGCCGGCGGTCCCGGACGGCGAGCTGATGCTGCACGACGAGCTGTGGGTGCGCGTCTCCCGGCCGGTGACCGGGCGGTTCTCGGTCCCGACCTGGAGAGACGGGTCCGGCCGGTGGCACGCGGCCGACCCCGTGCGCGCGCTGCTCGGCCTGCTCGCCGACGACACTCTTGTGGAGTGAACGACTTCGCGGCGTGCTACACAGGGTCGTGACTTCCGCGAGCAACCGCGCGTTCTGGCGACCCCGGCGGGTCTGCCTGCTCTCGGTGCACACCTCGCCGTTGGAGCAACCGGGCACGGGTGACGCGGGCGGCATGAACGTCTACGTCGTGGAGACCGCCACCCGGATGGCCCGCCGCGGCGTCGACGTCGAGATCTTCACGCGCGCGACCTCCTCGGACCTCCCGCCGGTGGCCGAGCTGGCGCCGGGCGTGCTCGTCCGGCACGTCGTCGCGGGCCCGTTCGAAGGCCTCGGCAAGCACGACCTGCCCAGCCAGCTGTGCGCCTTCACCGCGGGCGTCCTCCGCACGGAGGCCCGCCACGAGCCTGGCTACTACGACGTCGTCCACTCCCACTACTGGCTCTCCGGACAGGTCGGGTGGCTGGCCAAGGACCGCTGGGGCGTGCCGCTCGTGCACAGCGCCCACACGCTCGCCCGCGTCAAGAACGCCGCGCTCGCCGACGGTGACGCGCCGGAGCCGAACGTGCGGGTGATCGGCGAGGACCAGGTGGTGGCCGAGTCCGACCGGCTGATCGGCAACACCGACGAGGAGAGCCGCCAGCTCGTCGAGCTGTACGACGCCGACCCGACGCGTACCGTCACGATCCCGCCGGGGGTCGACCTCGTCCGGTTCGCCCCGGGTGACCGGCAGGCGGCCCGGCGCGCACTGGGCATCACGCCGGACGCCGTGGTGCTCGCGTTCGTCGGCCGGATCCAGCCGCTCAAGGCCCCGGACGTGCTGTTGCGCGCCGCGGCGGAACTGCTGCGCCGCGAGCCGGCGCTGCGCTCCCGGCTCGTCGTGCTCGTCGCGGGCGGCCCGTCCGGCAGCGGGCTCACCGAGCCCACCGCCCTGCACGAGCTCGGAGCATCCCTCGGGATCAGCGACGTGCTGCGCTTCCTCCCGCCGCAGGGCGGCGCCGGCCTCGTCGACGTCTATCGGGCGGCCGACGTGGTCGCCGTGCCCAGTCACAACGAGTCGTTCGGCCTGGTGGCGCTGGAGGCGCAGGCCTGCGGCACCCCGGTGGTCGCGGCCCGCGTTGGGGGGCTGCCGGTGGCCGTGGCCGACGGCCGTTCCGGCCTGCTCGTACCCGGTCACGGCGCCGACCAGTGGGCCGACGCGCTGGCCGCGGTGGCGCTGGTGCCCGGGCGGCGCGCCGAGCTGGCCGCGGGAGCGGTCGAGCACGCGCAGAGGTTCTCCTGGGAGCGCACCACCGACGCCCTGCTGGAGACCTACACCGACGCCGCCGCCGAGTTCGCCGCCCGCCAGCGGCTGGCGTGCGAGCGGGCGGTCGCGCAGGGATGATCGCATCGTGAGTACGGAGGACGGGCGCGCGGTCGACGCGACGGTGACCGCCGCGCTGGCCGAGCTGGAGGTCGACCACCACCGACGCGAACCGGGGCAGTTCATCGTCACGCTGCCCGGCACGAACCGGCTCCAGACGCACTGCTGGCTGCTGGTCCGCGAGCACGCGCTGTTCGTGCAGGCGTTCGTGTGCCGCAGGCCCGACGAGGGTCACGAGGGCGTCTACCGGTTCATGCTGCAGCGCAACGCGCGGCTCTACGGCGTGCACTACGCGCTGGACCGGGTCGGTGACATTCACCTGATCGGCCGCGTCGGTCTGCACGCGGTCACCGCCGCCGAGCTCGACCGGGTGCTCGGGCAGGTGCTGGAGGCCGCCGACGGTGACTTCAACACCCTGCTGGAGCTGGGCTTCGCCGCCTCGATCCGGCGCGAGTACGCCTGGCGGCAGGAGCGCGGCGAGAGCCTGGCCAACCTACGGGCGTTCGAGCACCTGTTCTCGTAGCGGGTCCCGAGATCGGATCGTGACCGCGCCCGGCCAACCGCGGTGCCGGCGGTGGCCGTCCTGGCGCCGTGACGGGACGGAAGCGCGGGCGCACGGCGGTGCTGGTCGGGCTCGGCGCGGTGGTCCTCGTGGTGGTCGCCGTGGCCGTGGCGGGCCTCGGCAGCAGTGGTGGCGCCTCCGCGGGCCGTCCCTCCATCGCGACGGCGGAGCCCGAGATCGCGATGGAACGCGACGCGAGCACGTCATCCGGCGAGGCGAGCGGCTCCGCTGCCGTGCCGGACGCGCCCGCGCAGGGCGTTCCCGTGGGCGGCGTGCAGCGCGCGCTGGTGCGCACGGCGCAGCTCACCGTCGAGGTCGAGGACCCGGCGGGGGCGGCGCGACAGGCGCGTACCGCGGCAGCCGGCGCGGGCGGGTTCGTCACCGAGGAGCAGTCGGGCGACACCGGCAGTTGGCTGGTGCTGCGAGTGCCCGCCGACGCCCTCGATCGCCTGATGGCCGACATCGCTGCGTTCGGGCACGTCGCCGCGCGCAGCACGCAGACGCTCGACGCCACCGAGGAGGTCGTCGACCTCGACGCGCGCGTCGCGAGCCAGCAGGCGAGCGTGGCGCGGATCCGGGCGCTGCTCGCGGAGGCCGAGTCGATCGGCGACGTCGTCGCGATCGAGTCCGAGCTGGCGACTCGGGAGGCCGAGCTGGACTCCCTGACGCGCCGCCTCGAGATGCTGCGTGACCAGGTGGCGCTGTCGACCCTGACCGTCGACCTCCGGGCGCCCGGCGGCCCGCAGGTGACCGACCCGCCCGCACCGGGCTTCCTCGACGGCCTCGCGAGCGGGTGGGAGGGGCTGCGGGCGATCGGATCGGTCGCGGCCGCCGCGGTCGGGTTCCTGGTGCCGTTCCTGCCGGCGCTGGCCGTGCTCGGCGGAATCGCATGGCTGGTGCGCCGCGCGGTGCGGAGGCGGCGGGTATCGGGTGACGGCCCGGTCGCGGACGGGGAGACCTGAGCCGTGCCTCGTCGCGGCGGGAACTCCCCCGGGTCCTCGGCCGGCTACCCGCCGGTGTCGCCCTCCTCGATCGCCCTGCCGGCCTCGACCTCGAGCCGCATCACGTCGCGTTCGTAGGCCTCCAGCTCGCCGAGGGGGTCGTCCGCGTGCCGGAACGGCTCCGCGGCCAGGTGCGCGAGCTGGAACACCAGCTCGGTCAGCCCGTCCGGGCCGTGCCGCCGCGAGGTCTCCCGGACGACGTCGTCGACGGCGTGCGGGCGCTCGCCGCTCGCGTCGTCGGCCAGGACGGCCCTGACGGCGGTGATCGCTGCGTACATCGCCGCGGCCGCGGGTTCCGGGGCTCGTGCCATGGGGACAGCGTGTCGGACGGCGCGCAAGGACGGATTGGGTCGGTGCGACCGGTGGGGCGGAGCGGCCCGGGATCTGAGGGGGAGTCATGAACTCGGGCCACTCCGCGGTAACCGCCACAGCCGCGGGATCGGGGGTATCACGCGGGCTGGGCCTCGGTCACGGCGAGGGGACGCCGGGACCGGCCCGCCGGCGAGCGAGCTCGTCACGCGGGCCGACCCACCATGGCAGCCGCGTGATTGAGGCGACAACCCTTGAGGGCTAGGCCGTTCGGGTGGTTCGACTTACGGTGCTCGCAACCGCAACCGGATCTAGCATGATTCGCCCGACCGGTGCGGCCGGTCCATCGGTACGGCAACTCGCAAGGGAGCGTCGCATGCCAGTCCGCAGCCCCTACCCGGACGTCGAGATCCCCGAGGTCTCGCTGTTCGACTTCCTTTTCACCGATTTCGGTGATCGGGCGGACGCGCCCGCGCTGATCGACGGCGGATCCGGGGCGGCGGTGACCTTCACCGAGCTGAAGGGCATGGTGCTGAAGATCGCCGCTGCGTTGGCCGAGCGCGGCATCGGGGCGGGCGACGTCGTCGGCGTGTTCGCGCCCAACACCCCGTACTACGCGGCCGTGTTCCACGGCATCCTGCGGGCGAACGCGATCGTCACCAGCGCCAACTCGCTCTACACCCCGGGCGAGCTCGCACACCAGCTCTCCGACTCCGGCGCGAAGCTGCTGTTCACCGTGTCCCCGTTCGTGGACCGGGCCGCAGCGGCCGTCGCCGAGGCGGGCATGCCGGCCGACTCGATCATCGTGCTGGACGGTGCCGAGGGCTACACCTCACTGCGCGACCTGCTGGCCACCTCCGCCGAGCCGCCCGCCGCGACCGTCGGCCCGGCCGACACGGCCGTGCTCCCGTACTCCTCGGGCACCACCGGCCGGGCCAAGGGCGTGATCCTCACGCACCGCAACCTGGTGGCGAACCTCCAGCAGATCAAGCCGCTGGGCAACGTCGGCACCGACACCAAGATCCTCGCGGTGCTGCCGTTCTTCCACATCTACGGCATGACGGTGATGATGAACCAGGGCCTGCACGCGCGGGCCACCGTCGTCACGATGCCCAAGTTCGACCTGCCGGAGTTCCTGCGGGTCATCTCCGAGTACCAGGTCCAGCGGGTCTACATCGCGCCGCCGGTGGCCGTCGCGCTCGCGAAGCACCCGATCGTCGACCAGTACGACCTGTCCTGCGTCGACATCGTCTTCTCCGGCGCCGCCCCGCTCGACGCCGAGCTCGGCCACGCCGTGGCCAAGCGCCTGAACTGCACCGTGCTGCAGGGATACGGCATGACCGAGCTCAGCCCGGTGAGCCACGCGATGCCCGACGACCGGCCCGACATCGACCTCAACAGCGTCGGCGTCGCCATCCCGAACGTGCTGAGCAAGCTCGTCGATCCCGACACCGGCGAGGAGGTCGGCCCCGGCGGGCGCGGCGAGCTGTGGGTGAAGGGCCCCAACGTGATGGTGGGGTACCTCAACAACCCGGAGGCCACCGCGGCCACCCTGGACGCCGACGGCTACCTGCACACCGGCGACGTGGCCACGGTCACCGACGACGGCGTGTTCACGATCGTCGACCGGGTGAAGGAGCTGATCAAGTACAAGGGCTACCAGGTTCCGCCCGCCGAGCTGGAGGCCCTGCTGCTCACCCACGACAAGATCGCCGACGCCGCCGTGATCGGGGTGCGTGACGAGGAGGGCGAGGAGGTGCCCAAGGCGTTCGTCGTGCGCCAGGAGTCGGCCGCCGACCTCACCGTCGAGGACGTGATGACCTTCGTCGCCGAGCGAATCGCCCCGCACAAGAAGGTGCGGGTGGTCGAGTTCATCGAGCAGATCCCCAAGTCGGCGTCGGGCAAGATCCTGCGCAAGGACCTGCGGGCTCGGGAAGCGGCGACGAGCTGAGCCGTCGGTCGCTTCCGGGGCCGTCCACGGGACCGGTGCGGAACAGGCGACTTCCCCGGCACCCACTCAGGCGCCGGGGCACTCGTCGTCCGGATGACTCGTCGAGCATCGATCGCGGCGCCGACGGCGGCGCGGTCGAGCAGGCGCGGTGTTCACCGGCTGCGGCGGGAGTCTGAGCGTTCGGGGCCTCACCAGGACGCCGACACTGCAGGTCAGCAGATGACCGTTCAGTGGACGACGCTGTACCAGTGCGCCGCCTCGCCCGGGATCGGGGTCAGTCGCACGTTCGTCCCGCCGGGGTGGTGGAACAGGCGCACGCCGTCACCGAGCAGCACCGGGGCGACGAACACGAGGACCTCGTCGAGCAGCCTTGCCTCGATGCACTGCTCGGCGACGTTCGCGCCGAGGACGTTCACGTACTTGTCGCCGGCGGCGCTCGGCCGCCTGGTGTCCGCCCGGTGCCGCGTCCGGTTGCCCGGCCGCCCCTGGCCAGGTCGGCAGGCCGTTGCGCGTCCCGGCGGTCGCGTCGTCGTCCGCGCCCTCGAGCACGTCGAGCAGCGACCCGCGGGCATCCGCAGTGGGCGGGGTCGGGGGTCCGGCGGTCGGCGCGGCCGCCGCCTGCCCGATGAAGGTGAGCCCGGCGAGCACGGTCAGGACCGCCATCGCGGTGCCCAGCAGGCGCCGAAAACCCCCGGCTGCCTGCTGCACGAATCCGCTACCTCCGTCTTTACCTGCCTTTGACCCTACCGTGTGATCAGCGGCCGCCGCGCCGTCGACCACAGCCGCTTGCCTGCGCGGCAGCCCCGGTGGTGCACTTTCCCGGTGATCCCCCGGCCGACGTCGCACCGTGCGCCGTCCCGACCATGACCGCGCGGACCCTCGACCGCCTCGCGGGTGAGCCGCTGTGGGCGCAGCTGCTCGCCGACCTGCGCCGCCGTCTGGAGCACGACGAGTTCACCTCGGCCTTCCCCGGCGAGCTGGCGCTCGTGGCCGAGTACGGCGTCAGCAGGCACACGGTGCGCGAGGCGGTGCGCAGACTGCGCGAGGAGGGGCTCGTGATCGCCGGACGCGGCCGCACCCCGCGGCGTGCGGAGCCTGCCGAGATCGAGCAGTCCCTCGGGGAGATGTTCAGCCTGTTCTCCGCGGTGGAGGCGACCGGGCAGGTGCAGCGAAGCGTCGTGCGCACGCTGGACGTGCGGGCGGACGGGGTGGTGGCGGCACGGCTCGGGCTGGAGGAGTCGACGCCGCTGGTGCACCTGGAGCGCCTGCGGTTCGCCGACTCCGATCCGCTGGCCGTCGACCGCGTCTGGCTGCCGGAGGAGCTCGCGGCGCCGCTGCTCGACGTCGACTTCGGGCGCACCGGCCTCTACGCCGAGTACGCGGCGCGCTGCGGCGTGCGCGTCACGGGCGGCAGCGAGCGGATCCGCGCGGTCGTCCCGGCTCCTGCCGAACGCGAACTGCTCGGCGTCGACGTGGGCGTGGCGGCCTTCGCCATCGACCGGCTCGGCATCGCAGGCGAGCGGCCCGTCGAGTGGCGGCAGACGCTCGTGCGCGCCGACCGGTTCAGCGTGACCGCGCGCTTCTCCGCCATCGAGGGCTACCGGATGGACATCGGGGCGTGACGCACGGGGTCACGCGGTCGCGGCGACCGAGACCCCGATCCCGCCCTTCGTGTCGGCGCCGTACCGGGCGATCTCGGCCTCGAGGTCGAGCGGTGCCGTGGTCATCTGCACGTCGGGGGTGAGCCGGTCGGCGGGCACCAGCCAGCTGACCTCGAACTCGATCCCGTCCGGGTCGCGGGCGTAGAGCGCCTTCGTCGACCCGTGGTCGGACACACCGGCGAGCGCGCCACGCCCGCTCAGCACACCGGCGATCCGCTGCAGCTCGGCGAGGGTGTCGACCTCCCACGCCAGGTGGTAGAGCCCCACGGTCGTGCGGCCAGCCTGCGAGGCGCCCGCGTCGGGGCCGATCGCGAACAGTCCCAGGTCGTGGTCGTTGGTGGAGGACTCGGCCTGGAGGAAGGCGGCGCGGCCGGGTGCACCGGCGACGACGCGGAACCCGAGGGCCCGGCTGTAGAACTCGACGCTGGCGTCGAGGTCGCGGATGTAGAGCACGGCGTGGTTGAGGCGCTGGACGGGCATCACGATCCCCTTTTATTGAGTGTTCAACTAGAACGGTACGGCAGAACACATGAACACTCAACTGTCTTCCCGTAATCTGGGTGTGTGAACCGCAACGACGAGCGCTGGCTCGAACCCGACGAGCTGGACGCGTGGCTGTCCTACGTCGCGGCGAGCGCGCTCCTGGAGGCGGCGCTGGACCGGCAGCTGCAACGCGCCTCCGGCATGCCGCACGCCTACTACCAGATCCTCGCGATGCTCTCCGAGGTCCCGGGCCGCACCCTGCGGATGAGCGACCTGGCCGCGATCACGCAGAGCTCGCAGAGCAGGCTCTCGCATGCCGTCGCCCGGCTCGAGCGCAACGGCTGGGTGCGCCGGACGCCCTGCCCGAACGACCGCCGCAGCACGCTGACCCGGCTCACCGACGACGGGTTCGCCGCACTCGCCGCGGCCGCGCCCGGACACGTGCGGGCCGTGCGCGAGCACCTGTTCGACCGGCTGACCCCTGAGCAGGTCGGCCAGCTGCGCGACATCTGCCGGGCCGTCGTCTCCGGGTTGTCGCCCGACGCGGAGCCGACGCGGCTGCCGCAGGCGCTCGCCGAGGCGGACCCGACCGGCACCGACGACACGCACTGACGGCGCCCGCCCGACCGGTGTCACCCCTGGTGCCGCGGCCGCGAGTGGGCGACCATGTCCCTGATCGGGAGGGGGACCGATGCGGAACGCGGTGCCGCGCGTCGCGCTGGCGCTGGCCGTCGCACTGGCGGCCGCCGGCTGCACCGCCACCGTCGCCGGCCGCGCCGCCCCGGACCCGGCTGCGCTGTCGACCCCGCCGTCCCCCACCGCCGTACCGCTCCCTCCGCGGGAGGGGGAGTTCACCGACGCGCAGGGTCGCTTCGCGCTCGTCCCCCCGGCGGGGTGGGTCGCCGACACCAGCGGTGTCCAGAACACGGCCGTGCTGTTCGTCGACCCGCAACCGTTCCACGCCACGGCCGGCCCGTTCAGCGCCAACATCAACGTCCTGGTGCAGGAGCGGGCGACGGACCTGCAGGCCACCGTCGCCGGGGTGCGCCGCGAGCTGGCGGACGTGCCGGGATACGGCTCCACGGCCGACGAATCGGTCGTCCTCGCCGACGGCACGCCCGCGCACCTGTTCGGAGGCACGTTCCGCCACCCGGAGATCGGGTTCGAGCTGCGCAACCTCCAGCTGTTCACCGTGCACGACGGGGCCACCGTCATCATCACCGGCACGGCGCCGGTGGAGGCCTGGGCGGACTACGAAGCGGCCATCGACACGTCGCTGCGCACCCTGACGGTGGCCGCCTGAGAAGTCGCCGCCGCCTGGCAGAGTTGCACCCATGGGAACACTGGTGCTGCTGCGACACGGACAGAGCGTGTGGAACGCCGAGAACCTCTTCACCGGCTGGGTGGACGTGCCCCTGTCCGAGACCGGCGAGCAGGAGGCGCGCCGCGGCGGCGAGCTGATGCGCGAGACCGGGCTCCTGCCGGACGTCGTGCACACGTCCCTGCTGCGCCGGGCGATCTCCACGGCGAACCTGGCGCTGGACGCCTGCGACCGGCACTGGATCCCGGTGCGGCGCGACTGGCGACTCAACGAACGGCACTACGGCGCCCTACAGGGCAAGGACAAGAAGCAGACCCTCGAGCAGTTCGGCGAGGAGCAGTTCATGGAGTGGCGCCGCTCCTACGACGTCCCGCCGCCCCCGATCGAGCCGGGCTCGGAGTTCGACCAGGACGGCGACCCGCGCTACGCGCCCGGCGAGGTGCCGCGCACCGAGTGCCTCGCCGACGTCGTGCAGCGGTTCCTGCCGTACTGGGAGGAGTGCGTCGTCCCCGACCTGCGCGCGGGCAAGGTCGTGCTGCTCGCCGCGCACGGCAACTCGCTGCGGGCGCTCGTCAAGCACCTGGACCAGATCTCCGACAGCGACATCGTCGGGCTGAACATCCCCACCGGCATCCCGCTGCGCTACGAGCTCGACGAGGACCTGCGCCCGACGGTCAGCGGCGGCACCTACCTCGACCCGGAGGCGGCGGCGACGGCAGCGGCGGCGGTGGCGTCCCAGGGGCGCTGAGCGGAGCTTGCGGAGCGAACCGGGAGAGCTGAGCGGAGCTCGCGGGGCGGACCCGTGCTGACCGGACGGGTTCCCCGACCGGGTGAACTCTGTGTGAACGAGGGCGGAAATCTGCCGTTTTCCGACGTCAGCAGCGTCACGGCGGGGCCTGTGGACTGGCCTTCCGACCCGTCGGCCTGCCTACGATGCGGCCGTGAACGCGCTGCTGTGGGTGGCGATCGCCGCCGGGGCGCTCGCGCTCGGCCTGGTGCTCGGGGCCCGCTGGGGTACCCGGCAGGCCGAGGGCGCCCCCGCCCCTGTGGAGGACCTGCCGGGCCCGCCGGTGGCGGACCTGCTGCAACGGGTGTTCCGCTCGTCGGACGAGGGCCTCGCGGTGCTGAACCGCAGCGGCGACGTGGTGCTGCACAACGAGCGCGCCGAGGAGCTCGGCGTTGTCCGGGCGGGGCGCCCTGACGCCCGGGCCGCCGCCGCTGGGCAGCAGGTGCTGCAGGCCGGCACCACGATCGCGGTCGACCTGTCCCCGCTGGACCACCGGGGCCGTCAGCCGGCCGCGGTGCTCGCCCACGTCCGGCCGCTCGGCGACGGGTTCAGCATGGTGGAGGCCGACGACACGTCGGAGGCCGTGCGGCTGGAGGCGACCCGCCGCGACTTCGTCGCGAACGTCAGCCACGAGCTGAAGACGCCGGTCGGCGCCGTCGGGCTGCTGGCCGAGGCGGTGCTCGACGCGGCGGACGACCCCGAGGAGGTCCGCCGGTTCGGCACGAAGATCCTCAACGAGGCCACGCGGCTGGGCAACCTCGTCACCGAGCTGATCGCGCTCTCCCGGCTCACCGGCGCCGAGCGGCTGCCCGAGCTGTGCACCGTCGACGTCGACGAGGTCATCCGGGAAGCACTGGCCCGGTGCAAGCTGTCGGCGGAGTCGGCGGGGATCGAGATCATCGTGGACGCGCCGTCGGGCCTCGAGGTCGACGGCGATCGGACGCTGCTGGTCACCGCCCTGTCCAACCTCGTGGAGAACGCGATCGCCTACTCGCCGGCCGAGGCGTCGGTGTCGGTGTCGCGGCGCCGGGCGGGGGACTGGGTGGAGATCGCGGTGACCGACCGGGGCATCGGCATCGCCCCGGAGCACCAGAAGCGGGTGTTCGAACGGTTCTTCCGCGTCGACCCCGCCCGGTCGCGCGCCACCGGCGGGACGGGGCTCGGGCTCGCGATCGTCAAGCACGTGCTCGCCAACCACGGCGGCGAGGTGCGCCTGTGGAGCAGCCCGGGCACCGGCTCGACCTTCACCATGCGGCTGCCCGTCTCCACCGTGTCCGACGACGAGGCCGGGGACGAGCCCGACGGCGCCGTCCGCCGCACCGCAGACCTACCCGACCGCGTCGGGTGAGTTGAGAGGATCACATGACCAGGGTGCTCATCGTGGAGGACGAGGAGTCCTTCGCCGACCCGCTCGCGTTCCTGCTCCGCAAGGAGGGGTTCACCACGGCCATCGCCACCACGGGGCAGGACGCGCTGGAGGAGTTCGACCGCAACGGCGCCGACATCGTGCTGCTCGACCTCATGCTCCCCGGCATGAGCGGCACCGACGTCTGCAAGGCGCTGCGCACCCGCTCGGCCGTCCCCGTGATCATGGTGACCGCCCGGGACAGCGAGATCGACAAAGTCGTCGGCCTGGAGCTCGGCGCCGACGACTACGTCACCAAGCCCTACTCGGCCCGCGAGCTGATCGCCCGGGTGCGCGCCGTGCTCCGCCGCGGCGGCGAGGGCGGACCCGAGACCGACGGGCTGCCCGGCGTGTTGGAGGCCGGCCCCGTGCGGATGGACGTCGAGCGGCACGTGGTCGCGGTGAACGGCGCCGAAATCGCCCTGCCGCTCAAGGAGTTCGACCTGCTCGAGTACCTCCTGCGCAACGTCGGGCGGGTGCTCACCCGCGGCCAGCTCATCGACCGGGTGTGGGGGGCCGACTACGTCGGCGACACCAAGACCCTCGACGTGCACGTCAAGCGGCTGCGGTCGAAGGTGGAGTCGGACCCGAGCGCACCGCAGCACCTGGTGACGGTGCGCGGGCTGGGCTACAAGTTCGAGAGCTGAGCGGCCGGCGCGCGGTGTCTGCGCGATGTCGACGAAAGCCCGCTGATCAAGGCGCCGATGTCCTTTGTTGATCTGTCAGGGCGACGTCTGCGCCTTGATCAGCGGGGTTCCGAGGCACGCAGCGTCGCCGCTTCACCTCGGCGGGGTCAGCGACGGGAGCGCCGGTCGATCGCCGCTCCGACCTTGGCCATGAGGTCGCCGAAGTCGCGGTAGACGTCCAGGTCGGTGGCGTAGAACATCGACCAGCCGTCGTCCTGCAGGAAGTTGTGGCGGCGGCGGTCGGAGCGCCGGCGGTCCGGCGTGTCGTCGTGGTACTGCTCCCCGTCGTACTCGATGCCGACCTTGACCTCCTCCCACCCCAGGTCGATCCACCGGCAGGCCTTTCCGCGTGCGTCCGGGACCGGTAGTTGGAGCGTCGGTGGCGGCAGCCCGGCGTCGTGGCAGCGCAGGCGCAGGCGGGACTCCTGCGGCGACTCGGGGCGGTGGTCGGCGAGCGGGATCAGCTCGCGGGCCTGCCGCACGCCGCGCAACCCGGCATGCCGTTCCACCTCTGCTGCCAGCGACTCCGGGGTGCAGACACCTGCCGCCGAGGCCGCGTCGAGCACCGGCAGCACGTCCAGCCGGGGAGCAGGCGGGCGAGGTCGACGGCGGTGCGGTCGGCGGAGGTGGCGAGTGGCCCCGCAGCGCAGCGTGACCACGTCGCGCGGGGCGAGGGCGAGTTGGTGGGGCCAGAGCCCGTCCCGATGCCGACACGGAAGGTCGGTTCCGACCGCGACGTGTGTGACGGGGTCGTCGAGCACCCCGAAGCCGTGCAGCTCGGCGGCGGTGTGGAGGCATGCCGGGACCGGCCGGCCGATGCTGAGCACGGCGGCGGCGGCGAGCCGGAGCCGGGCATTTGGCTCGCTCGTCCGGCAGCGGTACGTGCGCTCGTGCACCGGTAGCCAGCGCCCAGCGCTCACTCGGGAGCGGAGCTCGCGCGGGCTGTAGCAGGTGACTGCCTGACGGGCGCTGAACGCGCCGTGTTGGGCCGCGGCGATGGCGCGGAGCGGGCTTCGCATGCCGAGACGATGGCGCCGGAGCCGTCGTCGTGGGGCCCGATCCACGAAGCTGTGGACAACCCGGAGGGCATGTGGACAACCCTCGCAACTGGGCGCCCGCTCGAACCCCCGCGATCAAGGCGAAGACGTCGCTCTGACAGATCGACAAGGGACGTCAGCGCCTTGATCAGCGGGGTTCGGCTCACCCGGAAGTGCGGACCGGCGGACTTGGTCACGAGATCATCACGACGGGGCAGTAGCCTGGGCCCGTGCGCCTCGGTGTGATCGACGTCGGTTCCAACACCGTCCACCTCCTCGTCGTGGACGCGCACCGCGGTGGCCACCCCACCCCGATGACGTCCGACAAGACCGAGCTGCGGCTCGCGGAGAACCTCGACGCGTCGGGCGCGCTGACGAAGGTGGGGGCGGACGCGCTGATCCGCGCCGTGCACCGGGCCAACGCCGCCGCGGCGGAGGCGGGCTGCACCGATCTGCTCGCGTTCGCCACCTCCGCGCTGCGCGACGCCACGAACTCGGCGGCTGTGCTGGCGAAGGTGCGGGACCAGACCGGGGTGGCGCTGCAGGTCCTCCCCGGGGAGGACGAGGCGCGGTACACGTTCCTCGCCGTCCGCCGGTGGTACGGCTGGTCGGCGGGGCGCCTGCTGGTGCTCGACATCGGTGGTGGCTCCCTCGAGCTCGCCGCGGGCCTGGACGAGCTGCCCGCCGCGGCCGCGTCGCTGCCGCTGGGTGCGAGCAGGCTCACCCGGGACTGGTTCCGCTCCGACCCGCCCGCCCGCAGGGACATCGCTGCGCTCCGCGACCACCTCGACGCGCAGCTGGCCCCGGTGGCGCGCAGGCTGCGACGCGCCGGCGATCCCGAGCTCGCGGTCGGCACCTCGAAGACGTTCCGCTCGCTGGCCCGGCTCACCGGGGCGGCGCCGTCGAGCGCGGGGCCGCGGGTCCGCCGGGTGCTCACCGACGTCGGGCTCCGGCAGCTCGCCTCGTTCATCACGCGGATGTCCGCGGGCGACCTCGCCGAGCTCGAGGGCGTCAGCGCGAGCAGGTCGCGGCAGCTGGTGGCCGGGGCGCTCGTCGCGGAGGCGGCGATGCGCGCGCTGCGGGTCACACAGCTCGAGATCTGCCCGTGGGCGCTGCGCGAAGGCGTCATCCTTCGGAGGCTCGACACGCTCGATGGGACGGCTCAGATCGACCGCTCGGCGCAGGACGCGCCGGACGGGCTTGGACGCTTGACGACGTACGAGGCACGGTGTACTGGATGAGTCCCGAGACCGATCAGCCACGCCAGCGCACGGTCGCCGAGCTGCTCGCCCAGCACGGCGACGCCGGTGCCACCGGTCGTCGGCGCCGCAGGCGGGAAGCCGACGGGGACGAGGAGGAGGCCCGCCCGGTCAACGGCAACGGCAACGGCGCAGCGCCCTGGCACGTCGCACCGGCTCCGGAGCCCGACCGTTCGGTGCTGCGGGAGCGGGTGGCCGACCCACAGGCCCGGGAGCAGGGCGGTCGCAGGCGCGCACCCGAGCCCGAGCCGCTTGAGCCGATGCCCTGGGAGGTTCCGGCGCGGGAGGCGCCCTCCCGGGAGACGCCGCTGCCGAACTTCGCGGTCGAATCGGACCAGGGCAGGCCGCCACCCCCCGCCGCCCGCCGGTCCGCGCCGGCGCCCGAGCCGGTGCGCGAGCGCCCCACGGAGCAGATCCCGCGCTTCCGGGAGGAAGCGGCCGCCGACGCCGGCCTCACCGCCCCCATCCAGCAGCAACGGCCGGTCGACGACGCCGAGCCGCAGCACGACGCCGCCGACGACGGCGGACGGTCCACCATGGTCGGCGCGGCCCCGGCCGGCGCGGAGGCGTGGCACCGCGCCCGCACCGCGTCCCGGCGCGACGAGCCGGACGACGGCGGGCCGCCCACCGAGGCGGCGGCACCGGTGGACTTCGACGACCGTCCCGCCGGACTCGGCGCCGCCGATCTCGACGAGGCGGAGCCGGCGTACGCCGACGAGCCAGACGACGAGGCCGCCGGCGCCGAGCGGCCCCGGCGCGGGCTCAGGCAGATGGCCGAGGGGTCGGCGGGCCAGGCCTGGGCCGCGGTGCTGGCCCAGTGGATCGCCGGCGCACTCGGCGGGGCGGTGCTGTGGGTGGCCTTCCGGTTCCTGTGGCGCAGCCTGCCGGTGGTGGCGCTGGCGGCGGCGGTGCTCGTCACCGTGGGGCTCGTCGTGGTCGTCCGCGCGCTGCTGCGCAACGACGACATGCGCACCACGGCGTTCGCCGTGCTCGTCGGCCTGCTCTTGACGGTGTCCCCGGCGATACTCGTGCTGCTGGGACAATGAACGCCGCGCTGCCCGCGATGCGGCCCGCCCCACCCGTCGCCCTGTCCACCGCGTCGGTCTACCCCGAGCGGGTCGAGGCGGCGTTCGAGCTGGCGGCCGAGCTCGGGTACGACGGCGTCGAGCTGATGGTGTGGACCGACCCGGTCAGCCAGGACGTGCCCGCGGTGGCCCGGCTCGCCGAGCGGTACGGCGTGCCCGTGCTGGCCGTCCACGCCCCGTGCCTCGTCGTCACCCAGCGGGTGTGGGGTGCCGACCCGATCGGCCGGATCCGGCGGTCGGTCGCCGCGGCGGCCGCGCTGGACGCGCGCACCGTGGTGCTGCACCCGCCGTTCCGGTGGCAGCGTCGCTACGCCGAGGAGTTCGCTGCCGAGGTGGCGCGCGCCGGTGAGCACGCCGGGGTCGCCCTCGCGGTGGAGAACATGTTCCCGGTGGTCCGTGGCCGGGTCCGCAGCGTCCCGTACAGCCCGGGCTTCGATCCCACCGAGGTCGGGCACGCCCACTACACACTCGACCTGTCGCACACCGCCGCCGCCGGGTCAGACGCGCTCGCGATGCTCGACCGGATGGGGCAGTCGCTCACGCACGTGCACCTCGCCGACGGCAGCGGGGCGCCGCGCGACGAGCACCTGGTCCCCGGGCGGGGCAACCAGCCGTGCGCCGAGGTGTGCGAGCGGCTCACCGAGCGTGGGTTCGGCGGTGTCGTCGTCATCGAGGTGAGCACCCGGCGGTGCCGCACCCGGCAGGAGCGCACCGCGGTGCTGGCCGAGTCGCTGCTGTTCGCCCGGCTGCACCTGCAGCCCACGGCAGGTGAGCGTCCGGCGCCGCGGCCCGACCCCGCGCCCGCGCGTTAGACGTCGGTCACATCGCCCCCGGCCCGCCGCACCGCGGTGATACCTCTTGTCGGATGCGCCAGCACTCCGCCGTCGACACCGCCGACGCCGAGGTCGACCGGGCCCAGCCCTTCCGCGACGCCGTGGCGATCGAGCCGCTCGGCGAGGGGCGCTACGGCGCCGAGCTGGGTCCGCTGTGGACCGTGGGGACGAAGGCGCACGGTGGCCTGCTGCTCGCGCTCCTGACCCGGGCCGGGCTGGCGCGCCTCGACGCCGACGCCCCGGGCGCCGCGCCCGACCCGCTGGCCATCGCCGCCGACTTCCTCCGCGCCCCCGACCCGGGGCCCGTGGAGCTGCGCACCGAGGTGCTCAAGGCGGGCCGCACGGCGTCGGTCGTGGCGGTCCGGATGACGCAGGGCGACCGGCCGATGCTGGCCGCCACGGTCACCGCGGGGCGCCTGCCCGCGGACGAGCCGCAGTGGGCCGACCTGCCGGACCTGGCGCCCGAGCCGACCGCCGATGCGACCGACCCCGGTGCGGACGGCCGCGTCTTCGGCCTGGCCTCGGCGTGCGACCTGCGCCTCGACGAGTCGACCGCCGCGTTCCGCCGGGGCGAGCAGGCCCCTCCGGTGCTGCGCGGATGGGTGCGCCCGCGCGGCGAGCCGGCCGACGTGCTGTTCGCGCTGCTCGCGGGCGACATCCTGCCGCCCACGGTGTTCAACGTCGGCGGCCGGTTCGGCTGGGCCCCCACGGTCCAGCTCACCGCCCTGCTGCGCGCCCACCCGGCGCCCGGGTGGTTGCGCCTGGAGTCGCGCTCGACGGTGGTGGCGGGCACCTGGTTCGACGAGGACGTCGCGGTGGTCGACGCGGCGGGCCGGCTGGTCTGCCAGGCGCGGCAACTGGCCCTGGCCCCACTGCAGCGCTGAGGTGCCGCCTGGGAGGCGCCAGCAAGGTGACAATGCTGCCACTGGACGGCAGCATCGCCACCTTGCCGGCACTGGGCGGACGCCGGTACCGCCGGGCGCTGCGGCTACCGTCAGCGCCATGACACGGATCGCGCTGCTCGGGGCCGGGAAGATCGGTGAGGCGCTGCTCGCGGGACTCGTCGCGTCGGGGCAGGCCCCGGAGGATCTGGTGTTCGTCGAGCGGCACCCGGAGCGGGTCGCCGAGCTGACCGGCCGCCACGGCGTGACCGCGGTGGACGTGCCGGCGGCCGTCGAACGCTCCGACATCGTGGTGGTCGCGGTCAAGCCGCAGGACATCACGCCCGTCCTCGCCGAGCTCGCCCCGGCGCTGCGCCCCGGCACCCTGGTGGTGTCGCTGTGCGCGGGCCTGCCCACCGCGCTCTTCGAGGACGCGCTGCCGGCCGGCACGCCGGTCGTGCGGGTCATGCCGAACACCCCGATGGTCGTCGGAGAGGCGATGAGCGCGATCTCCCCGGGCACTCACGCCACCGACGAGCAGCTCGCCGTCGTCGAGAAGATGCTCGGCGCGGTCGGGCGGGTCGTCCGGGTGCCGGAGTCGCAGCAGGACGCGGTGACGGCGCTGTCGGGTTCCGGTCCCGCCTACTTCTTCTTCCTGGTCGAGGCGATGATCGACGCCGGCATCCTGCTCGGCCTGCCGCGCACGGTCGCGGCCGACCTCATCGTGCAGTCGGCCTTCGGCGCCGCGACGATGCTGCGGGAGTCCGATGACCACCCGGTGATCCTGCGCGAGGCGGTCACCTCGCCGGCCGGGACGACGATCGCCGCGATCCGAGAGCTGGAGAAGCACGGGGTGCGGGCGGCCCTCATCGCGGCGATCGAGGCGGCGCGGGACCGATCGGTCGAACTGGGCCGCGCCGCGGAACGCCGCTGACGCGAGCGCACCGACACAGCGGTGCCCCCATCGGGCGAGATGCATCACCCTGACGCGGAACTGAACTCCACCGCGGAGTGAGTGGCCTGTCGAAGTCGTCACAGGCGCACCGCTAAGCTCACCGGGAACATCAGGCGCGTGCCCGACCGCGGAGCCGGGGACGTCCGGTGCGACCACGAAAGCGGTGATCGGATGCCGTCCGAGCCCTCTGAGATCCACCTCGCTCAGGTGCAGTTCCTGACCGTGGCCGAGGTCGCGTCGATGATGCGGGTCTCGAAGATGACCGTGTACCGCCTGGTGCACGGGGGCGATCTGCCCGCCGCCCGGGTCGGCCGCTCCTTCCGGGTGCCCAAGCGGGCCGTGGAGGAGTACCTCCGCAACGCCTACTTCGACGCCGGCTGAGCCTCCCGGGCGTACCCCGTCCGGGCGGACGTCGGCGCGAGCCGGTCGTTCCGCAGCGGTGGGCGCGGGGCGGCGGGAACCCCCCGGTAGAGTGGGCCCCCGGTCCTCGCCCGGCCACGCGTGCGCTCGTCGCACGCTCTCCGGCCGGGCATCCCCACCGCATGAGCGGCCCGCACGGGCCGTACCACGACCAGGAAGGGTCCCGACGCATGGGCTCAGTCATCAAGAAGCGCCGCAAGCGGATGTCGAAGAAGAAGCACCGCAAGCTCCTTCGCAAGACCCGCGTGCAGCGTCGCAGGCTCGGCAAGTGACGTGCGGCGGCCGGTGGTGACCCGCCGGCCGCGCCACGGCTCCTCGCTGGGCCTGCGCTTCGCGCAGGCGCTGTGTCGATGATTCGGCTCGCCGTGGCACACGTCTAGTCCGTGAGTTGCCCGCGGGCGCGCCGCGGGGACTAGCATCGGTCACTCGCCGCATCCGTCCGCATCCCTGGGGTAGGCCTGTGACGCCGTCCGTCGTGCTCGTCACCGGGGTCAGTCGCTTCCTCGGTGGTCACCTCGCCGCTCGTCTCGCGGCGAACCCCGACATCGATCGCGTCCTCGGCGTCGACACCGTGCCGCCGCCCCGGGATCTGCTGCGCCGGATGGGGCGCGCCGAGTTCGTGCGCGCCGACATCCGCAACCCGCTGATCAGCAAGGTCATTTCCCACGCGTCGGTCGACACCGTCGTCCACGCGTCGCTCTCGGCCAACCCCGGCTCGTCCGGGGGCCGGGTGACGATGAAGGAGATGAACGTCATCGGCACGATGCAGCTGCTCGCGGCGTGCCAGAAGGCGCCGTCGGTGCGGCGGATGGTGCTCAAGTCCACCACGGCCGTCTACGGTTCCAGCCCGCGCGACCCGGCGCTGTTCAACGAGACCATGACGCCCAAGGACCTCCCGTCCGGGGGCTACGCCAAGGACGCGGCGGAGATCGAGGGCTACCTGCGCGGCTTCGCCCGCCGTCGCCCCGACGTCTCGGTCACGGTGCTGCGGTTCGCCAACTTCATCGGCCCCCGCATCGACACCGTGTTCACCCGCTACTTCGCGCTGCCCGTGGTGCCCACCGTGCTCGGCTACGACGCGCGCGTGCAGCTGATCCACGAGGAGGACGGGCTCGCGGTCCTCGAGCGCGCCGCCAGCCAGGAGATCCCGGGCGTCTTCAACGTCGCCGCCGACGGGGTGCTCCTGCTGTCGCAGGCCATCCGACGGGCCGGTCGCGTCCCGCTGCCGGTGCCGAGCCCGGCCGTCGGCCCGGTGAGCCGGCTCTTCCGCAGCGCCCGCCTGGTCGACTTCTCCCCCGAGCAGATGCGGCTGCTGAACTTCGGCCGGGTGGTCGACAACGGGAGGCTGCGCCGCCAGTTCGGGTTCACGCCGCGCTGGACCACGGTGCAGGCGTTCGACGACTACGTGCGCGGCCGCGCGCTGCGGCCCGTGCTCGGGCCCGAGCAGGTCGAGTCGCTGGAGCGTGGCCTGCTCGCCCTGGCCAGGGCCGTGCGATGACCCCGCGGAAGGAGGCCGGCGTGTCCGAGGCCCGCGTCATCCCGCTGCACGCCGACGGCGCAGGCGGCCGTGCGCGTTGGCGGCTCGACGGCGCGTCCCGCCCCGCGGCCGATGCCTCCGACGCCGGCGAGCAGGGGCCGCCCCCGACCGCTGATCCGGAGGGGCCGGAGTGGGAGGACGCGCTCGTCAACGCGCTGGCGTTCCTGCGCAGGCGGCTGTCGGGCGACTATGCGGTCGACGAGTTCGGGTTCGACGCCGACCTCACCGACAACCTGCTCCTGCCCGCGCTGCGCCCGCTGTACGAGAAGTGGTTCCGGGTCGAGACGATCGGTATGCACCACGTACCCGACGAGGGTGGTGCCCTCGTGGTGGCCAACCACTCCGGCACGCTGCCGCTGGACTCGCTGATGGCCTCGGTGGCCCTGCACGACGACCACCCGGCGCAGCGGCACCTGCGGATGCTCGGCGCCGACCTGATGTTCCGGCTGCCGGTGATGGGCCCGCTCGCCCGCAAGCAGGGCAGCACGCTGGCCTGCAGTCCGGACGCCGAGCGGCTGCTGTCGAGCGGCGAGCTCGTGGGGGTGTGGCCGGAGGGCTTCAAGGGCATCGGCAAGCCGTTCCGGGACCGCTACAAGCTGCAGCGGTTCGGGCGGGGCGGGTTCGTGTCGGCCGCTCTGCGCACCGGCGTGCCGATCATCCCGTGCGCGATCGTGGGCGCCGAGGAGATCTATCCCAAGATCGGCGATCTGAAGCCGCTCGCCCGGCTGTTCGGAGCCCCGTACTTCCCGGTCACACCGCTGTTCCCGCTGCTCGGTCCGCTGGGCCTGATCCCGCTGCCGTCGAAGTGGTACATCGAGTTCGGCGAGCCGATCCGCACCGACACGATCGGCGCGGCCGAGGCCGACGACCCGATGACGGTGTTCAACCTCACCGACCAGGTGCGCGAGACGATCCAGCACACCCTCTACCGGCTGCTGAGCCAGCGCCGCAACGCCTTCCTCGGCTGAACGTCAGGCGTCCGCTCGCGCCACCCGTCGTGCAATCAAGGTGGCAATACTGCCATCCAGTGACAGTATTGCCACCTTGCTGGCGTTTCCCGACGCGGCTCAGCGCTTCCGGTACGCCAGGCCTGCCGCCACCGCGCCGGCCACGGCGCCGGCGCCCAGCACCGAGGGCACGCCGATCCTCGCCGCCTTGCGACCGGTGCGGAAGTCGCGGATCTGCCAGCCGCGCTCCTTCGCGACGTCGCGCAGCTCCGAGTCGGGGTTGACGGCGACGGCCGTGCCGACCGCCGAGAGCATCGGCACGTCGTTGACCGAGTCGGAGTAGGCGGTGCAGCGGCGCAGGTCCAGCCCCTCGGTGACGGCGAGGGCACGCACCGCGTGGGCCTTGGCGGGCCCGTGCAGGATCTCGCCGACGAGGCGCCCGGTGTAGTGCCCGTCGACGCTCTCCGCGACGGTGCCCAACGCACCGGTGAGGCCCAGCCTGCGCGCGATGATGAGGGCGAGCTCGACGGGGGTGGCCGTGACGAGCCAGACGCGCTGCCCGGCGTCGAGGTGCATCTGCGCGAGCGCGCGGGTGCCCGCCCAGATCCGGTCGGCCATCAGCTCGTCGTAGATCTCCTCGCCCAGCTCGGTGATCTCCGCGACCGGGCGGCCCGCGACGAAGGACAGCGCGGTGTCGCGGCCGGTCGTCGTCGAGTACTTGGTCTCGCGACCGCCCGCCCGGAACTTGAACTGCTGCCAGGCGAAACCGAGGAGGTCGGCGGTGGTGAAGAACTTCCGGGCGGCGAGTCCGCGGGCGAAGTGGAAGATCGAGGCGCCGATCATCATCGTGTTGTCGACGTCGAAGAAGGCGGCGGCCGTGAGGTCGGTGGGAGGAACCTCCGGTGGCCCGCTGTCCCCGGCCGCGACCGCCGCGGCGGCAGCCGCCTCGCCGGCCCGGACCGCCGGATCGGCGGCGGTGGCGGAGTCGAGCACGCCGGGCGACTCCGTGGCTCCGGTCAGCTCGCCGTCACCGGTGGGCGTGAGGGGCTCGGGCCGCTCTTCTTCTCCTACCACCTGCGGGCCTCCGGATGGGGGACGTGTCGTTCCAGCCTACTGGCGGCGCACCCGGTCGACGGGTGTGGTCACGACCGCCCGGGAAGACACCGAGGCCGCCTCGGGACGACGTCCCACGGCGGCCTCCGGCGCACGTCCCGTTGGTTGCCGCGTCAGCCGATCGTGATCCCCGGCATGCCCGGGAGCAGCGGGGGGAGCGTGATCGGCGGCAGCAGCGGGAGCGGCACCGAGATCTGCGGGTCCTCCTCCGCCGAACCCGGTGCCGTGGTGGTGGTGGGCGTCGTCGACTGCCCGTCGGGGGTCTCGGAGGACTCGGCCTCCGACGACTCGTCGTCGCGACCGAGGTCGGGGAGCAGGCCGCCGCCACCGCGGTCCTCGTCCTCCTCGGAGCCAGGAGTGCTCGTGGCCGAGCCGGAGGGTGCCTCCGAGCCGTCCGGGGTGGTGGAGCTCCCCGCGTCGGGCTCGTCCGTGGTGCCGTCCTCGGCGCCGCCGGTCGCGTCGGCGGAGCCGGAGGTGCCCGGGTCGGGGCTGCCCGGTGCGGACACGCCCGTGTCGGCCTGGGCGGTGCGACCGGCGAGCTGCTCGAGCTGGGCGATGGCGGTGTCGGCGTCGTCCGTGGCCGGGGCGGGCAGTACCGGGCGCAGCTCGGCCAGCCGGTCGGACTGCGCGCCCGCCCACGAGTGCAGGTCGTCCAGTGCGGCCGGGTCGCCCGCGTCCTGCGTGCTCAGCAACATCCGCGAGCCCTCGTCGGTCGCGACGTCGAACTCCTGGATGGCGGACGTGACGAGCTCGGGGTCGACGGTCGAACCGCCCCGGACCAGCCGCTCCACCTCGTCCAGCCGGGTGGTGGCCATCTCCAGGTGCCGCTGGGCCCGCTCCGTGTCGTCGAACGTGAGGGCGAGGCCTGCCGACTCGGCGGCGCGCTTGATCCCGTAGAGCGCGTCGCCCGGGAGCGCGTCGCGGCTCGCGAAGATCCCAGCCCCGGTCAGCACGACCATCATGACGAGCGCGGCGGCGCCGACGAAGGCGGTGCGCCTGCGCATGCTGCCCTGACCGGGTCGCCGGGAGCCGCGGGGCGCACCGCTGGGCCGGCTCGGCATGCTGTGCCGGGCCCGACGCCCCGGCCGGCTCAGCTTGCCGGGGGTGCCCCCACCGCCCGCCTCCGGCGCGTCGCCGCCGTCCGGGTGTTCGGTCACCGGCGCCATGCGCGCGGTCACGGCCGTGGCGTCGACGTCGTCGCGCGCTGCGGCGAAGGGGGTCTCGCGGATCCGTCCGATGGGCGCGGTCCGCTCGGCCGCCGACTCCACGGGCGGTCGCGGTCCGTCCGGCGCGTCGCCCGCCTCGCCCGGGTCGGCGGCGAGCGCGGCCATGAGCCGCTGCTTGGCGCGCGCCTTGGCGTCAGCGTCCGGCGCGGAGGCCGCTCCCCGGGACCGCAGCATCGCCACGATCTCCAGATCCCGCGCGAGCTCGGCGTCGCCTGCGGCGCCCGGGGGTGTCCCGAGCTCCACGGCGGCGTCGAACCGCTCTGCGTCCTTGCCCTGTGCGGCGGGCATGTTGGCCGTCCTCACTGCATCCCTGCGCTGTCTGTCCTCGCGCCGTGGCGGTGGTGCGCGACGCGACGTTCAGCCGTACAACGAGCCAGGACCCGGCCGGTTACGGGCTGAGGACCGTTCACCGCATCGAGTCGTTCGTTCGTCGCACCCGTAACGCCGGGGCTTGTTCCGACGATGGCGTGTTCGGTCATCGCAGCCCCTCCGGAAGCAGCTGGGCGAGCCGACGGACCGCCCGGTGCTGCAGGGCCTTGACGGCCCCCTCGTTGCGGTCCATGATCCGCGCCGTTTCGGCGACGGACAGGCCCTGCAGGAAGCGGAGCTGGATGCATTCCTGCTGGTCGGGGTTCAGCTTGCGGACGCACCGCAGGAGCTCGTCGTTCGTGGCGCCGTCGAGCACCTGCTGCTCCGGGCCACCGGTGCTCGGCGAGAGCTCGACGATCTCGCTGGTGGTCTGCTCGAGCCGGTACCGGCTCGACTTCACGTGGTCGAAGATCAGGTTGCGGGCGATCGTGACGAACCAGGCCCCGATGTCGCGACCCTGGTAGCTCACCGAGGTGATCCGGCGCAGGGCGCGGACGAACGTCTCCTGCGTGACGTCCTCGGCCAGCGTGCGGTCGCCCATCCGGAACAGGACGTAGCGGTAGACCACGTCGTAGTACCGGTCGAACAGCTCGCCGAAGGCGACCATGTCCCCGGCCTGGGAGGCCTTGACCAGCGCCCAGGCGCCGGTCTCGTCGGGGTGGTCAGCCGCTTCTCCGGCGTGGGCGCCGGCGGTCACGGCATCGTCGGGGCCTGCGGCGACGTCGGCGGCGTCGGCGCGCCGGTCGGGGGGAGCGGTTGCCGCCGGGTGGTCGGACGGCGCCGGCGACTCGACCGGGCTGTGCGGTCGCTGCCGGGGTACCGGCGGGCCGGGGGGAGCGGTGGTCGGGGGCATCTGTACCTCTCCACCCGCCGGGCGGCGGGGGGCGTCGGTGGGGAGCAGCCGGGGGCGCATCGGGTGGGTCATGGCTCCCGGCGAGCCTCGCAGCCGTGTCGGACAGGACCCCGCGGGACGGCCCGCGGTGTGCTGACAACAACAGGCTGCATGCCACTCCCTTGGGTGAGACTCGCGACGGATCGGTGCGTCGGGGCGTTAGGTCGGCTGTAGCGGCGGAGCATACGGCCGCCCAGGTGTGGCGAAACACGCACCACCGCTCGCCGTGGGCATGTTCCGGTGAGCGGACGACTACGCGCGGTCAACGTCATCGGTGACCGCCTGTCGTCGTGGACGGAGGTTGCCCGGGGTGCGCCGAGCGTCATCGCCGCCGCGCCGCCCGGTTCGTGCCAGACTCGGAGCCAGGCCATCTCGGCCGAAGGCCTGCGAGCAGCGCCGGTCAGCTCCGACAGCCGCGCCGATCCCTGGAGAACCGTGGACAGCACGAGCCGTGAGAACCCCGAGGAGCGGGCACCGGAGTCGGTGGCCGACCTGGTGACCCGGGCCGCCTCCCGGGTGCCCGAGCACCCCGCGATCGTGGACGTGACCAGCGGAAACACCCTCAGCTGGGAGGTCCTCGACGGCGCAGTCACCGCGGAGGCCGTCCGCCTGGCCGCCGCGGGCGTCACGGCGGGCGATCGGGTGCTCGTCCGGCTCGGCAACGGCGCGGCGTTCTGTGTGGCGGTGCTCGGCGCATTGCGCGCCGGCGCGATCGCCGTGCCGCTCGGTCCGATCGCCGTCGCGCGCGAGCTGGAGATCGTCACCGACGACTGCCGGCCCGCCGCGGTCGTGACTGCGGAGGGTGACGGCGACGCCGTCCGGTGCGCCGCGACCGTGGCGGGCGCCGTGCTCCCGCCGCCGGACGTCACGGCGCGCACGGACGAGCAGGCGCCGCAGGTCGCCCGGGGGGGTGATGACATCGCCCTGCTGATCTACACATCGGGCACCACGGGGAGCCCGCGCGGTGTCCGCCTCTCCCACCGGGCGGTGCTCGCCAACCGGGAGCAGGCGGCGGCGCTGCGCCCGGCGCCGGTGACCCCGGTGGACCGCGTGCTGCTCTCGCTGCCGCTGTTCCACGTCTTCGGCCTGGCGGCGGGCTTCCTCCAGGTCTGCTGGGCCGGGGCCACCGCGGTGATCACCGAGCGGTTCGAACCCGAGCACGTCGCCGCGGTGCTCGTGGAGCAGCGGGTGAGCGGCGTCGCGGCGGTGCCGACGATGTTCCGGTCGCTGCTCGACCTGCCGCCCGACCGGCTGCGGAGCGCCACCGCAGGGCTGCGGCTGTGCACCTCGGGCGGGGCGCCGCTGCCGCCGCAGCTGCTCGCGGACTTCCGGGCGGCCACCGGGCTGCCGATCTACGAGGGCTACGGGCTCACCGAGGCCGGCCCGGTGGTCACCACCACCGCCATCGGCGGGGTCGCGAAGCCGGGGTCGGTGGGCCGCGCGCTGCCGGGCGTCGAGCTGCGCCTGGTCGACCCCGACGGCAGGCCGATCGACACGGTGCCCGAGCCGGACCCCGAGGAGATCGCCGACGACGTGTTCGACCCGGCCCAGGACACCGGGCTGGTCGCGGTGCGCGGGCCCAACCTGTTCTCCGGCTACTGGCCCGGCGGGGCGGGCGGTCCGGACGCCGACGGCTGGTTCGTCACCGCCGACGTCGGGTTCCTCGACGCCGACGGCGACCTGCACCTCGTCGACCGGTCCTCCGACCTCGTGATCGTCAACGGGTTCAACGTCTACCCGCGCGAGGTCGAGCAGGTGCTCGCCGAGCTGCCGGGGGTGGCGGAGGCCGCGGTCGTGGGCGTGCCGGACGAGCGGTCCGGGGAGGCGGTCAAGGCCGTGCTCGTGCTGACGGGCGGCGCGGAGCTCACCGAGGACGAGGTGCGGGCGCACTGCGTCGAGCGGCTGGCCCGGTTCAAGGTGCCCACGGTGATCGAGTTCATCGATGCGCTGCCGAGGACGCCGACCGGCAAGGTGGCGCGCCGGCAGCTGGCGGGGCGGTCGTGACCACGCCACCGAGCCCGCGGGTCACGGTCTACACGCGCGCCGGGTGCACCGCGTGCGTGGCCGCCGAGGCCGACGTGGCCCGGATCTGCGGCGATCTCGGCCAGGGCTGGACGGCCGTCGACGTCGACTCCGACCCGGAGCTGCGGGCGGAGTACGGCGACCGCGTGCCCGTCATCGAGGTGGACGGGCGCGAGCACGGCTTCTGGCGGGTCGAGGAACAGCGGCTGCGGGCGGCCCTGCAGTCCTGATCGCGCGACTCGCACGCCCGGATCGCCCGACTCGCGGAAGCGGTGCCGTTCCCCCGCGAGTCGGGCTGTGAGGGTGCGCGAGTCGGGCTGTGAGGGTGCGCGAGTCGGGCTGTGAGGGTGCGCGAGTCGGGCTGTGGGGCCGCGCACGTGAACCGCAACCGCCGGGCGGACGAACCTCTTGACGTGAGCGCCACAGCAGCACCGCACACCACCCGACCGGCACGGCCCGGCGTCCCCCTGGGGTGGGCCGCCGCGATCGGGGTGCTGGCAGTCGGGGCCGCGCTCGCTGCCGGGCACCTGGTGGCGGCCATCGTCTCGCCGTCGTCGTCGCCCTACCTCGCGGTGGGCGACTGGGTGATCCGGCTGTCCCCGCAGTGGCTCACGGAGTTCGCCAAGACGACGTTCGGCACGGCCGACAAGCCGATCCTGCTCGCCGGGATGGGCGTGGTCATCGCGATCATCGCCGCCGCGGCCGGCATCGCGTCCCGCCGGAGCCCGACCCCGGGCGTCGTCGTCGTGGCGGTGCTGGGTGTGCTGGGTTTCCTCGCGGTGCTGTTCGCGCCCGCCTTCGCGCCGCTCGACCTGGTGGCGCCTGCGGTGTCGCTGGTCGTGGGCGTCGGTGTGTTCCGTCTGCTGCACGGCCTGGCGCTCCGCACGACCGAGGGGCCCGAGCAGCCCGCGTCCGGCGCCGGGGTGTCGCGGCGCAACGTCCTGATCGGGTCGTCCGCCGCGGTCGGTGTGGCGTCGCTCGGCGCCGCGGCGGGCGGCGTGCTGCTCGGCGGCGGGGTCACGAACTCCCGGCAGACGGTCACCGCGCAGCTCGCGCGGGCCGGGCTGGTCGAGCGGGCCCCGGCGATCCCGCCGGACGCGGCGTTCCCGGGGCTCGGGACGCCGACGTTTCTCACGCCGAACCCGGACTTCTACCGCGTCGACGTGGCGCTGCGGATCCCGACCCAGGCCGCGCAGGACTGGTCGATGCGCATCCACGGGATGGTGGACGAGGAGCTGACGCTCACCTTCGACGACTTGCTCGCCCGTCCGCTCGTCGAGCGGGCGATCACGTTGACCTGCGTGTCCAACGAGGTGGGCGGGCCGTACATCTCCACCGCGAACTTCATCGGGGTGGACCTGCGGGAGCTGCTGCTCGAGGCCGGGGTCCGCCCGGACGCGGAACAGCTGTTCTCCACGAGCATCGACGGGTGGACGGCGGGCACTCCGGTCGACGTCGTGATGGAGGAGGGCCGCGACTCCATGCTCGCGATCGGGATGAACGGGGAGGCGCTGCCGCCCGAGCACGGGTTCCCGGTGCGGATGGTGGTGCCGGGGCTGTACGGGTTCGTGTCGGCGACGAAGTGGCTCACCGACCTGGAGGTCACCACCTTCGACGCCAAGCAGAGCTACTGGCTGCAGCGCGGGTGGGCGCAGCGCGCCCCGATCAAGACGCAGTCCCGGATTGACAGCCCGCGGGCGTTCGAGGAGGTGCCCGCCGGGCGGGTGACCGTCGCGGGGATCGCCTGGTCCCAGCCGGTCGGGATCAGCAAGGTGGAGGTCCGGGTGGACGGCGGGCCCTGGCAGGAGGCCGAGCTCGGGGCGCCGGTGAACACCGACACGTGGCGGATGTGGCACATCGCGCTCGACCTCGCTCCGGGCAGCCACACCATCCAGTCGCGGGCGACGGACCGCAACGGGGTCACCCAGACCGAGGTACGAGTGCCCCCGATCCCGGACGGCGCGTCGGGCTGGCCGTCCCTCATCATCCGGGTCGCATCCTAGCCCGTTCGACCTAAATAGCTCCTCCGACTGGCGCAGCTGCGGGCGACGCTTGGATGATCCCGGCAGCCCGCCCCGCGGCCGTAGTCGAATCGTTACACACTGTAAGTGAACTGCCTTTGGCTCGAAGCCGAAGGTTCTGATGACAGGCCCGGATCTACCGGGCCGTGCTCGAGGAGGAACACGTGCGAAAGATCCAGCGACTGGCCGCCGTCGGCACGATGGCGGCCCTGACCGTGGCGCTGGCGGCCTGTGGCGGCTCCGAGCAGCCGGCCGACACCGGTGCCGGTGCCGACACGGGCGGCGACACGGCGGCCACCAGCAGCGCTGCCGCGCCGACGTCGGACATGGCCGCCGCGGGTGGCGACGGGGTCACCCAGACCTCCGACATCTTCGGCCCGGCCTGCGACCAGGTCCCGACCGAGGGCGAGGGGTCGGCCGAGGGCATGGTCGATGACCCGGTGGCCACCGCCGCGTCGAACAACCCGCTCCTCTCGACTCTGGTCACGGCGGTCGGGGCCGTCGACGGGCTCGCCGACACGCTGAACTCCGCCGAGGCGCTGACCGTCTACGCGCCGTACAACGGAGCGTTCGAGGCGCTGGGTGAGGAGACCGTCAACACTCTGGTCGCCAACCCCGACCAGCTCGCCCCGATCCTGCAGTACCACGTCACCGACACCCGCTACGACGCCGAGGGCCTGGTCGAGGCCGGCACCACGACCATGCTGAACGGCGGCGAGGTGACCATCGGCGGCACCGCCGACGCCCCCACGCTGACCGACGCCATGGGCAACACGGTCAACGTGCTCTGCGGCAACATCCCCACCGCGAACGCCACCGTGTTCGTGATCGACAATGTGCTGATGCCGGCCGCGAGCTGATCATCGGGTAGTACGCAGCACGTCCGCAGGGGCGGTCCCGGGATTCCGGGGCCGCCCCTGCTGCGTTGTCCGGAACCGGCGCGGCTGCGCCGAGCGGGCCTTCCGAAGCGACCACTGGTGCGGGCTGCGAGCAGGCCGCGCGAGCACGATCCCGTTCATGATCGCAACTTTGTGCATGCCTTCACAAGCGACTACCGTGTAATCCAGTCGCCGTCAACGCCCGAACCCGGGGTACCCCATCGGTACATCCGGCTGTGCGGTGTGGCCGTCGGCCGCCCGTCACGCATCACCGAGGAGACGCAACCGTCGTGAGCACGCCGCCGCAGGCCGGCTCCGAGGATACGGCCGCCGAGAGGCTGCGGTCCATTCCCGAAGCCAGCGTCGCCCGGCTCGCCGTCTACCTCCGGATGCTCGGCGAGCTCGCCGAGCAGGGCGCGGAGACCGTCTCCAGCGACGAGCTCGCCGCCGCCACCGGGGTCAACCCCGCGAAGCTGCGCAAGGACCTGTCCTACATCGGGTCCTACGGCATCCGCGGCGTCGGCTACGAGGTGGCCGCACTGGTCCGCCAGCTGGAGCGCACGCTCGGGCTCAACCACCGGCAGGCCGTCGCGGTGGTCGGGGTCGGCAACCTGGGCCACGCGCTCGCGGGCTACGGCGGGTTCGGCGGGCGCGGCTTCCCGGTGGTCGCGCTGTTCGACGTCGACCCGGACCTCGTCGGGATCCACATCAACGGCATCCTCGTCGAGCACGTCCGGTCGATCCCGCAGGTGTGCGCCGAGCGGGGCGTCACGATCGGGTTGATCGCGACCCCCGGCCCGGCCGCACAGGCCGTGTGCGACCTGCTCGTGGAGTGCGGCGTGCGGTGCATCCTGAACTTCGCGCCGGTCGTCCTGCAGGTGCCCGGTGAGGTCGAGGTTCGCAAGGTCGATCTGGCCGTCGAACTGCAGATCCTGGCCTTCCACGTGGCCCGCAAGCACCTCGCCGGTGCCGCCGGTGCTGCCGCTCCGGAGGTCAACGGGCATGCGGTGATCGGGTCTGGAGGGTTCGTGTCGTGAGTGTGCTGGTGGTGGGGCTGTCGCACCGGAGCGCGCCGGTGGAGGTGCTGGAGCGCGCCGCCGTCGGGTCGGGCGAGGTGCCGAAGCTGCTCGACGAGCTGCTGCGCGGATCACACGTGTCCGAGGCCGTGCTGCTGTCCACGTGCAACCGCATCGAGGTCTACGCCGTCGTCGACGCGTTCCACGGCGGCCTCGCCGACGTCTCCGCGGTGCTCTCGCGGCACGCGGGGATGCCGCTGCCCGAGCTGACCGAGCACGTGTACGTGCACTACGCCGGGTCGGCCGTGCAGCACCTGTTCGCCGTCTCCTCGGGCCTCGACTCGATGGTCGTCGGCGAGGCCCAGATCCTCGGCCAGCTGCGCACCGCCTACGCCGCCGCCGACGAGGCGGGCACCGTCGGCCGGATGCTGCACGAGCTCGCCCAGCAGGCGCTGCGCGTCGGCAAGCTGGTGCACGCGAGCACCGGGATCGACGCCGCCGGTGCCTCCGTCGTGTCCGAGGCACTCGCCGACGCCGAGACCGCCCTCGGCGGGGACCTCGCAGGTCGTCGTGCCGTGCTCGTCGGGGCGGGCGCGATGGGCGGCCTCGCCGCGGCGCACCTGCGCCGCGCCGGCGTCGCCGAGATCGTGGTACTGAACCGCTCGCCGGAGCGCGCCGAGCGCCTGGCCGAGATCACCGCCGAGCAGGGCACGCCCGCCCGCGCCGCCGGCCTCGACGCGCTGACGACCGAGCTGGCCGCCGCCGACCTGATGGTCGCCTGCACCGGGGCTGTCGGCACCGTCGTCGAGCACGCCGCCGTGGCCGCCGCCGTCGCCGGACGGGGCGGACGGCCGCTCGCCGTCTGCGACCTCGGCCTCCCGCGCGACGTCGACGGGAGCGTCGCGGTGTTGCCCGGCGTCACCGTGATCGACCTGATCGCGCTGCAGCGCAGGCTCGCCGTCGGCGAGCGCGGTGCCGCCGTCGCCGCTGCCCAGGAGCTCGTGGCCGACGAGGCGCAGGCCTACCTCGCCGCTCAGCGCTCCGCCGAGGTCACCCCCACCGTCACGGCGCTGCGCAGGCGCGCCTCCGAGGTGATCGACGCCGAGCTGCTGCGGCTCGACTCGCGGCTGCCCGACCTCGACGCGCGGGTGCGCGAGGAGTTCGGCCGCAGCGTCCGCCGCGTCGTCGACAAGCTGCTGCACACCCCTACCGTGCAGGTCAAGCGGCTCGCCGAGGGGCCCGACGGCGACAGCTACGCCGCCGCGCTGCGCGCCCTGTTCGAGCTCGACCCGCAGACGCCGGCCGCGGTGGCCGTCCAGCGCAGTGGGGACGTCCTCGCCGCGCTGGAGGCCCGGCCCGAATTCCCCGCGACAGAGGAGCACGGCCGATGACCCTTCGCATCGGTACCCGGCCCAGCGCCCTCGCCATGGCGCAGACCGGCCAGATCGCCGACCGGCTCCGCGCGGCGGGGCACGCCGTCGAGCTCGTCGAGATCAGTACGTCCGGCGACCGCTCGAGTGCGCCCGTCGCCCAGCTCGGCGTCGGCGTGTTCGTCTCGGCGCTGCGCGACGCCCTGCACCGGGGCGAGGTCGACGTGGCGGTGCACTCCTACAAGGACCTGCCCACGGCCCCCGACCCGCTGCTGCGTCTCGCGGCCGTCCCGCAGCGGGAGGACCCCCGCGACGCGCTCGTCGCCCGCGACGGGTTGGTCCTCGGCGAGCTGCCCGCCGGGGCGCGGGTCGGCACCGGCTCGCCGCGGCGCGCAGCGCAGCTCGAGGCGCTGGGCCTCGGGCTGGAGGTCGTCGCGATCCGCGGCAACGTCGACACCCGGATCGGCAAGGTCCGCTCCGGGGAGCTCGACGCCGTCGTCGTGGCCGCGGCCGGGCTGCGCAGGCTCGGCCGGATCGACGAGGCCACCGAGCTGCTCGACCCCGTGCAGATGCTGTCGGCGCCCGCGCAGGGGGCGTTGGCCATCGAGTGCCGGGCCGTCGACCTCGAGCTGGCCCGCGCGCTCACCGCCGCACTGGACGACGGGTTCACCCGGGCCGCCGTCACCGCCGAACGCGCGGTGCTGGCGACCCTGGAAGCAGGCTGCAGCGCGCCGGTCGGCGCGCTGGCCGACGTGGTGTCCGACCTGGACGACGAGGGACGTGCGGTCGACCGCGTGTCGCTGCGCGCCGTGGTCGGCACGACCGACGGAGGGCTGCTGCGCGCCTCCGTCACCGGAGACATGGACGACGCCGAGAAGCTCGGAGCCGCGCTGGCCGCCGAGCTGCTCGACATGGGGGGCCTCGACGCCCTGCCCAGAACCGCTGGATCGGGAGTTCCGAGATGAACCGAGCACCTACCACCCCGGGACGGGTCGCCTTCGTGGGCAGTGGCCCCGGCGACTCCGGCCTGCTGACCGTGCGCGCCAGGGAGGCCCTCGGCAGCGCCCCGCTGGTCGTCACCGACGCGGACGTCCCCGAGGTGATCCTCGCGCTCGTGGCCGAGGGCGCCGAGGTGCGCCCCGCGGTGGGCGAGCCCGCCGACGTCGCGCGGGACCTCGTCGAGGAGGCCCGGTCCGGCCGCACCGTCACGCGGCTGATCAGCGGCGACCCGCTGACCACCGACTCTGTGGTGGCCGAGGCGGTCGCGGTCGCGGGCGCCGGCGTGCCGTTCGACGTCGTGCCCGGTGTCCCGGCCACCACCGCCGTCCCGGCCTACGCCGGCGTGCCGCTGGGCTCGGCCCACATCGAGGCCGACGTCCGGACGGGAGTGGACTGGGCCCGGCTCGCCGCCGCACCCGGCCCGCTCGTGCTGCACGCCACCGCGTCGCACCTGGCGGAGGCGGCCGCCGCGCTCACCGAGCACGGGCTCGCTGCGCAGACCCCGGTCGCGGTCACCGTGAGCGGCACCGCCACCACGCAGAAGACCGTGCAGGCCACGCTCGGCACGATGGCGCAGCAGGCGGCCGACCTGGAGGGCCCGCTCGTGCTCACCGTGGGCGACCAGGTGGGGCTGCGCGGCGAGCTGTCCTGGTGGGAGTCGCGCGCGCTGTACGGCTGGCGGGTGCTGGTGCCGCGCACGAAGGACCAGGCCGGCGTGATGAGCGACCGGCTGGGGATCCACGGCGCCACCGCCGAGGAGGTGCCGACGATCGCCGTCGAGCCCCCGCGCTCGCCCACGCAGATGGAGCGCGCGGTCAAGGGCCTGGTCGACGGCCGCTACCAGTGGGTGGTCTTCACCTCCACCAACGCGGTGCGTGCGGTGTGGGAGAAGTTCGCCGAGTTCGGGCTCGACGCCCGCGCGTTCTCCGGCGTCAAGATCGCCTGCGTCGGCACGGCGACCGCCGAGAAGGTGCGCAGCTTCGGCATCGTCCCGGAGCTGGTGCCCTCGATCCAGGAGTCGCAGGAGTCCTCGTCGGAGGGGCTGCTGGAGATCTTCCCGCCGCACGACGACGTCCTCGACCCGGTGGACCGCGTCCTGCTGCCGCGGGCCGACATCGCCACCGAGACCCTCGCTGCAGGCCTCCGCGACCGCGGCTGGGAGATCGACGACGTCACCGCGTACCGCACGGTGCGCGCGGCGCCGCCGCCTGCCCCGATCCGTGAGGCGATCAAGACCGGCGGGTTCGACGCGGTGTGCTTCACCTCGTCGTCCACGGTGCGGAACCTGGTCGGCATCGCCGGGAAGCCGCACGCTCGCACGATCGTCGCGTGCATCGGCCCGCAGACGGCCGAGACCGCCCGCGAGTTCGGCCTCCGTGTGGACGTGCAGCCGGAGGAGGCCCGCGTCCCCGCGCTGGTCGACGCGCTGGCCGCCCACGCGGCGCGGCTGCGCGCCGAGGGCGCCCTCCCGCCCCCGCGGAAGGCCAAGGCCCGCCGCCGCTGATTGGTGCCGCCGCGGGTCCGCTCCCCTCTGGCGTTCGGGGCGGGGCGCGGCGGCGGGCGGGGCCCACCGGGGTCGTAACCTGGTCCTATGGGGTTTCCCTCTTCGCGGCCGCGGCGGCTGCGCACCACGCCCGCCCTCCGCAGGCTCGTCGCCGAGACCGACCTGCGGCCCCGGCACCTCGTCCTGCCGATGTTCGTCCGTGAGGGCGCGAGCGAGCCGGTGCCGATCGCCTCGATGCCCGGCGTCGTCCAGCACACCCGCGACACGCTGCGCAAGGCCGCCGCGGAGGCCGTGTCCGCGGGCGTCGGCGGGCTGATGCTGTTCGGGGTGCCCGCGCACAAGGACGCGAGCGGGTCGGGCGCCGTCGACCCCGACGGGGTGCTGAACGTCGCGCTGCGCGACGTGCGCGCGGAGGTCGGCGACGCCACCGTCGTGATGGCCGACACCTGCCTCGACGAGTTCACCGACCACGGCCACTGCGGGGTGCTCGACGCCGACGGCCGCGTGGACAACGACGCCACGCTCGCCGTCTACGCCGACATGGCGGTGGCCCAGGTCGAGGCCGGGGCCCACATGCTCGGGCCGAGCGGGATGATGGACGGCCAGGTCGGCGTGATCCGCGAGGCGCTCGACGCGGCGGGACACACCGACGCCGCGATCTTCGCCTACACCGCCAAGTACACGTCGGCGTTCTACGGGCCGTTCCGGGACGCGGTGGAGTCGTCGCTGCAGGGCGACCGCAAGACCTACCAGCAGGACGGCGCCAACGTCCGGGAGTCGCTGCGGGAGCTGGCGCTCGACCTCGCCGAGGGTGCCGACCTCGTCATGGTCAAGCCCGCCATGGCCTACCTCGACGTGCTGCGGGCCGTCGCCGAGGTGTCGGACGTGCCCGTCGGCGCCTACCAGGTGTCCGGGGAGTACGCGATGATCGAGGCGGCCGCCGCCAACGGCTGGCTGGAGCGCGACCGCGCGATCCTGGAGACCCTCACCGGCATCCGGCGCGCCGGCGCCGACGTCGTGCTCACGTACTGGGCCACGGAGGTCGCCCACCGCCTCGCCGCGGAGTGATCGGCGGGATACGATCGCGCCCCTTGATCACAGGAGGTGTGCGATGACGTACGACCCCGGTTCGTCCGGCGAGCACCCGCAGCAGGGCAACCCGGGCTGGCCGACCGGCGGGCAGCCCGGGTACCCCGGCGGGTACGGGCAGCAGCCCGGCTGGGGCCCGCCGCCCGGGCAGCCCGGCTACGGGATGCAGCCGGCGCCGCCGCCGCGGCGAGGGGCGTTCTCGGCCCTGTTCGACTACAGCTTCTCCAGCTTCGCGACCCCCGGACTGGTGAAACTGCTGTACATCGTCGGCTCTGTGCTGATCGTGCTCGGCTGGCTGGGCTACGTCATCGCCGCGTTCACCATCCCCGAGGTCGGCGCCATGATCGGCATCCTGACCCTGGTCTTCGGGTCCGTCCTGGTGCTGTTCATGCTCGCCATGCTGCGGGTCTCGCTCGAGTTCTACTTCGCGGTCGTGCGGATGTCGGAGGACATCCACCACAAGCGCTGAGCGGAGCTGCGTGGACAGCAGTTGATGTCCGCTCTACGGTGTCGCCGTGAGCACTCCGTCCGACCCGCACCGCGGGGGCCAAGAGCCCGACCAGGGCCCCTACGGCGAGCAGCCGGACGCCGGGCAGCAGCAGGAGCCGGGGCAGTACGGCCAGCAGCCCGGGCAGTACGGCCAGTACGAGCAGCAGCCCGGGCAGTACGGCCAGCAGCCCGGGCAGTACGGCCAGCAGCCCGGCCAGTACGGCCAGTACGGCCAGCAACCGGGGCAGTACGGCCAGTACGGCCAGTACGGGGCGCAGCAGCCGTACCCGGGTCAGCCGTACGGCGGCGAGCAGGGCGGTCACCAGTACGCCTACAACCCGTATGGCACGTCCTATCCGGCCGGCCTGGACGACGACTCGGACACGCCGGCGCCCCGGCCGGGTGTGATGCTCCTCGGGCTGGTGCTGCTGATCCTCAGCACGGTGCCGTTCCTGGCCTTCGGCACGCTGATCCTCTTGGTGCCCATCGACACCAGCGTGCTGCCGCCGGAGCTCAACCTCGAGCAGCAACTCGCCCAGGCAGGTCTCACACTCGAGACGTTGGTCTCGTTCCTGCGGGTGGTCGGCGCGGTCGCGCTCGTGCTCGCCCTGCTCTACATCCTCTTCGCGGTGCTGGCCTTCCGGGGCCGCAACTGGGCGCGCATCGCCCTCACCGTCATGACCGTGCTGTTCACGATGCTGCTGCTCCTGAGCACGTTCGGCGGCGCCGCGGGCGACCCGGGGAGCCTGCTGATCCTGCTGCTGATCGTGGCGGCGTCGGTCGGTGGCACGATCACCTACTTCCTCCCGGACTCCAGCCGGTTCTTCGCCTCGCGGCGCTGACCTGCCCCCACCCCTGAGGCAGGGGCGCAGGGCGGCTGTAAGACTGGGAGCCGTGGGCAGCACGTCATCCGGCATCGCCATCGACACCTCCCGCGCGCTCTTCGACCGCGCCTGCGCCGCGATCCCCGGCGGGGTGAACTCGCCGGTGCGCGCGTTCAGCTCGGTCGGTGGCACGCCGCGGTTCATGGTCTCCGCCGAGGGGCCGTGGCTCACCGACGCCGACGGCAACCGCTACGTCGACCTGATCAGCTCGTGGGGCCCGATGATCCTCGGCCACGCGCACCCCGCCGTGGTCGAGGCCGTGCGGGCGGCGGCGGGCGGCGGTCTGTCCTTCGGCGCACCGACGGCGGCCGAGATCGAGCTGGCCGAGGAGATCATCGGGCGGGTCGCGCCGGTGGAGCAGGTGCGGCTGGTCAACTCCGGCACCGAGGCGACGATGAGCGCCATCCGGCTCGCGCGCGGGATCACCGGCCGCAAGGTCGTGGTGAAGTTCGCGGGGTGCTACCACGGGCACGTCGACGCACTGCTGGCCCAGGCCGGCTCCGGCGTCGCCACGCTGGGCCTGCCCACGAGCCCCGGGGTCACCGGTGCGCAGGCCGCCGACACCGTGGTGCTCCCGTACAACGACCTGGACGCCGTGCGCGCGGTGTTCGCCGAGCGCGGCGACGAGATCGCCTGCGTGATCACCGAGGCGGCCGCGGGGAACATGGGCGCGATCGCCCCGCGCCCCGGCTTCAACGCCGGGCTGCGCGAGATCTGCCACGCCGCCGGCGCATTGCTCGTGATCGACGAGGTGATGACCGGGTTCCGGGTCTCGCCGGCGGGCTGGTTCGGCCTCGACGGTGTGGCGGGCGACCTCTACACCTTCGGCAAGGTGATGTCGGGTGGGCTGCCCGCGGCGGCGTTCGGCGGCGCGGCATCGCACATGGCGCACCTCGCCCCGGCCGGACCCGTCTACCAGGCGGGCACGCTGTCCGGGAACCCGGTCGCCGTCGCCGCGGGGCTCGCCACACTGCGGGCCGCCGACGCCGGCGTCTACGCCGCGCTCGACGCCAACGCCCAGCGGCTCGGAGCGATGATCGGCAACGCGCTGCGCGCCGAAGGCGTGCCGCACCGCGTCCAGTTCGCGGGGAACCTGGTCTCGGTGTTCTTCACCGAGGACGAGGTGCACGACTACGCCGGCGCGCAGGCCGCCGCCACGTGGCGCTTCCCGGCGTTCTTCCACGCGCTGCTGGAGCGCGGCGTGTACGCGCCGCCGAGCGCGTTCGAGGCATGGTTCGTCTCGGCCGCCCTCGACGACGAGACCTGGCAGGTGATCGAGGCCGCCCTGCCCGCCGCGGCGCAGGCGGCCGCCACCGCGATCTCCCCGGCCGAGGCGGCCCAATGACGAGCGAGCGCAGCGTGGTGCACCTGCTGCGCCACGGCGAGGTGCACAACCCGGACGGCATCCTCTACGGGCGCCTGGAGGGGTTTCGGCTCTCGGAGAACGGTCGCGACCAGGCCGAGATCGTGGCCAAGACCCTCGCCGGGCACGACCTCGCCGCCGTCGTCGCGTCCCCACTGCAGCGGGCGCAGGAGACGGCGGCCCCGATCGCCGCGGCGCACGACCTCGAGATCGTCACCGACGAACGGCTGATCGAGGCGGACAACCGGTTCGAGGGCAAGAAGTTCTCGGTGGGCGACGGCGCGCTGCGCAGCGTGCGCACGTGGCCGCTGCTGCGCGACCCGTTCACGCCGTCGTGGGGTGAGCCGTACCTGCAGATCGCCCACCGCATGCTGGGCGCGGTGCACCGGGCCCGCGCGCTGGCGGAGGGCAGAGAGGCGGTGTGCGTTTCCCACCAGCTGCCGATCTGGACGCTGCGCCGGTTCCTCACCGGCCAGCGGATGTGGCACGACCCGCGGAAGCGGCAGTGCGCACTGGCGTCGCTCACCTCGCTCGTGTTCACCGGCACCGAGCTGACCCAGCTGCGCTACTGCGAGCCCGCAGGCGCGAGCGACCCGGGGCAGACGGGCGCATGAGGAGGACGATGCGCCGGATCGCGCTCGCACTGGCGGCACTGCTGCTGCTCGCGGCCTGCTCGACCAGCCAGGACGCAGTTGCGACGGGAGGGGAGTTCCGGTTCGTCGCCCCCGACGGGCAGACGACGATCCACTACGACCCGCCCGGGAACCGCGGCCGTGTGACCGGGCTGGAGGGCGAGAGCCTGCTGCACCCGGGCACCACGGTGGGACTGGACGACTACCCCGGCCAGGTCGTCATCCTCAACATCTGGGGCTCCTGGTGCGGCCCGTGCCGCGAGGAGATGCCGGACCTGCAGTTCGTGCAGGACCAGACCGAGGCCGTGGTGCTCGGGATCGACGTGCGCGACGACCGCGAGGCCGCCGCCGACTTCGTCCGGTCGCGGGGCCTCACCTTCGACTCGATCTTCGACAACCCGGGACGCACGTTGCTGCAGCTCAAGGGCTACCCGCGCAATGCCGTGCCCTCCACGATCGTGCTGGACGAGGAGCACCGGGTGGCCGCGGTCTACCTGCTCCCGATCCGTCCGTCCGAGGTGATCGCACTGGTGGAGCGCCTCGAGTCCGAACCCGCCGCCTGACCCCGGGAGTCGGGCTCTGAGCGTGCGCGAGTCGGCATGTGAGCGCGCGCGAGTCGGACGATCCGTGCGCGCAGGCGCGCCGCGGGTGCTGATCGACTACACGTTGTAGAACCCGGTGCGCGGGCCGGTGCGGCTGCCGCTTACCCTCGATGGTGATGGACCCCTCGACCACCCTCGCGGTCTCCGGCCCGCTGCTGGTCGCGGCCGTGGTGGCCGTGCTGGCGGGCGCGGTGAGCTTCGCGTCCCCGTGCGTGGTCCCGCTCGTCCCCGGCTACCTCGCGTACCTCGCCGGCCTGGTCGGCGCGGACGCACCGCCGGCCACGGAGTCGGAGGCCGAGCGGAAGCGGTCGGGGAAGTGGCGCGTCGCGGGCGCCGCCGGGCTGTTCGTCGCCGGGTTCACGGTCGTGTTCGGCGCGATCCTGGTCGGCGTCGTCTGGCTGGCGGACGCGCTGGTGGCCAACGAGGCCGTGCTGCAGCGCGTCGGCGGTGTCGTCATGATCGCGATGGGGCTGGCGTTCGTCGGCCTGATCCCGCTGCTGCAGAACGAGCGTCGCGTGCACTGGGTGCCGCGCGCCGGCCTCTGGGGTGCCCCGCTGCTCGGCGCGGTGTTCGGGCTCGGCTGGGTGCCGTGCATCGGCCCGACGCTCGCGGGCGTCGTCGCGGTGGCGGCGGGTACCGGTGGCGGGTCGATGCGCGGCGTGGTGCTCACGCTGGCCTACTGCGCGGGGCTCGGGCTGCCGTTCGTGCTGATCGCGCTCGGGGCCTCCCGGGCGGTGCGCGCACTCGGCTGGCTGCGCCGCCACACCCGCGGCATCCAGATCGGCGGCGGCGTGCTCATGGTCGCCGTCGGGCTGCTGCTGGTCAGCGGCCTGTGGGGCGGGCTACTCGCGCAGCTGCAGACGTCCGTCGCCGGCTTCACCCCGGTGCTGTAGCGATGGCCACCGACACCGAGACCCCGACTCGCGCGCACGGACACCCCGACTCGCGCGCACCCAGGGCCCGACTCGCGGTGCTGCGGAACGCCTGGCGCGCGCTCACGTCGATGCGCACCGCGCTCATCCTGCTGTTCCTGCTGGCGCTGGCCGCGCTGCCGGGGGCCCTGCTGCCGCAGCGTTCGCTCAACCAGGCGCTGGTCGACCAGTACTTCGCCGACTACCCCTGGCTCGCCCCCACGCTCGACCGCCTGGGCTTCTTCGACGTCTTCGCCGCACCGTGGTTCGCCGCGATCTACCTGCTGCTGATGGTGTCGCTGATCGGGTGCGTGCTGCCCAGGACGGTCGAGCACGCCAAGGGGCTGCGCGCGGTGCCGGTCACGACGCCGCGCAACCTCGGGCGGCTGCCGCACCACGCCACCGGCACCCTGGACGGCGGGCCCGACGAGGCCACCGCCCGGGTGCGCGGGATGCTGCGCGGCTGGCGCGTCGTGCAGCGCCCGGACGGTGCCGGGCGCACGCTCTCGGCCGAGAAGGGCTACCTGCGCGAGGCGGGCAACCTGCTGTTCCACCTGAGCCTGATCGGGCTGCTCCTCGGCTTCGCCGCCGGCAAGCTGTTCGGCTACGAGGGCCAGGTCATCGTGCTGTCGAACGGCGGCCAGTTCTGCAACACCAGCATCCTCGGCTACGACAGCTTCCGCGCCGGGCTGCGGGTGGACGGCACGAACCTCGACCCGTTCTGCCTCCGCGTGGAGGACGTCGAGGCCGAGTTCCTGCCGAGCGGGCAGGCCGACAGCTACCGCACGACCGTGGGCTACCAGACCGCCGCCGACCTCGAGGCGGGCCGGGTGGACCAGTGGCGCCCCGCCGAGATCGCCGTCAACCACCCGCTGCGGCTCGACGGCACCCGCGTCTACATGCTCGGCCAGGGGTACGCGCCGATCTTCACCGTCACCTTCCCGGGCGGGGAGCAGCGCACCGGCGTGGTCCAGTGGCGCCCGGTCGACCAGGCGACCCTGCTGTCGGAGGGTGCCACGAAGTTCGAGCCGCCCGGCATCACCGACGAGGAGGAACGGCGCACGAGCCAGCTCGCGATCACCGGGCTGCTCGCGCCCACGAGCTCCGGTGGCGCCGTCGTGACTTCGGTGTTCCCCGACCTGCTCGCGCCCGAGGTGGCGGTGGACGTCCTCCGCGGCGACCTCGGCCTCGACGACGGCCGTGGGCAGTCGATCTTCCAGGTGGACCAGGGCAACATCGAGTCCGGTGAGCTCGTCCGGGTGGCGCGCGAGAACCTGGTGCCGGGCGAGTCGGTCACGCTCGACGACGGCACGGTCGTGACGTTCGACGGCGTCCGGGACTGGGTGAACCTGCAGGTCAGCCACGACCCCGGGCAGGTCTGGGTCCTCGTGTTCGCCGTGCTCGTGCTCGTGGGCCTGGGGCTGTCGCTGAGCATCCGCAGGCGGCGCTTCTGGGCCCGGATCACGCCAACCGACGCCGGCGCCCGTACGGTCGTCGAGATCGGCGGCCTGGCCCGCACCGACCGGGCGGGCTACGGCGAGGAGTTCGACCGTATGCGGGCAGCGCTGCTGGGAAGTCCGACCACCGCCTCCGAGAACACGGCACCCGAGAAGGACGACTGATGCTCCTCGAACTCGCCACGTACAGCGACTGGCTGTACATGGCCGCCGCCGGGATCTACGTCTTCGCCATGGTCCTGCACGGGGCCGAACACGCCTCCGAGCGCTCGGCGAAGCCCGTACTCGTCGGGGCGGGCGGCCCGGAGAGCACGGTCGGCGGGGAGCCGGCCGTCGAGGACGAGCCCGGGGGTCGCAGCAGGTCGGAACGCTTCGGCCGGATGGCCGTGGCGCTGGTCGTGCTCGGGGCGGCGCTGCACCTCGGCTCGATCGTCCTGCGGGGGTTCGCCGCCGGCCGCTGGCCGATGGGCAACATGTACGAGTTCATCTCGGCGATCTGCCTGGCCGCCGTGGTGACGTGGCTGGTGGTGCTGCGACGGGCGTTCGCGGCCCGACCGGCGGGGATCTTCGTGCTGCTCCCCGTCGTCATCCTCATGTTCCTCGGGGGCACGTCGCTGTACACGGCCGCGGCGCCGGTGATGCCGGCCCTGCAGTCGTACTGGCTCGTCATCCACGTCACGACCGTCAGCATCTCGTCGGGGCTGCTGCTGGTGCCCGGCGTCGCGAGCCTGCTGTACCTCCTGCGCCGGTCGGCCCGGACGGGTGGGCTGATCGCGAAGCTGCCCGAGGCGGACGTGCTCGACCGGCTCGCCTACCGCACCACGATCATCGCGTTCCCGCTCTACACGTTCGCGATCATCACGGGCGCGATCTGGGCAGAGGCGGCGTGGGGCCGGTTCTGGGGCTGGGATCCCAAGGAGACCGTCGCGTTCGTCGCGTGGGTCATCTACGCCGGCTACCTGCACGCCCGGGCCACCGCGGGGTGGCGCACCGCGCGGGCCGCGTGGATCAACGTGGTCGCCTTCGCTACGATGATCTTCAACCTGTTCTTCATCAACCTGGTCGTCGCCGGCCTGCACAGCTACGCCGGGGTCGGTTAGGAACGAGACGCGCCGACACCCGTCCGCGCCTCGACCCCGAGCAGTCACGCGACTACCGTCGGCTTCCATGCACGGGTTCAACGGTCGACGCAACGGGTTCGGCGGGATGTACCGATGACGGAGCGTGAGTCCGGGAACGAGCGCGACTACCCGGACGGGTCAGTGGGCCGCTACGTGCGGGAACGTTGGGGGGCCGCGCCGGCCAGCGCGACGCGCCCCTATGTGCCGCCGCCGGAGCCGCCCGCCCCGCGGGCATCCGAGCCGGAGGCGCGTGACGTCGACACGGCCACCCCGCCGTCCGGGGCGCCGCCGCTGCAGGCCGACGAGGAGCCCACGACGGGCCTGCCGGCCGCGCGCTCGGAGGAGGCTGCCGACCCCGCCAGGCGCACCCCGCCGCGGGGTACCCCGCGGTGGACCGACCCCGGCGCGGTGGCCGCGCAGGAGGCGCAGCGCGCCCGCAGCGACTCCGAACGGCCGGACCTGTCCTCGGCCCGCCTCCTGCGCCCGACCAAGCGACCGCCGCAGTCGGGCTGGCGCCGGATGGTCTACGTCCTGTCCGGGCGGCTGATCAACCCGGGGGAGAGCCCTGCCGACATCCGGCGTCGCGAGCTGACCGCGCGCGTCAACCAGCCGCTGCTGGGCTGCTACAAGATCGCGATGCTGAGCCTGAAGGGCGGGGTGGGCAAGACCACGGTGACGGCTACCCTCGGGGCGACGTTCGCGTCACTGCGTGGTGACCGGGTGGTGGCCGTGGACGCGAACCCCGACCGCGGGACGCTCAGCCAGAAGATCCCGCTGGAGACGAGCGCCACGGTGCGTCACCTGCTGCGCGACGCGCAGCGGGTGCGCCGCTACACCGACGTGCGGGCCTACACCTCGCAGGGCCCGTCGCGGCTGGAGGTGCTGGCGAGCGAGCAGGACCCCGCGGTGTCGGAGGCGTTCAGCGAAGGCGACTACCGGCGCACGGTCACGCTGCTCGAGCACTTCTACAACATCGTGCTCACCGACTGCGGCACCGGACTCATGCACTCGGCCATGTACGGCGTGCTCGGCCTGGCCGATCAGCTGATCATCGTGTCGTCCGGCTCGATCGACGGCGCACGGAGCGCCTCGGCGACGATGGACTGGCTGGACGCGCACGGGCACGGGGACCTGGTGCGGAACTCGGTCGCAGTGATCAACAGCGTGCACCGGTGGTCCGGCGGGGTGGACCTGGACCGCGTGGCGGAGCACTTCGCCGCCCGTTGCCGGGCCGTGGTGCGGATCCCGTTCGACGCGCACCTCGAGGAAGGTGCCGAGGTGGACCTGGATCGGCTGGAGCCAGCGACGCGCCTGGCGCTGCTCGAACTGGCCGCGGCCGTGGCGGACGCCTTCGAGGGCCCGCCCGTCTGATCCGCCTGCCTGACCCGTCCGCCCGACCGTGTGGTCAGGCGGACGGGGGCTCGTCGCGCCTGCGGACCTTCTCGTCGAGCTGACGCAGGAAGTCGGGATCGTCGTCCGGACCGCTCACCCGGGGCCGGGCGGGTCGCACGACGGGCCGCCGGGCCACCCGCGCCACCTCGATGCCGCCGGGGTTCATCGCCTTCCACAGCACCAGCGCTACGAGGGCGGCGCCGACGAATGCGATGAGGAACAACATGGAACCACCTCCGCAACCGAGATTAGCGGAGGGTGAACTATGAGGGACGTGAAGTGTGCTACCAGATCCACTAGGGCCGGGTGGGCGCGACGGTGGCCTCGCTCGTGAGCTCGGCCAGCATGGTGCGCACCTCGGACTCGCGGAAGCGCCGGTGCCCGCCAGGGGTGCGGATGGAGCCGATGCGCCCTGCCGACGCCCACCGGGTGACGGTCTTGGGGTCGACGCGGAACAGCGATGCCACCTCGCCCGGGGTGAGCAGGCGCTCGTTGTTGCCGGACTGGACCATCGCTGACGTTGGCACTGCCATGTGGGGACCTCCACCGCGAACTGTTTCCCGGCCATCGTGACACCTCGGACCCCGGGTACTCGAACGGTTGTCCGGAGGTAAAGGCCTCTTCAAGGACGAAGCGGACAAGGCGGGCGGCCGCGTGCGTCGCCGGTTCCGGACGCCGGGTTCGCGGCGAGGGGTCGTACCCTCGGGGTATGGCTTCTCCGTCCGCCGGGCAGGACCCGGGCCTGGGCGTCACGGTCGCGCTCTACACGCTGGCACGGCTCGGGCTCGTCGCCGTCGTCACGGCGCTCCTGCTGGTGGCCGGGGCGCCGCTGGTCATCAGCGTGCTCGTGGGTCTGATCGTCGCGCTGCCGCTGTCGATGGTGCTGTTCCGCGGGTTGCGCGGACGGCTGGACACCGCGCTGGCCGCGGCGCAGCACCGGCGGGCCACGGAGCGGGACGCGCTCCGGGCGCGGCTGCGCGGTGAGGGGCCGTCCGCCTCAGACGAACCGCCCCAGCAGGAGCCCGACGGCCGTCAGGGCTGACCAGGCCAGCAGCAGCAGGCTCGTCTGGGCGAGCACGCGGATGAGCTTCCGGCCCGTGGCGCCGCCCAGCACGTCACGGATCGGCAGCACGGCGAGCGGCACTGCGAGCAGCGCGAGCAGCATCGGCCAGCTGCGCAGGCCCGCGGCCACCGACAGCAGGAACGGCCCGGCGGCGAGCGCTGCGTACAACCTGCGCGTGTCGGTGTCGCCGAGCAGGACCGCGAGAGTGCGCTTGCCCACCACCTCGTCGGTGGGGATGTCGCGCAGGTTGTTGGCCACCAGCACCGCGCACGCCAGCAGCCCGACGCCCACCGCACCGACGATCGCGAGCGCCCCCGGCGGCCCGCTCTGGGTGAGCACCGTGCCGAGCACGCCGACCGGGCCGAAGAAGAGGAAGACCGCGACCTCACCCAGCCCCGCGTACCCGTAGGGTCGCTTGCCACCGGTGTAGTACCAGGCGCCGAGGATGCACAGCGCGCCGACGGTGATGAGCCACCACTGCCTGCTCAACGACACGAGGGTGAGCCCGGCGAGGCCGGCGACCGACAGCGCGACGATCGCCGCGGCGCGCACCGCCGACGGCGCCGCGGCCCGCGACCCGACGAGCCGCAGCGGACCCACCCGCTCGTCGTCGGTGCCCCGGATCCCGTCGGAGTAGTCGTTGGCGTAGTTGACGCCGACGATCAGGGCCAGCGCGACGACGAGCGCCAGCAGCGCGCGGCCCGGTGCGACGACGCCGGAGCCGATCGCCGCACCGGTGCCGACCAGTACCGGGGAGACGGCGATCGGGAGGGTGCGCGGGCGCGCCCCCTCGATCCACTGCACCATGGTCGCCACGGCAGGAACGTTATCCGGCGTCCTCCGCGGCGTTCGCGGGTGTGCCCGTGTCCTCGTCCGTGTCCTCGCCGGTGTCCTGGGGCGCACCCTCGGGCGCGCAGTCGTCCACCTTCCCGACGTCGCGTACCGCGGTGGCGGGCAGGTACTGGTCGACGCCGACCCGCAGCCAGCGCTCCTCACCCGAGCCGAGCGCGCACTCGACGGGGACGGCGGCGCCTTCCGCGGCGACGCCCACGACCTCGGCCTCGGCGTCCGGTGCCGCGCGGAGCGGCTGCTCGGCGCCGACCTTCGACAGCCGCAGCAGGCCGGTCCACAGGTAGTCGACCTGCACCCAGGAGTTCTTCTGCAGCCCGAGGGCGTCCCAGAACAGCCCGTCGGCCAGGTCGATGCCCGCCGGGTTGGCCACCTTGCGGCCGTACTGGTCCCTGCCGCGGTTGTAGCCGTTCTCCTTGGCGGCCTGGGCCTGCGGCAGGCCCTGCGGCAGGTCGCGCCACTCCCGCCGCTGGTGCGGCGGGTTCCAGTAGTCGTCGCGGGTGTTCCACGGGCCGACGTCCCACACCGGTGCGAACGCGCAGCGCCCGTTCGGCGCGCACACCTTCACCGAGTAGTCGCTGGTGCCGCGTGGCGACAGCGCCCGTCGCGACGGCAGCGCGACGAAGTGGTCGCGCGGGCCGATGACGTGCCCGTTCGCCGTGGTGCGCCCGACGAGGCCCTCCCGGGTCGCGAACACGCGGTAGCTCAACGGCAGCACCTGCTCGGCCCCGGACTCCGCAAGCGGTGCGGTCGGGGGAAGGGCGGTGAACGTGACGCCACGCACCGCGGGTGCCGCGGCGTCCGAGCCGGTGAGCACGAGCCTGCCCTGCACGTCCGAGGCAGGTTCGGGAAGGACGGCGGCGGACCCTTCCGCGCCTCCGATCGCGGGCACCCACTCGGACCAGCCTCCCGTGGCGCGCCTGCCCCGGACGTCCACGGTGGCGGTGGCGCCCGGCGGGACATCGCCCGTGACCGCGGCGCCGATCCGGTCCGTCGGGGTCGTGAGCTCCCGCACCGGGAGCGTGAGCAGACCCATGGGCTCGGCCTCGGCCTCGGCCTCGGTGGACCGGCCCTCCCCGGCGGGGGCCGGGAACGCCGCCGCGGGATCGAGGCGTGCAGTGCCGCCGTCCACGGTGACCCCGACGGCGTCGCCGGCGGCGAGATCCGGTGACCAGGTGGCAGGAGGTTCCTCGCGTGCGGAGGCGGGCGCCGGGACCCCGACCGCGAGCGCGCCGCTGAGCGCGCTCGTGATGGCCAGCAGTGCCGTCGCCGTACCCCACCTCATGCCGATGCTCCCCGTGTGACTGCTGTGACGAATGTGCCGCTTGGGGCGCAGCAGATCGCATGGACGGGTAGTGGTCAATCAACGCAGAGTGAGCGCCACCATGGGGTGGAGTGGCGTTTAGGGGAGCTCTCGGCCCGGGTGGCGGACATCGGCGAGCAGGCGCGCGACCGCTGCGCGGTCCGGTTTGCCCACCCCGCGCAGCGGGATCTCGTCGACGCCCCGCACGACGCGGGGCACCGCCGCCCGCCCGAGTGCGGCCCGCACGGCCGAGCGCAGCCGGTTCTCGTCCACCGGGTCGCCGGGCCGGAGGACGACGGCCGCGGCGACGACCTGCCCCCACTCGGCGTCCGGCAGCCCCACCACGCACGCGGCGCGCACCCCGGGCTCCGCCCCGAGCACGCGTTCCACGGCCGCCGGGGCGACCTTCTCGCCCCCGGTGTTGATCACGTCGTCGGCGCGGCCGAGCACCTCGAGGCGGCCGTCGCGCCACCGCCCCAGGTCATCGGTGCGGAACCAGCCGTCCGCGAAGACATCCGCGGTCCGCTCCGGGTCGCCGAGGTAGCCGCCGGCGAGCGTGGGGCCGCCGAGGCGGATGCGGCCGTCGGCGCCGAGGTCGACGCGCACGTCCGCCAGCGGGACCCCGTCGTAGACGCACCCGCCCGACGTCTCGCTCATCCCGTACGTGGTGACCACCCGCACCCCGGCGGCGCCCGCGCGTGCGTGCAGCCCCGGGTCCAGCGCGGCCCCGCCGACGAGCACGCCGTCATAGCTGCGCAGCGCGTCGAGGCCGGCGCGCCCCGCGTCCAGGAGCCTGCCGAGCTGGGTGGGGACGAGGCTCGTGCAGCGCCTGCCGTCGCCGAGCTCCGCCGTCGCGGCCGCGAAGCCCTCGGGCCGGAAGCCGCCTCGCACGTCCTGCACGACGGGCGGCCGCCCGGCCAGCAGCGCGCGCACGATCACCTGGACGCCCGCCACGTGCTCGGCCGGCAGTGCCAGCAGCCACCGCGCCCGCCCGCCCAGCCGTTGCGCGGTGGCGAGCGCGGACGCCCGCAGCGCGGCGGCGGGGAGCACCACGAGCTTGGGGCCACCGGTCGAACCGGACGTGGCGATCACCAGTGCCGTGCCGGGTTCGGGCTCGGCGGCCGGTGTCACCGACGCGCCGGGGCCGACCGGGAGCACGGGCGGGCCGCCGCCGAGGGCGGCGTCCACGGCGGCGACCAGTTCGTCGACCCGTTCGGGGGAACCGTCGACGGGGACGCAGCGCAGCCGTTCCATGACCACTCCTCGATCGACCCGGGTGAACGAGCCGTCACAGTGCCACGACCGGGAGGCCGGCGGGCGCCGAGGGCGTCACGCGCGATCGAGCCGGCGCTGCTCGATCCTCGTGACCGAACCCTGCGGCGCCCCGCTCATGACCACGACATCGTGGCGGTCAGGGCGCGATGTCGAGCGCGGCCAGACGTTGCGGGTCGGCCAGGATGTCGATCTCCACGATCAGCCCGTCCGCGACCGTGAACGCCAGCACCGCCACCGGTCGGCCGTCGATCGTGGACACGATGCCGGGGCCGCCGTTGACCACCGCGAACCGCGCCCGGAGCCCGGCCGCCCGGTACATCGTCGCCTGCCCGGCGACCTCGGCCGCGCCCCGGACGAGCTTCGAACCCGCGCCGCCGGTGTCGACGCGCAGCACGGCGTCCGGATGCAGGAGCGCGACCAGCCCCGCGAAGTCACCGCCGCGTGCCGCCGCGAGCCAGGCGTCGACGATCTCCCGCTGCCGGGCACGATCGGGCTGCCCGCCAGACGTTGCACCCTGGACCCGCCGCCGGGCCCGGCTGGCCAGCTGCCGGGCCGCGGCCGGCGTCCGCCCCACCATCGGGGCGATTTCCTCGAACGGCACCGCGAACATGTCGTGCAGCACGAACGCGAGCCGCTCCGCGGGGTCGAGCGCCTCCAGCACGACCAGCAGCGCGAGCCCGACGGAGTCGGCGAGGACACCCTGCTCGGCCGGGTCGACCCCGTCGCCGGACTCCACGACCGGATCGGGCACCCGCACGTCCAGCGGGTCCTCGCGTCGGGTCTCCCGCGAGCGGAGCATTTTGAGGCACTGGCGCGAGACGATCGTCGTGAGCCAGCCGCCGACGTTCTCCACGTCGTCGCCCGACGCGCGCGAGACCCGCAACCAGGCCTCCTGCACCGCGTCCTCGGCCTCGGCGAACGAGCCGAGCATCCGATAGGCCACGGCCCGCAGGCGGGATCGGTGCTCCTCGAACTGCGCCGCCCAGAATTCGTTGTCCTGCACCTGTCACATCCTCTTGATCCGGCGGGTCACCCCCATGACCGCCCGGACGGGGCGAACGTGACAGCAGGAGGACATGATGCAGGCTCGGATGACCCACCCCATGATGGTGCTGCCGGACGCGATGAAGGCGCTGCTCGCGCTGAGCAAGTCCGCGCAGCCGGGCGCCGTTCCCGAGACCACGCACAAGCTGATCCACCTGCGGGTGAGCCAGATCAACGGCTGCAGCCTGTGCGTGGACATGCACGCGAGAGAGCTCAAGGACGCCGGTGAGAAGGACGAGCGGATCTGGGGCGTCGGCGCGTGGCGGGAGTCGCCGTACTTCAACGACGCCGAACGGGCCGCGCTCGCGCTCGCCGAGTGCGTGACCCGGCTCGCGGACCGGACGGACGGCGTCCCCGACGCCGTCTGGGACGACGCCGCCGACCACTACGACGAGAAGGAGCTCTCGTCGCTGCTGGTGTCGATCGGGGCGATCAACGTCTGGAACCGGCTCAACGCCGCTGTTCGGCAGCCTGCCGGCTCAGCCTGGTGAGACGGGGTCGAACCCCAGCTGGTGCCCCGCCCGCGGAGACACCGGCCTGGACAACCACCCCCGGCGCCGGCGCCGGGGGTGGTCGGCCCGGGTGTGCCATCAGGTGACCCGGGCGTGGCGCTGGTTCAGTAGTGCCACGGGAACGGCGCCCAGTCGGGTTCGCGCTTCTGCAGGAACGCGTCCCGGCCCTCGACCGCCTCGTCGGTCATGTACGCCAGGCGCGTGGCCTCGCCGGCGAACAGCTGCTGGCCGACCAGGCCGTCGTCGATGAGGTTGAAGGCGTACTTGAGCATCCGCTGCGCCGTCGGCGACTTGCCGTTGATCTCCCGGGCCCACTCGAGGGCGACCTCCTCGAGCTCGGCGTGCGGGACGACGGCGTTCACCATGCCCATCCGGTGCGCGTCCTCGGCGGAGTACTCGCGGCCGAGGAAGAAGATCTCCCTCGCGAACTTCTGGCCCACCTGCCGCGCCAGGTAGGCCGACCCGAAGCCGCCGTCGAAGCTGCCCACGTCGGCGTCGGTCTGCTTGAACCGCGCGTGCTCGGCGCTGGCCAGCGTCATGTCCGCCGTGACGTGCAGGGAGTGCCCGCCGCCCGCCGCCCAGCCGGGGACGACGGCGATCACGACCTTCGGCATGAACCGGATGAGCCGCTGGCACTCCAGGATGTGCAGGCGCCCGGCGCGGGCCGGGTCCACCGTCTCCGCGGTCTCACCGGATGCGTACTGGTAGCCGGTGCGTCCGCGGATGCGCTGGTCACCGCCGGAGCAGAACGCCCAGCCGCCGTCCTTGGGCGACGGCCCGTTGCCGGTCAGCAGCACGCACCCGACGTCGGGGGTCTGGCGCGCGTGGTCCAGCGCCCGGTACAGCTCGTCCACCGTGCCCGGGCGGAACGCGTTGCGCACCTCCGGACGGTCGAACGCGATGCGCACGGCCCCGGTGTCGATCGCCCGGTGGTAGGTGATGTCGGTGAAGTCGAAGCCCTCGACCTCCCGCCACGCGGCGGGGTCGAACAGCTCGGACGGCGCAGCGGTGCCCACGACGAGCGACCTTATGTCGACCGGGTCATTCCGCCGACTGCTGGGCCTTCGCGTAGGCGAGCTGGAGGAAGTCGGCACCCGCCAGGGCGGTGAAGGTGGTGGCGACGAGGCGGGTGAACCGCGGCGCGAACACAAACCCGATCGCGAAGCCGGTGGCGATCCACATGTCGAGACAGAACGGACAGGTGACGAGCTCGCCGAGGGCGTGCCGCAGTCCGCTCGAGTGCCGGGCCTCCTCCATCACCTCGGCGGGTCCGCCGGTCCCCGAGTACCGCGTGAACGGGGCGCGCAGCGGGCTCGTCACCGCGTCCTTCGACAGCGTGCGCGACAGCTTGTGCGTGCCCATCGTCAGCAGCAGGACGTCCCACGGCCGGATGGACGGGGGCAGCCGCCGCCCGGTGAGCGCGGCGAGCCCGGCCGCACCCGCTATGAGCGCGCCGAACACCGCCATCACGGCGACGTAGCCGCCCAGCGGCCGGTCCTCGCCCTGCCGGTACTCCTCGGCCTCCTCGCGCGCGGTCGTCGTCACGCCGTTGCCGCTCTGCTGCATGTCCAGTTCCTTCCATCGGGTCCAGGTCCCGGACTACCCGCTCGCGGCGGTCGCACCCACCGTCGCGCTGGCAGGATCGGGGAGGTGCAGACCCTCTCCAAGGGCGCGAACGTGCCCCTCCCCGCCGGTCCCGTCGCGGTGCGCGTCGCGGCGGCTGTGTCCGTCGACATCTCCGCGCTGCTCGTGACGGACACGGGGAAGGTCCGCGGCGACGCCGACTTCGTCTTCTACAACCAGCCGGAGGCGCCCGGCGTGCGCTACCGGGCGGACGGGGTGGACGTCGACCCCGGCGCGGTCGAGCAGGCGGTCGAGCGCGTGGTCGTCATCGCCAGCCTGGACGGCCGCGGCCGGGCGACGTTCGGTGCGCTCGGCGGGTTGCGCCTCGACGTCGCGGTGGCCGGGGAGCCGGTCGCGCAGTTCACGCCCGACGGGCTGGGGGCGGAGACCGCGTTGCTGTGCGTGGAGATCTACCGCCGGAACAATCAGTGGAAGGTGCGTGCGGTCGGGCAGGGCTACGCGAACGGGCTGGCCGGGATCGCCACCGACTTCGGCATCACCGTCGAGGACGAGCCCGCGCCCGAGCCGGTCCCGGCCCCCGCCGCCCCGGCCGCCGGGAAGATCACCCTCGACAAGGGGAAGGTGTCGCTGACGAAGCGGCAGACGGTCTCCCTCACCAAGGGCGGCGCACCGGCCCTGCGCCGGGTGGCGATGGGGCTGGGGTGGGACCCGGCGGCGGGCGGGCGCAGCATCGACCTCGACGCATCCGCGATCCTGATCGACGGCCGCGGGCGCAAGACCGACGCGGTCTGGTTCATGAGCAAGCAGGCGCTGCGCGGGCTCGTGGCCCACTCCGGCGACAACGTCACCGGCCACGGGGCCGGCGACGACGAGACGATCACCGCGGACCTGCACGCGCTGCCGGCCGACGTCACGGCGATCGTGTTCGTCGTCAACTCGTTCCGCGGCCAGAAGTTCACCGAGGTGGCCAGCGCCTACTGCCGGCTCCTGGACCTCGACAGCGGCGCGGAGCTCGTCCGCTTCGACCTCAGCGACTCCGAGCCGCGGACGGGCGTGGTGATGAGCGTGCTGCGCCGCAACGGGGCCGCGTGGGAGATGACGGCGATCGGCGAGTTCCACGACGGCAAGACGGTGCGGGCGATGTACGGGGTGGCCGAGGACGTGGTGCGCGGGCTGCCGGCCGCCGCCACCTGATCGTTTGGTCGGGTGCGCATGCGTTGACGAGTGGGGCCGCAGATGCGACGGTCGGGAAGTCTTCCCCTCACCGTCGAGAGGACCCATGATGGCGACTGCGAACAAGGTGAGCGTGATCCCCTGCGGGGCCATGACCGCGGACCTGACCTGGCTGTTGCTGAAGCCGGGCCGGTCGATCGTCGACCGCAGCAACAAGAGCGCCCCGGCCCCGTGGGTCGACGTCCCCACGCACTGCGTCCTGGTGGAGACCTCGGAGGGCAAGCTCCTGTGGGACACCAGCTGCCCGCGGGACTGGGAGGAGCGCTGGGGCCCGACGGGCCTGCAGGAGTTCTTCCCCTACGACAACGTCAGCGACGAGGAGTACCTCGACGCGCGGCTGCAGCAGATGGGCGTGGGCCTCGACGAGATCGACTACGTGGTTCTCTCGCACCTGCACTTCGACCACGCGGGCAACGCGCAGATGTTCAAGAACACCGGCGCCAGGCTCGTCTGCCACCAGCGCGAGAAGGACTTCGCGTTCGGCTTCGACGGGCTCTTCACCGGCGCCCACCTCAAGACCGACTACGAGGGGCTGGAGTTCGAGACCGTCTCCGGCGACACGGAGCTGCTGCCCGGCGTCACGCTGATCGAGACGCCGGGCCACACGGTGGGGTGCATGTCGATGCAGGTGGACCTGCCCGAGACCGGCACCATGATCTTCACCTCCGACGCCGTGTACATGGGGGAGAGCTACGGGCCCCCCGCGGTGCCCGCGGCGATCGTCAACAACCTGGAGCAGTTCTACTCGTCGGTGGAGAAGCTGCGCGGCATCCAGGAGCGCACGAACGCCACGATGGTGTTCGGCCACGACGCCGAGCAGATCCACCAGCTGCGCGTCGCTCCGGAGGGGGCGTACACGTGACCTCGCAGGAGCTCACCGAGGAGACAATCTTCACCTGGGGTGCCCCGCCGCTGAAGTTCGGCGCGGGTGCCTCCGACGAGGTCGGCTTCGAGATGTCCGGGTACGGCGTGCGGCGGGTGCTGATCGTCACCGATCCGGGGATCAACGCGATCGGCATGCCGCAGCGGATCGCCGACAACCTGCGCCGCTACGACATCGAGTCGGAGATCTTCGACGGCGTGCACGTCGAGCCCACCGACGACTCGATGAACAAGGCCACCGAGTACGCCCGCGCGCAGGGCCCGTGGGACGGGTTCGTGGCCGTCGGCGGCGGGTCGGCGATCGACACGGCCAAGGCCGTCAACCTGCTCACCAGCCATCCCGGTGAGCTGATGGACTACATCAACAAGCCGATCGGCAACGCGAAGGTGCCCCCGGGGCAGCTCAAGCCGCTCATCGCGATCCCCACCACGGCCGGCACGGGCTCGGAGTCCACCGCGATGTGCGTGCTGGACATCCTGTCCATGAAGGTCAAGACGGGGATCAGCCACTGGCGGCTGCGCCCCACCCTGGCGGTGGTCGACCCGCTGCTGACCATGTCGCTGCCGCCGGAGGTCACCGCGGCGTCCGGGATGGACATCGTCTGCCACGCGCTGGAGTCCTACACCGCGCGCTGGTACACGACCTTCGACCGGAAGAAGCCCGAGGAGCGGGTCACCTACTGCGGCTCGAACCCGGTGTCCGACCTGTGGTGCGAGAAGTCGATGACGCTGCTGGCGAAGTCGTTCCGCACGGCGGTGCACCGCGGCGCCGACGACGTGGCGGCGCGCTCGGACATGATGATGGCGGCCACCTTCGCCGGCATGGGCTTCGGCAACTCGGGCGTGCACATCCCGCACGCCAACGCCTACCCGATCGCGGGCATGGTGAAGGACTACCGGCCCGCCGGCTACCCGCAGGACGAGCCGATGGTGCCGCACGGGCAGTCCGTGTCGCTGACGGCGCCCGAGGCGTTCCGGTTCTCGTTCGAGAGCGCCCCGGAGCGGCACCTGCGGGCGGCGGAGCTGATGGACCCCGGTGCGGACAAGGTGAACGACGCGCGCGAGCAGCTGCCGTCGGTGCTGATCCGCCTGATGCGCGACATCGGCATCCCGAACGGGATCGGCGGCGTCGGCTACACCGAGGCCGACGTCCCCGACCTCGTCCCGGGAACCATGAAGCAGCAGCGGCTGCTCGCGACCTGCCCGAAGACGCCCACCGAGGACGACATCGCCGACATCCTCACCAAATCCGTCGAGAACTGGTGACGAGCGCCGGAGGCGCCCATGCCGATCTACGTGTTCAAGTGTGAGTGCGGGCTGCGGTTCGAGCAGCTCACCTCGTTCGACGCCGCGCCGCCAGGTTGCCCGGAGTGCGGCGGGGCCACCCGGAAGATCCCGGCGGGGTTCAGCCTCGGAGGCCAGGCCGACGCGGGTCTGGCCAAGGAGCAGATGCCGCAGACCTGGCGCGGCACCTACGAGGGCAACCGCGAGTACGTCACCGGGATGCGACGGCAGTGGGACCGCCGGCAGCGGCTCGAGGCGAAGCACCCGGAGCTCGCCGGGGACCAGCGCCCGATCGTCGCGCACGAGGGCCGCTACCACGGTGCGCCGCTCCGCGCCGGGGACCCGGTGATCGGCGGGACGGCGGGCCATGGGCACGGACACGGGCACGGACACGGACACGGCGGCCCGGCCGCAGCTCCGCCGTCGAGCCCACCCGCGTCCGGGGGCTCTGACTGACGCCGTGACCGTGTCCCGCTCCGCCCTGCCGCCCGACGTCGCCGATCTGCACGCCGACCTGGTCCGGGCCGTCCGGGGCCCGGTCCGGTTCGACACCGCGACGCGCGCCATGTACTCCGCGGACGCGTCGAACTACCGCCGCGTTCCGCTCGGCCTCGTCACCCCGGTCGACACCGACGACGTGGAAGCCGCGGTGTCGGTGTGCAGCACGCACGAGGTGCCGGTGCTGCCGCGCGGGGCGGGCACGAGCATCGCAGGCCAGGCCGTCAACACCGGCGTGGTGCTCGACTTCACCCGGCACCTGAACCGCGTGCTGGAGATCGATCCGGCCGCCCGGACCGCCCGCGTCGAGGCCGGGGTCGTGTGCGACGCGCTGCGCGACGCCGCGCGCCCGCACGGGCTGACGTTCGGGCCCGATCCGTCCACGCACAACCGCTGCACGCTCGGCGGGATGATCGGCAACAACGCCTGCGGCTCGCACTCGGTGGCCTGGGGCAAGACCGTCGACAACGTGCACGGCCTCGACGTGCTCACCTATCGCGGCGAGCGGCTGGAGCTGGGCCGCGGGACGCCGAGGGGCGGCCGGATCCCGGAGGCGTTGCGGGCGCTGGCGGACCGGGTCGGCGACGACGTGCGGCGCGCGTTCCCCGACCTCACCCGGCGCGTCTCCGGCTACAACCTGGACCAGCTGCTGCCCGAGAACGGGTTCGACCTGGCCCGCGCGCTCGTCGGCACCGAGGGCACCTGTGCCACCGTGCTGGAGGCGACGGTGCGGCTCGTGGAGTCGCCGCCCGCCCGCGCGCTGGCCGTGCTCGGGTTCCCCGACGCCTACACCGCCGCCGATCACGTCATGGTCGTGCGCGAGCTGGGCCCGCTCACGATCGAGGGCATGGACGCCGGGCTGATCGCGGCGCTGCGCGCGTCCAACCCGGTGGAGACGGCGTCGCGGGCGTTGCCCGAGGGCGGCGGCTGGCTGTACGTGGAGACCGGTGGCGCGACCCGCGAGGAGGCCCACGCGGCGGCAGAGGCCGTCGCCACTGCGATGAAGCCTTACGCGACGGCGAGCGTGGTCGTCAGCGACCCGGCGCAGATGAAGGCCCTGTGGCGGATCCGCGAGGACGGCGCGGGCATCCTCACGCGTTCGCCGGACGGCGGCGAGGCCTGGCCCGGCTGGGAGGACGCCGCGGTGCCGCCGGAGCGGTTCGGCGCCTACCTGCGGGAGTTCGACGCCCTGCTGACCCGCCACGGCCGCCGCGGCGCGTACTACGGCCACTTCGGCGACGGCTGCCTGCACGTCCGGATCGACTTCGACCTGCTCAGCCGGGCCGGCATCGCGAACTTCCGGGGGTTCATGGAGGACGCGGCCGACCTGGCCGTGGCGCACGGCGGCTCGCTGTCTGGCGAGCACGGCGACGGCGCCGCGCGTGCCGAGCTGCTGCCGCGGATGTACCCGCCGGAGATCATCGCCGCGTTCGAGGAGTTCAAGGGGGTCTGGGACCCGGACGACCGGATGAACCCCGGCCGCGTCGTGCGCCCCGCGAAGCTCGACGAGGACCTGCGGGTCTTCGTCGGCATGCCCACCCTGCCCGACGAGCCGGAATGGGCGTTCTCCCACGACCGCGGCTCCTTCACCCGCGCCACCCGCCGCTGCCTGGGGGTGGCCAAGTGCGTCACCGAGCACGGCGGCGTGATGTGCCCGAGCTACCGCGCGACGGGCGAGGAGATGCACTCGACGCGCGGGCGGGCGCGGCTGCTGTTCGAGATGGCCTCCGGCGAGGTGGTCGGCGGCGGCTGGCAGTCGCCGGAGGTGGCCGAGGCGCTGGACCTGTGCCTGTCGTGCAAGGGCTGCAAGCGCGACTGCCCGGTGGGCGTGGACATGGCCGCCTACAAGACCGAGTTCCTCGCCCAGCGCTACAAGCGCAGGCTGCGGCCCGCGGCGCACTACTCGATGGGCGCGCTGCCGCGGTGGCTGCGGCTGGCCCGGCGCCTGCCCGCCCGCGCGGTGGACGCCCTCAACGCGGCCGCCCGCGGCCCGTTGGGTGCGCTGGCGAAACGGGTGGGTGGGATCGCGCGGGAGCGGGCGATCCCCCCGTTGGCCCGGCGCCCGTTCACCGCCGCCCGTTGCAGCAAAGCCACTTTCACGCAACCCGATGGCATGAAAGTGGCTTTGCTGCAATCGCGGCGCCGGGTGCTGCTGTGGCCGGACACGTTCAGCAACCACTTCGACCCGGCGATCCTCGGCTCCGCCGTCGCCGTGCTCGAGGAGCTCGGGTACGTCGTCGAGGTCCCGCCGCGGGACATCTGCTGCGGGCTCACCTGGACCTCCACCGGGCAGCTCGACGCCGCCCGCCGGGTGCTGCGGCGCAGCCTGCGCACGATCGAGCCGTGGCTCACCGCGGGGGTGCCCGTCGTCGGGCTCGAGCCGTCGTGCACTGCCGCGCTGCGGGCCGACGCGTCCGAGCTGCTGCCCGATGACCCGCTCGCCGCCGCGGTCTCATCCGGCGTGCGCACGTTCGCCGAGGTGCTCGCCGAGCACGCCGACGAGCTGCGCGAGCGCGTGGTCGGGCCAGGGCAGCGGGCGCTGGTGCAGGTGCACTGCCACCAGCACGCGGAGCTGGGCAGCGGCGCGGACCGGTCGGCGATGGCCGCGCTCGGCGTCGACGCGGAGGTGCTCGACTCCGGGTGCTGCGGGCTGGCCGGCAACTTCGGGTTCGAGCAGGGGCACTACGCGGTGTCGATGGCGTGCGCGGAGCGGGTGCTGCTGCCCGCCGTGCGCGCCGCCGAGCCCGACGTCGCCGTGCTGGCCGACGGCTTCAGCTGCCGTACCCAGCTCCGTCAGGCCGGCACCCGGGAACCGGTACACCTCGCCCAGCTCGCGGCCCGGGCACTCGGGCTCGACCGCTGACCGTCCAACTGTTCACGCCAACGGGTGGGCGGCGATACTGTTCGTCACCGTGGAGATCGACATCACCGTCCCGCAGTCGGCGCGCGTGTACGACTACTGGCTCGGCGGCAAGGACAACTACCCGGCCGACCGCGCGATGGGCGATGCGCTCGCCGAGCAGATCCCCGCGATCCGCACCATGGTCCGTGCCCAGCGCGCGTTCCTGGCCCGGGCTGTGCGCCACCTCGCCCGCGACGCGGGCGTCCGGCAGTTCCTCGACGTCGGCACGGGTATCCCCACGTTCGGCAACGTGCACGAGGTGGCACAGGAGGTCGCGACCCGATCGTGCTCGCCCACGCCCGTGCGCTGATGACCAGCAGGCCGGAGGGCCGCACCGCGTTCATCGCCGCCGACCTGCGCAGCCCGGACACGATCCTCGGCGACCCCGCCCTCGCCGCGACGCTCGACCTCGAGCAGCCGGTGGCGTTGATGCTCATCGGGATCCTGCACCACCTGCCCGACGACGCCGACCCGTACGGGGCCGTGGCGACGCTCCTGGCCGCCCTGCCGTCGGGCAGCCACCTCGTGCTCGTCCACCCGGCCTCGGACTTCGACCGCGAGGCGATGGTGCGCATGGCGGCCACGGCGCAGCGCGGCGGGACCCCGTACGTGGCGCGCGACAAGGCGGAGACGGCGAAGTTCTTCGACGGGCTGGAGATGGTGGAGCCCGGCCTGGTGCCGATCCTGGGTTGGCGGCCGGACGTCGAACCGTCCCCGCCGCACGGCGACGTCAACAGCGTGTGGGGCTGGTGTGGCGTCGGCCGCAAACCCTGACCCCCTCGCTTCATTCCGAATTGCGGAAGCACTGTGACTCCATGCGGAAAAAATTCGGCCACAGGTGTTGATTGGGACGCTCCTCTGATGTGAGGCTGCCTGGCGACCGACCGGGACGATCCGGTCGCGCGTTCGGAGGGACGTCACTGTGGACAACCTCGGGCTGCTGAGCCTGGCTGCGCTGGCGCCGATCCTGGTCGTGGCGGTTCTGCTCGTCGGGCTGCGCTGGCCCGCGAAGTACGCGATGCCGATCGGGTTCGTCGCGGCGGTGCTGGTGGGCGCGCTCGTCTGGGGCATGGACGCCGCCGTGCTCGCCGCCGCCAGCGTGGAGGGCCTGGTCATCGCGATCGGGCTGCTCTACATCATCTTCGGCGCGCTGCTTCTGCTCCAGACGCTCACGGCGAGCGGCGCGCTGGCGACGATCCGCGCCGGCTTCACCACGGTCAGCGCCGACCGCAGAGTCCAGGCGATCATCATCGGCTGGCTGTTCGGGTCGTTCATCGAGGGAGCGTCCGGGTTCGGCACGCCCGCCGCGGTCGTCGCCCCGCTGCTGCTGGCGCTGGGTTTCCCGGCGATGGCGGCGGTGATGGTCGGACTGATCATCCAGAGCACGCCGGTGAGCTTCGGCGCGGCGGGTACGCCCGTGCTCACCGGGCTCGGGCGGGGGCTGTCCGGCGACCCGGCGGTGGAGCGGCGGGTGTCGGTGCTCGGGCTCGACATGCCCGGCTACCTGCACGTCCTCGGCCTCGACGTGGCCCTGCTGCACGCCGTCATCGGCACGCTCATCCCGCTGTTCCTGGCCTGCATGCTCACCGGCTTCTTCGGGGGCCGGTTCGGCGACGGGCTGCGGGTCTGGCCGTTCGCGATCTACGCCGCGTTCGCGATGACCGTCCCGTACGTGCTCGTCGCTGCGGTGCTCGGACCGGAGTTCCCGTCGCTGCTCGGCGGCCTGATCGGGCTGGCCCTGGTCATGTTCACCTCCAGCCGCGGGTTCCTCATGCCGAAGCAGACGTGGGAGTTCCCGCCGCGGGAGCGCTGGTCGGACCGCTGGACGGGGACGCTGGCGCCCGACACGTCCGAGGTGGCGGGCCGCAGCATGAACATCTGGCTGGCCTGGTCGCCGTACGTGGTGGTGGCGCTGCTGCTGGTGCTCAGCCGCACCGTCCCGCCGGTCACGCAGTTCCTGTCCGGAATCACGATCGACGTCGACAACATCTTCGGGACCGAGATCTCGGAGTCGCTGCAGCCGTTCTACCTGCCCGGGTTCATCTTCATCGTCGCCTGTCTGGTCACCTACGGGCTGCACCGGATGAGCGGGCGCGACATCGGCACCGCGTGGCGGGTCTCGGCGAGCCAGCTCGCCGGTGCGGCCGTCGCGCTGCTGTTCGCGCTGCCACTCGTGCGGATCCTGATCAACTCCGGGCCGGCGTTCAACGACACCGGGCTGTCGAGCATGCCCGTCACCCTCGCCGAGGGTGCGTCCGCACTCGCGGGCGACGCCTGGCCGGTACTCGCCCCGTGGATCGGTGCGCTGGGCGCGTTCGTGGCGGGCAGCAACACCGTCAGCAACCTGACGTTCTCGCTGTTCCAGTTCGCGACGGCGGAGAACATCGGGGCCAGTCCGGAGACGGTGGTCGCCACCCAGGCCGTCGGCGGCGCCGCCGGCAACATGATCACCGTGCACAACGTGGTGGCCGCGTCGGCGACGGTCGGCCTGCTGGGCCGCGAGGGCGACCTCATCCGCAAGACGATCATCCCGACCACCTACTACTGCCTCTTTGCGGGCGGCCTGTCGTTCGTCCTGGTCAACGGCGTGGGGCTCAACGTGGGCACCGGGCTGCTCGTCGCGCTGGCGATCGTGCTCGCGGTCGTCGTCGTCCGGCTCGCCCGGCAATCGGTGTCGGACCGCGTATCGGCGCCGGATCCGGTGGCCGACGCAGCGCGGCCCCGGACCGAGTGAGGCGTCCGGCGACCGTTAGCCCTACCCGGGCGGCGGGTAGTGCCCCCTTATGTCCCACGTACCCAGCATCACCCTGAACAACGGCGTCGAGATCCCGCAGTTCGGCTTCGGCGTCTTCCAGATCGGGCCGGATCAGACCGTGGACGCGGTACGCATCGCCTTCGAGGCGGGCTACCGGCACATCGACACGGCGCAGGGGTACCGCAACGAGGAGGGTGTGGGCCAGGCGGTCCGCGAGTCCGGCCTGTCGCGCGACGAGGTCTTCGTCACCACCAAGCTCGCCAACGGCAGGCAGGGCTACGACGAGGCGATGACGGCGTTCGACGAGAGCCTGCAGCGCCTCGGCCTCGACCACGTCGACCTGTTCCTGATCCACTGGCCGCAGCCGGGCAAGGACCTCTACGTGGAGACGTGGAAGGCCTTCGAGAAGATCGCCTCCGACGGCCGGGCGCGCTCCATCGGCGTCTCCAACTTCCAGATCCCGCACCTGGAGCGCCTCGCGGCCGAGACGGGCACCGTGCCCGCCGTGAACCAGATCGAGCTCCACCCGATGCTGCCGCAGGCCGACCTGCGCGCCTACCACCGCGAGCACGGGATCGCGACGGAGGCGTGGAGCCCGATCGGCCAGGGTGGCGACCTGCTGCGCGACGACCGGCTCGTCGGGCTGGGCGAGAAGTACGGCAAGAGCCCGGCCCAGATCGTGCTGCGCTGGCACGTCCAGCTCGGCAACATCGTGTTCCCGAAGTCGGTGACGCCCTCGCGGATCCGGGAGAACATCGATGTGTTCGACGTGGAGCTCTCCGACGACGACATGGCGACGATCGCCGAGCTGGACAGCGGGACGCGGTTGGGGCCGGACCCGGACCGGTTCGGCTGAGCGGAGCTCGCGGAGCGATCATCGGTGCTGAGGGATCGCGGGCGTGTCGAGCCCCACCCTGCGCGCGGGCCCGCACGCGCCTACCGTCGGGCCGCATGTTGGCAATCACCGACCTCGCGGCCGAGGCCATCAAGTCCTTGACCACCGACGCGGAGCTGCCCGAGGGAAGCGGGCTGCGGATCTCCGCCCCTGACCCGGAGCAGGGCCTGGAGCTGTCGCTCGCGGGGCAGCCCGCCACCGACGACGTCGTCCTGTCCGGCGAGGGCGTCAGCGTGTTCCTCGAGCCCGTGGTGGCCGAGGTGCTCGACGACAAGGTGCTCGACGTCCAGCCGGTACCCGGCCCGGAGGGCGAGCAGGAGCTGCGCTTCGCCATCGGCCCGCAGGAGCAGCCCGAGGCCTGACCGCAGGCCATCACGCCACCGACGGGGTGGCACCGCCGATCGCATGGTCGGGGGTGCCGCCCCGTCTTTTCGTGCATCCGGTGCTCGCGACGTCGGCATGAACCGGTTCAGAAGCACCGAAAATGCATCCTCGTCGCTCAATGTGACCCGTGTCCTGGCGGTGAGCGACGGCTGGGTCTTGGCCGAGATGAACCGGTCCAGTAACTTGCCGTTCACGGCACCCGGCAGCGTCGGCAATGCGACCGACGCCCAGGGATCGGGGCGATTTTGGCGCGCCCTGAATCACGCCGTCGTGATACCTCGAAAAAGGGGCCACTGATGCACCTGAGAAGGACCCGTCGCACACGGCTCGCCGTCACGGCGGCCCTCACCGGCGCGGTGCTCGCGCTGTCCGCCTGCAGTGGCGGCAGTTCCTCCGAGGGTCAAGGGCCCGCCGGAGGGAGTGAGCCCACCACCATCACCGTGTTCAACGGCTCCACCGGCACGATCGCGGAGAACTGGAACCCGCATTCCCCCACGCTTCTGCGGCCGGCGCGCGGGATCCTGTACGAACCCTTGTTCTACTACAACATCACCGCCCCGGCGGGAACCGAGCCGGAACCGATCCTCGGCACGGACTGGAGCTGGAACGAGGACGGCACCGAGCTCACGATCACCACGCGCGAGGGCGTGACGTGGTCCGACGGGGAGCCGTTCACGGCGGCGGACGTCGCGTTCTCGCTGAACCTGCCGAACGAGCACCCCGAGCTCAACGCGTCGGGCTTCGACGGCACGGCCGAGGCCACGAGCGACAACACCGTGGTCGTGAGGTTCCCGGAGACCTCCTTCGTGCAGGAGGCGAGCGTCCTCGGGGACAACCCGATCCTGCCCGAACACGTCTGGTCCGAGCTCGACCCCGTCACGACCATCAACCCGGACCCCGTGGTCACCGGCCCGTACACGGTGGCGGAGTTCAGCCCGCAGAGCTACGTGCTCGCGGCCAACCCGAACTACTGGGGCGGCGCGCCGGCCGTCGACCGGGTGCGCTACATCGCCCTCGCCGGCGCCGACGCGGCCAGCGCGGCACTGCTCGCGGGCGACGTCGACTGGATGAGCTCCTTCTTCCCGGGCTTGCAGCAGCTGATGGCGAGCAACCCGGAACTGAGCTGGGTGAACTCGCCCGCCTTCAGCACGACGTTCCACACGTGCGCGAACGCCGACCTCGGCTGCACCGGCCCGCAGACCGACGTCGCCGTCCGGCAGGCGATCTACCACGGCATCGACCGCACGCAGCTCAACCAGCTCGCGTTCGCCGACCTCGGCGCCATGCCATCACCCGCGCTGCTGATGCCGGAGCGCGACGCGGACTGGATCGCCGATGACATCGAGCTCGCCCCGGCCAACGCCGACGTGGCGCGGGCGAGGTCGATCCTCGAGGGCGCCGGCTGGACGATGGGCGGGGACGGGATCTACACCAGGGACGGGCAACGCCTCACGCTCAACGTCCAGGTCGTCAGCGGCTACAGCGACTTCATCTCTGCCATCGAGGCGATGACGCAGCAACTCCGGGAGGTGGGCATCGAGCTGACCTCCAGTCAGCTGTCGTACAACGAGTGGGCGGCCAACGAGACCAACGGGACGTTCCAGCTGTCGATGGACTCGATCGGTCCCGGCCCGTCGACCGACCCGTACTTCGTCTACGCGCGCAAGTACGCCACGAGCACCACCGCGCCGGTCGGGCAGAGCGCGTCGAGCAACAACCAGGTGCGCTACAGCAACCCGGTGGTCGACCAGGAGGCCATCGAGGCGGCCGCCCAGATGGACGACGACGCCGTCAAGGCCGAGCAGTACGCGATCATCCAGCGGGAGATCGCCCGGGACATGTCCTACATCCCGATCATCATCGGCTCGACCCTCACGGAGTTCAACAACAGCCGGGTCACCGGCTGGCCGACCCAGGACGACCTGTACGCGTTCCCCGCCTCCTGGAAGTCGTGGGACAACGGGATCGTCCTGAAGAACCTGCAGCCCGCCGGACAGTGACCGATGATGCGCTTCTACCTGCAGAAGATCGGCTTCTACCTGGCGGCGCTCTGGGCAGCCCTGACCATCAACTTCGTGCTGCCGAGGCTGATGCCGGGCAATCCCGTCGACATCATGCTGGCGAGGCTCTCGGCCCGGGGATCGGTGGCCCCGGAGGCCCGGCGGGCGATCGAACTCATGCTCGGCATGGACACCGACCAGTCCATCGTCGGTCAGTACGTCGCCTACCTGGGGAACGTGGCCAGGGGTGACTTCGGGGTGTCGGTGACGGTCTTCCCGCAGACCGTCGCCGACACCATCGCCGACACCCTGCCGTGGACGATCGCGCTGATGGGTATCGCCACGGTCATCTCGTTCGTCCTCGGCGTGGTGCTGGGCCAGTTCGCCGGCTGGAAGCGCGGATCGTGGCTGGACAAGCTCATCCCGGTCACCACGATGTTCCAGTCGGTGCCGTACTTCTGGCTGGCGCTGGTCCTGCTCTACCTGTTCGGCAGCGTGTGGCAGGTCTTCCCGCTGAACGGCGGCTACGACGTCTACGAGACCACCCCCGGCTGGAACGGCGAGTTCATCGCGAGCGCGATCTACTACGGCACCCTCCCGGCCCTGACGATCGTGCTGTCGTCGGTGGCGGGCTGGATGCTCGGGATGCGCAACATGATGGTGTCGACGCTGTCGGAGGACTACGTCGTCACCGCGGAGGCCAAGGGCCTGCACCCCCGCCGGATCATGACGACCTACGCGGCCCGCAACGCCATCCTGCCCTCGCTCGCGGGCTTCGCGATCTCCCTCGGGTTCATCGTCGCCGGGTCGATCGTCGCCGAACAGGTCTTCTCCTACCCCGGCATCGGCATGACGCTGCTGTCGGCCGTGCAGAACAACGACTACGCGCTGATGCAGGGGATCTTCCTCGTCATCACGCTCTCGGTGCTCGGAGCGAACCTGCTGGTCGACCTGCTCTACAGCCTCATCGACCCCCGCACCCGGGCCCGGGCGTAGGAGGAGGACGTCGTCATGGCCATCACCACCGACACGACCGTCGCGCCCGATGCCGCGGTCTCCGGTGCGCGCCGCACACGCAAGCGCCTGCGACTGCCGGAGCCGACCCCGATGATGATCGGCGGCCTCGTGATCTGCGGGGCCATCACGCTGTTCGGCGTCGTTGCCCCGTTCCTCGTGGGCAGCCCGGACGCGGTGAACAACGTCGGGCTGCGGCCGCCGGGCGACGGGTACCTGCTCGGCACCACCCAGACCGGGCAGGACGTCTTCGCCCAGCTCGCCCACGCCACCCGTGGGTCGCTGATCATCGGCTTGACGGTCGGCGTGCTCGCCATCCTGTTCTCGGCCGTCTTCGGGATCATCGGGGCGTACGTCGGCGGCTGGGTCGACGAGGGCTTCTCGCTGTTCAGCAACATCATGCTGGTCATCCCGGGCCTCCCGCTCGTGATCGTCATCTCGAGCTACGTGCAGCAGAAGGGCATCCTGCTCATCTCCCTCGTGCTGGCGGTCACGAGCTGGGCCGGCGCCGCCCGCGTGCTGCGCGCGGTCACGCTGAGCGTGCGCAGCCGTGACTACGTGCTGGCCTCGCCCGTGGCGGGGGAGCGGACCTGGCGGATCCTGTTCGTGGAGATCATGCCCAACCTCGTGCCGCTGCTGGCGTCGATGTTCATCTTCGCGGTGATCGGCGCGATCCTCGGCGAGGCCGGCCTCGCGTTCATCGGCCTCGGGGCGAGCAACTCCTGGACCTGGGGAACCATGCTGTTCTGGGCCGGCAACGGGCTCGCGCTCCGGCTCGGGGCGCTGTGGTGGTTCGTCCCGCCCGGCCTGCTCATCGCGCTGTTCGGCGCCGGTCTCGCAATGATCAACTTCGCGATCGACGAGATCATCAACCCCAAGCTGCGCAACCAGGGCGCCTCGGCCGTCCGGCGGCGCAGGACGAAGGAGGCGCGATGAACATCGCTGACCCCGTGCTGACGCTCGAGAACGTCAGCATCGACTACCTGGCCGAGAAGACCGTCCACGCGGTCCGGAACGTCGATCTCACGCTCGGTCGTGGCGAGATCCTCGGCCTCGCCGGGGAGAGCGGCTGCGGGAAGAGCACGCTCGCCTACGGGATCACCCGGTTGCTCAAGCCGCCCGCGGTGATCTCCTCGGGCCGGATGGTCTTCTCCGGCCGCGACGGCATCGCGCTCGACCTCGCCGCGCTGCAGGGTGAGCAGCTGCGGGCGGTCCGCTGGGACAGGATCTCGATGGTGTTCCAGGGGGCGATGAACTCGCTCAACCCCGTCATCGACATCCGCGCCCAGCTCGAGGACGTGTTCACGACGCACCGGCCGGGCATGGGCAGGCAGGAGCGCCGGAAGCTCGCAGGCAACCTGCTGGAGCGCGTCGGCGTCGACCGGGTCCGGTTGTCGTCCTACCCCCACGAGCTGTCCGGCGGGATGCGGCAGCGGGTCATGATCGCCATGGCCATGACGCTCGGACCCGAGGTCATGATCATGGACGAGCCCACGACGGCGCTCGACGTCGTGGTGCAGCGGGAGATCCTGCGGGAGATCACGCGACTGCGGGCCGAGCTCGGGTTCGCCGTCGTCTTCATCACCCACGACCTGCCGCTGCTGCTCGAGATCAGCGACCGGATCGCCGTGATGCGCGAGGGCCGCATCGTCGAGCTGGGCGCGGCCGCGGACGTCTACCTGCGCCCGCAGCACGCCTACACGAAGCAGCTGCTCGCCTCGTTCCCCAGCCTCACCGGCGATCGCGGCCAGTTCGTCCGCGGCGGGGCCGACACGAGGCTCGAGGAGCTCGACCGCGTGCGCGTCCACGCCGAGGAGGTGGCGTCGCGGTGACCACCCTGGAGCTGCGCGACGTCGTCAAGGAGTACCGGCTGCGGGGCGGCCGGCGCGGGCAGACGCTCGCGGCCGTCCAGAACGTGAGCCTCACTGTGGAGTCGGGCAGGACCGTCGCGCTCGTCGGTCAGAGCGGGAGCGGGAAGTCGACGATCGCGAAGCTGCTCATGCAACTGGAGCGGCCCACGTCGGGGCAGATCCTCCTCGACGGGAAGCCGATCGGCCGCCACGGCCGGGCACTGCGCGAGTACCGCAAGAACGTGCAGATGGTGTTCCAGGACCCGTTCGCGTCGCTCAACCCGTTCCACACGGTCGCCCACCACCTGGAGCGGCCGCTGCGCCTGCACGGCAGGGGGCGATCGGCCGACGAGATCGAGCGGCTCGTCCACGGCCTGCTGGAGCGGGTCCGCCTCGAGCCCGCCGAGCTCGTGGCGCGCAGGCGGCCCCACGAGCTGTCCGGGGGCCAGCGCCAGCGGGTCGCGATCGCCAGGGCACTGGCGCCCGAGCCGTCGATCCTCGTGGCCGACGAGCCGGTGTCGATGCTCGACGTGTCGATCCGCCTGGGCGTGCTCAACCTGCTTGCGGACCTGCAACGCGAGTCAAACCTCGGCGTCCTCTACATCACCCACGACCTCGCCACGGCGCGGCACTTCTCCGACGAGATCCTCGTGATGCGCGGCGGCGAGATCGTCGAGCGCGGCCCGTCCGACGACGTCATCCTCGACCCGCAGCACGAGTACACGAAGCTCCTGCTCGACGCCTCACCCAACCCGGAAAAGAGATTGGCCCAGTGACGGAGATCGGCCCAGTGACGCTCGATGACCTCGAGACCTCCCGCTCCCCGCAGGTCCCCGCCCTCGTTCCGCTGCGCGCCACCCCGTTGACCACCGACGCCGGTGTCTCGTGGTCGGTGCGACCCGGTGCGGGTCCGGTCCCGGCGGGGCTGTTGCCGGACGCGCTGCCGGCCACCGTGCCGGGCGAGGTGCACACCGACCTGCTGGCCGCGGGCGCGATCCCGGACCCGTTCGACGGGGCCAACGAGGGCGCGCTGGCCTGGATCGGGCGCACGGCGTGGCTCTACCGGGCGGACTTCACCTGGAACCCCGACGGCGGGTGCCGCCACGAGCTCGTGGCCGACGGGCTGGACACGGTGGCCACGGTGCGGCTCAACGGCACCGAGGTGGGGCGCACCGCCAACCAGCACCGCAGCCACCGGTTCGACGTCACCGCGCTGCTGGTGCCGGGCGCCAACGAGCTGGTCGTCGAGTTCGCCGCGCCGGTCGACGCCGCGGAACGGCTCGCCGAGCAGCTCGGCGCCCGCCCGCACGTCAACCACCACCCGTTCAACGCGATCCGCAAAATGGCGAGCAACTACGGGTGGGACTGGGGCCCGGACGTGGCGACCGCCGGGATCTGGAGGCCGATCCGGATCGAGTCGTGGAGCGACGTGCGGATCGCGGCGGTGCGTCCGCTGGCCACGGTGGACGGCGCCACCGGCGTGCTCGACGTGCATGTCGACCTGGCCTGGGAGGACGAGCCGAGGATCGAGGCCGTCACGGTCGCGGTCCGGGTGGGTGGGCGCACCGCCGAGGCCGTCGTCGCGGCCGGGCAGGTGTCGGCGTGCGTCACCGCCACCGTCGAGGACGTCGATCTGTGGTGGCCCCGCGGGTACGGCGACCAGCCGCTCCACGACGTGGCCGTCGCGCTCACCGCGGGCGACGGCGTGAGGATCGGCGGGTGGGACGGGCGGGTCGGGTTCCGCACGGTCGAGCTGGACACCGCCCCCGACGAGCACGGCGGGGCGTTCACCTTTCGGGTCAACGGCGAGGAGGTGTACGTCCGCGGCGCCAACTGGATCCCCGACGACGCCTTCGTCACCCGCCTGACGGCCGAGACCTACGCGCGCAGCGTCCGCGACGCCGTCGACGCGAACATCAACCTCCTGCGCGTCTGGGGCGGCGGGATCTACGAGAGCGAGCACTTCTACCGGGCGTGTGACGAGCTGGGCGTGCTCGTGTGGCAGGACTTCCTGTTCGCCTGCGCCGCCTACGCGGAGGAGGAGCCGCTGCGCGGCGAGGTGGAGGCCGAGGCACACGAGGCGGTCACCCGGCTGTCGCAGCACGCGAGCCTCGCGCTGTGGAACGGCTGCAACGAGAACATCTGGGGTTACGTCGAGTGGAACTGGCGGGCCCCGCTGGCCGGACGCACCTGGGGCGCGGGGTACTACCTCGACGTCCTGCCGGGCATCGTGGCGGAGCTCGACCCGCGCACGCCGTACTCGGCGGGCAGCCCGTACTCGTTCAGCCCGTTCATCCACCCGAACGACCCGCGCAACGGCAGCATGCACATCTGGGACGTGTGGAACGAGGTGGACTACCGCGCCTACCACGACTACGCGCCCCGTTTCGTCGCGGAGTTCGGCTTCCAGGGCCCGCCCGCGTGGTCGACGCTCACCTCGGTGGTGCACGACGAGCCGCTCGACCCGCACGGCCCGCAGATGCTGGTGCACCAGAAGGCCGCGGACGGCAACGGCAAGCTCGAGCGGGGCCTCGGCGACCACCTGCCGAAGTGGCGCGACGTCGACGAGTGGCACTGGATCACCCAGCTCAACCAGGCACGCGCGGTCGCGTACGGCATCGAGCACTTCCGCAGCCTGTTCCCGCGCAACACCGGCGCGGTCGTCTGGCAGCTCAACGACAACTGGCCGGTGATCTCCTGGGCGGCCGTGGACGGGTACGGGATCCGCAAGCCGCTGTGGCACGCCCTGCGGCGGGTGTTCGCCGACCGGCTCGTCACGGTCCAGCCGCGCGACGGCGGGCTCGCGGTCGTGGTGCACAACGACTCGCCGGACCCGTGGTCGGCGGAGCTGGTCGTGACCCGGCGGGGGACCGGCGCCGGGAGCCCCGTGCTCGCGAGCGAGGCGCTGCCGGTCGAGGTGGCCGCGCGCAGCGCCGTCACGGTGGAGCTGCCGCCGTCGCTGGCGGTGGCCGGGGTGCCTGACGCGGAGTTCCTGCAGGTCACCGGGTCCTCCCCGGCGTTCTGGTACTTCCGCGAGGACAGCGGCCTACACCTGGTGCCCACCGCCGACGCCCTGACGGCGGAGGCGACCCGCACGGCCGACGGCTACCAGGTCCGCGTCACCGCGTCCGCGCTGGTCAAGGACGTCTGCCTGTTCCCGGACCGGCTCGACCCCGCCGCCCGCGTCGACTCCGGCCTGGTGACCCTGGCCGCGGGCGAGAGCCACACCTTCACGGTGACGTCAGGGGAGCTGGACCGGGCAGTCCTGACCGGGGCCCCGGTACTCCGCACGGTGAACGACCTGACCTGAGCCCGCCCGCCTCCCCCGCCGCCTGGCAGCAAGGTGGCGATACTGCCGTCCAGTGGCAGCATTGCCACCTTGCTGGCGTTCCGGGCCGGGGACGTGCGGCGCTCGGACCTCAGAGCGCGCGAAGGTGCACCAGGGCGGCGTGGTCGGGCTGCAGCGGCGGCGCCTGGATCCCGACGGCGGCGAGGGCGCGGCCGGACAGCGTCACCTCGCCGCGTTGCCAGCTGGGGGCGTCGTTGTTCGTGGCGAGCGGGCCGGACGGGCCGACGGGTGCGAGCCGGTAGCGGCGATCCGGGTCGAGCCCGGGAATCCGGACGAGGCCGGGCGGCCAGCAGCTCGGCCGGTCCATCATCACGAACGCGAACAGCGCCTCCGAGCGGTCCTGCGCCACCACGCCGTGTGCCCACACGGCGTCTACCGGGTGATCCACCCGCACGGTCCGGCCGCTGTGCAGCAGCGGGCGGAACCGCTTCGCGAGCGCCACCCACTCGGCGAGCTCGGCCCGTTCCTCCACACTCGCCCTGGTGATGTCCCATTCGATCCCGAACGAGCCGAACAGCGCGGTGGCCGCGCGGAACGACAGGTCGTGGGTGCGGCCGGTGCTGTGCGAGACCGGGCTGCCGACTTGGCTGCCGACGAGCTCGGCGGGCAGCAGCTGCGCGGTCCAGCGCAGGATCTGCTGGCGCTCGTGCGGGTCGATGCAGTCGCTGGCCCAGATGCGGTCGGTGCGCTCGAGGATGCCGAGGTCGACCCGGGCCCCGCCGGACGAGCACGACTCGATCTCCAGCCTGGGGTGCGCCGCCTTCAGGCCGTCGAGGAGCCGGTAGACGGCCAGCGTCTGGGCGTGGCCCGCGCGGCCGGTGGCGGTCGAGCCGGCCTCGACGAGGTCGCGGTTGTGGTCCCACTTCAGGTAGGCGACGCCGTACTCCGTCACCAGGCTGCTCAGGCGCTCGAGGATGTGGGCGTACGCCTCCGGCTGCGCCAGGTCGAGCACCTGCTGGCGGCGGGCCTCCAGGGGCAGTCGCCCGCCCGTCTGCAGGATCCACTCCGGGTGCGCGCGGGCGAGGTCGGAGTCCGGGTTGACCATCTCCGGCTCCACCCACAGGCCGAACTCCATCCCGCGCTCCTTCACGCGGTCGACGAGGGGGTGCAGTCCCTTCGGCCACACGTCCTCGTCCACGTACCAGTCGCCGAGCCCGGCATCGTCGCTGCGGCGCCCGCGGAACCACCCGTCGTCGAGGACGAAACGCTCGACGCCCACCTCGGCGGCGCGCTCGACGAGGTCGAGCAGCCGGTCGAGGTCATGGTCGAAGTACACCGCCTCCCACGTGTTCAGGACGACCGGGCGCGTCGAGCGCGGGTGCTGTGGCCGGCTGCGCAGGTGCTCGTGGAACCGCGCCGCGGCGTCGTCCAGGCCGACGCCGTACGTGCCGTGGATCCACGGGCTGCGGTAGGTCTCGTCGCGGGCGAGCGCCAGCTCGCCGGGGAGCAGCAGCTCGCCGCCGGCCAGCAGGGTGCGGCCGGACGTCATCCGCTCCAGGTACGAGCGGTGGTTGCCGCTGAAGCCGACGTGCAGCCCCCACACCTCGCCGCCGCCGAACCCGAAGCCCGCCTCGCCGGCCATGAGCACGGTGGCCGCGTCGGTGCCGGTCCGGCCGCGCCGGTTCTCCCGCAGGTGCATGGCGACCGTGATGGCGCGGCGCTGTGGCACGCGCTCGCGCGACCAGCGACCGGCCTGGTCGAGCAGCTCCGTCGCCACCGGCGGCACCGGGAGCGCGACCGCCAGCTGTTCCACCGAGAAGGGCCTGTCGGCTGTGTTCGTGACGGCGGCCCGGGTGCGCACGAGCCCGGACGCGAGCAGCTCGACCTCGACCTCCAGTGCGAGCCCCGCGGCGGGGTCGCTCGCGCGGGCGACGACCCGGCGACCCGCCTCGTCGACGGCGTACTCGGTGGCGCCGAACCGCGTCGACCACGCGTCGCCACCCCCGTGCCCGAGGAGCGCGGGAGCGCCCATCCACCCCGCGCTGTGCTCGGGCAGCAGGCTCACCCGGACCGGCACGTCGACGGCGTTCTCCAGCAGCGGGGCCACCGTGCCGGCGAGGTCGCGCAGCTCGTCCTGGCCCACGGGACCGAGGTCCGCGCCCCAGTGCAGGACGGCGGGCAGGGTGTCGCCCGGCAGGTCGAGCACGAGGCTCACCCCACCGGCCCGCAGGTGGACGATGGACGCGATCATGCGATCTCCTCGGTGCGGGGTCGGTGTCGGCGTCGGGGGCACGGCACGGTGGCCGGCCAGAGGTCGGCGAGCACGCGGTGCCCAGGTCGGTCGGGTGGCCCGCGTCCACATCTCCCGGTCGGCGGGCGCGAGCACCGCGTCCCACCGCTCGGCGAGCCGGCGGATCACCTCGATCTCGGGGCGTTCGAGCGGCGGTCGGTGCCCCATCCCGACTCCCCGGTCGACGAGGCGATTGCCGCTGGCGCCGCTGTTGACCGGCCGCGGGGTGGCACCGGGCCGCGCGGCGAGCTCGTCGGCCACCGTCCGGACCCAGCCGTGGCCCGGCCCGCGGCCGGCGTCGTCGCGCCGTCCGCCGTCGGTGACGCTGTCCCCGGCGAACGCCACGATGCGCGCGTCGTCGAGCACTGCGTCCTCCCGTGCGGACGGGTCCCGGCCGAACAGCACGGAACGACGAAACTGATGAACCGGTTCAGAGCGCCGGCGACGCTACCGGAGCGGGCATCGGCGTCGCCAGTGGCGATTCGTGCGGAAATCGGCGGGCGGAGCGATTGCCGTTCGGGCACCAGCCTGTCAGGCCGATAATGTGAGCGGGCGCCGGGCCCCGCGACGGGTGTCGGGCACAGCGTCGTCGAAGGAGGATTCCGCGTGGCTCGGGTGACCATCAGGGAGATCGCTCGCCGGTCCGGGGTCTCGAAGGGCGCGGTCTCCTATGCGCTGAACGGGCAGCCGGGCGTCTCGGAGTCCACGCGGGCGCGGGTGCTCAAGGTCGCCGCCGAGCTGAACTGGGCGCCCAACAGCGCCGCGCGCATGCTGTCCGGGGCCCGCACCGACACGTTCGGCCTGGTCCTGGCCCGCCACCCCGCCACGCTCAGCTACGAGCCGTTCTACATGGAGTTCATCGGTGGCGTGGAGAGCGTGCTCACCACCAAGTCCTACGGGCTCCTGCTCCAGGTGGTGCCCGACATCGCCGCGGAGATCGCGACGTACCGCAAGTGGTCCTCCGAGCGACGGGTCGACGCCGTCATCGTGGTGGACGTGCGCGTCGACGATCCGCGCATCCCGCTGCTCGAGGAGCTGGAACTGCCCGCCGTCGTCGTGGCCGACCCCTCGCTGGCGGGCGGGCTCGCGGGCGTCGGCACCGACGACGCGAGCGCGGCGGAGCAGGCCGTCCGCCATCTGGCCGGGCTGGGGCACCGGACGCTGGGCCGGGTCGCCGGCCTTCGCGAGCTGGGGCACATCCGGATCCGCGACGAGGCGTTCGCCGCAGCGGCGCAGCGGTCCGGCCTGCGGATGCACACGGTGCACACCGACTTCTCCGGCGACGGGGGCGCCGAGGCCACGCGCACGCTGCTGGCCGAGCAGGAGCGGCCCACCGCGATCGTCTACGACAACGACCTGATGGCGGTCGCCGGCCTGTCGGCGATCAGCGAGCTGGGCATGAGCGTGCCGGGGGACGTGTCACTCGTGGCATGGGACGACTCGACGCTGTGCCGGATCACCCACCCGTCGCTCACCGCGATGGGGCACGACGTCGTGGCCTACGGCGCCGCCGTGGCGGAGCGCCTGTTCGGCCTGCTGGCCGGTGCGGGCGCCACCGCCGACCTCGTCGGGGCTCCGGCGCTGCGGGTGCGCGGCAGTTCCGCCCCGCCGCGCGGATGAATCGGAAATCCGCCGCGGAGGGAGACGGTGCTGAACCGGTATAGGGTCGACCGGTGGAATACCGCTACCTGGGCGACTCCGGCCTCAAGATCTCGGAGATCACGTACGGCAACTGGCTCACCCACGGCTCGCAGGTCGAGAACGACGCCGCCACCGCATGCGTCCGGGCCGCGATCGACGCCGGGATCACCACGTTCGACACGGCCGACGCCTACGCGAACGGCGCCGCGGAGACCGTCCTCGGCGAGGCGTTGGCGGGCGAGCGCCGGGCGTCGCTGGAGATCCTGACCAAGGTGTACTGGCCCACCGGGCCGAAGGGGCCCAACGACTCGGGCCTGTCCCGCAAGCACATCATGGAGTCGATCGACGCCAGCCTCACCCGGCTGCAGACCGACTACGTGGACCTCTACCAGGCCCACCGCTACGACTACGAGACGCCGCTCGAGGAAACGATGCAGGCGTTCGCCGACGTCGTCCGGGCCGGCAAGGCGCTCTACATCGGTGTCAGCGAGTGGACCGCCGAGCAGCTGCGCGCCGGCCAGGCGCTCGCCCGCGACCTCGGCTTCCGGCTCGTGTCCAACCAGCCGCAGTACTCGATGCTGTGGCGGGTCATCGAGGGCGAGGTAGTACCGGCGTCGCGGGAGCTCGGCGTCAGCCAGATCGTCTTCTCGCCGATCGCGCAGGGTGTGCTCACGGGCAAGTACAAGCCCGGTGCCGCGCCGCCCGCCGGCTCGCGGGCGACCGACGAGAAGGGCGGCGCGAACATGATCAAGCGCTTCCTGAACGACGAGACCCTCACCCGCGTGCAGCAGCTCGAGCCGGTCGCGGCGGACCTGGGGCTGTCGATGGCCCAGCTCGCCGTGGCCTGGGTGCTGCAGAACGACAACGTCGCGGCGGCGATCATCGGGGCGTCCCGTCCCGAGCAGGTCGCCGACAACGCGGGCGCCAGCGGCGTCACCCTGGACGACGACGTGCGCAAGCGCGTGGACGAGGCGCTGGGCGACATCGTCGAGCGCGACCCGGCCAAGACGGCGTCGCCGGGCACGCGCCCGAGCTGACCCCGGGCCGCGCCGCCGCCCACCGAACCGCGGCAAGGTGGCTTTACTGCGATAGCACCGCAGTAGAGCCACCTTGCTGCACCGCGGTGCCTGGGTGGGACCGGCCGCTTAGAGCGTGTCCCGTGGATCATGCGGGTCGGCTGCGGTAGATCTCTTCTGTGCTTGATCGCCACGACTTGACCGACGCGGAGTGGGCACGGCTGGAGCCGTTGCTGCCCGACCGGACACCGCGACGAGGGGGGCGGTGGGCTGATCACCGGCAGGTGATCAACGGGGTGTTCTGGCGGACCCGGTGTGGACTGCCGTGGCGGGACCTGCCTCCGCCGTATGGGTGCTGGAAGACCGTCTACAACCGGCATCGCCGCTGGTCAGGTGATGGC